>DUEY01000002.1 GCA_011174795.1 Dehalococcoidia bacterium
AGTTTAAGCAATTATTTTCCGTTCGCCCTGAGCCTGTCGAAGGGCGTTCATGGTTCGACAAGCTCACCACGAACGGTTTTAGAACACGGTACTTCAAGAATCATACCAACCATAACCGAACGGTATAGGCAACACATCGGTGGTTGACACTCGGATTATCGCTGGCTACAATGGGGCAGATTTACTCCGTTAAACCTCAGAGCGGGAGCGTGCGATGGCCGATGATATCCTCGAGCGGTTGAAGGACAGGCTGCTGGAGCTGGACATGGACGGCGCGGTGGATGCCGCTCGGGTGGTTGCCGACACAGGAGAACCGGCGGCGGTCAGGGACGCCGTAGATGCTGTCGCCGGCGGGCTGGAGGTGGTGGGCAGGCGGTTCCAGTCGGGCGAGTGGTTCCTGGTGGAGCTGGTGTATGCCGCTGAAATCGCCAAAGAGGTGATGGGACTGCTGTCGCCGCTCATGGAGGCGGGGACCTCGGAGTCGGCGGGCACGGTGGTGGTGGGAACCGTTGCCGGCGACCTTCACGACCTGGGCAAGAATATATTCATAAACTACGCCCGAAGCGCGGGATTCAACGTAATCGACCTGGGCATAGATGTGCCCACGGAGGGGTTCATCGCCGCCGTCAGGGAGCACAGCCCCCTCGCGCTGGGTATGTCCTGCCTCCTCACCTCGACGGACATGGAGATAGGGAAGGTCATCGAGGAGCTAAAGCGGCAGAATCTCAGGGAGGGGGTCAAAGTCATCATCGGCGGGGCAGCGCTCACCGAGGAGTTCGCCAGAAGGGCGGGGGCGGATGCCTTTGCGCCGGACGCGATTACGGGCACCGATATCATCAGGGGATGGAGCGCATTGTGATGGACTTTAAGCAGCGTTTCCTCACCGCCATGAACCACGAGGAGCCGGACCGGGTCCCGGTAATGGGGTGTATAGCGGAGCCGGCCACGAGCAACCATATACTGGGCAGGCCGCCCGCCGACATGGCCGGCATGGTGAGGAACCCCGAGACGCGGAGTATGGTCAGGGATATCATCAATTCAGGCTGGACCGAGCTGGTATACGGCAACTTCTCGGATGCTCTCGAGGCCGCTATCAAGCTGGGCTTCGACGCGAACTGGACGACCTACACGCAGATGGAGGCGTTCGAAGACCCCAGGGTCGAAGACGGTCTCCTTTGCCATGATATCTGCGGGCGTGTCTGGGAGCTGACCGGGACGGAGGACGGCAACATCGTTGTGAACTACATCGACGGGCGCTGTCACACCGAGGAGGAGTGGGATGCCTGGGATGGTACAAGGAAGTCCGTGCTCGATGAGTTTGCCCGGAATACCGCAGAGCACCATAAGAAGCTGGTAGCTGCCTATGGCGACAGGATTTACCCCGTCGGGTACACCAGCATGTCGATTTTCGAGAGCACCTGGCAGTGCATGGGATTCGTGAATTTCACCAGGTACCTCTACCAGAAGCCCGATTTCGTGAAAAAGGTCATCGATTCCCAGACGGACTTCTACCTCAGGTATCTGGATGCGGTCATGGAGTGCGGGGGCGAGGTGGTGATAGGGGGAGACGACCTGGGACAGAAGACGGGGCCGATAATGCGGCCCGAGGTCATCGAGGAGCTGTTCGGAGAGAGCTACCGGCGGGTCTCGGAGTTGGTGCACAGTCGGAACAGGAAGCTGCTCTGGCACTCGTGCGGCAATATCTACGCCTTCCTCGATAAGTTCGTCGAGTGGGGCTTCGACGGTTTGTTCACGCTGGAGCCCACGGCGGGCATGGAGCTGGGAAAGGTCAGGGAGCAGGTGGGGCATAAACTGGTGCTGGTGGGCAATCTCGACGTGTCGTACCTGCTGGTGAGGGGGACGCGGGAGGAGGTGGAGGAGGCGGTGAAGCAGTCGGTTAAGGCTGCCGCGCCGGGCGGCGGCTATATCCTCTCGCCCTCACATTCACATACCGCGGTGGACCCGGCGAGGCTGGAGTGGATGATTGAGGCGGCGCACAGGTACGGGAAGTACCCGGTTGGGTAGGCCGTGACCGTTGACCGCACCCCGTTAACCGTGGACAGGGCTAGGCGAGGCCGTGGGTGCGGAGGTATTCTGCGCCAGCCTGCCGGCCGGTCTCGATCATCTCGGCATTATGGCTGAAGTCCCAGATGCGGAGCCCCTCGGAAGCCTGTACCTCGATATAGTGGATGTCGCCCTCGCTCATCTTGCGGCACCAGCCCAGCTCATCCTCCAGGCGCTGGTGGGACAGGACGTTTATCAACTGCCCGACGACGCGGAACACACCCCTCAGGTTGCCCTTCGACCCCGGTCGCTGCTGCACGCAAATAGCATAGGTCTCCGTGGCCTTCATCTCCAGGGCTACCCGCAGTGGCAGGTCGCTGACCATGGCGCCGTCCACATAGTTCCTGCCCTGGTACTGCCAGGGGGAAAGCAGCGGCGGCAGCGCGGTGCTCGCCATTATGGCATCGAGGACGGACTCCGAGCTGTCGATGCCGAAGACGTGCAGTTTACCGGTGTTGAGATCGACCGCGGTGATATACAGCTCGGCGGCTTTTATATCTTCGAACCGGTTGATGCCATCGGGTATATGGGACGCCAGGAAGTTCCTCAGGTTCTCATTGGTGAAGATGCCGCCCTCGCCGGTCAACAGCCGCCATACCATGGAGAGATAGCTGTTGGGCAGCACGTCCTCCTTCCTCACCCCGCGCCATAAATCGGCCAGCCAGCGCGCGCCCTCAAGGGTGGGGTCGATGGCCAGGGCTGTGGCGTTTATCGCTCCCACCGAGGTGCCCACCAGTATCTGGGGCCGGATGTCATGCTCGAGGAGAGCGAGGAGAACGCCGACCTCAAGGGCGCCCCGGTTGCCTCCGCCGCTGAGTACGAAGGCGGTCTTCTTCTGTCCTTCCTGTGGGGTGTTCATCTCTGTGGCTGTTCCCGGGCTGGGGATGGAGCCGATATGCAGGGTAGCAGACGGAGGTGAGGGTGTCAATAAAGGGCTGGCTGGGGAGCGGCATGGCACGCCGTGGCCCAACTGCGATGGTTATTGCTATATTGCACTGTTGTGGTAGTATTATCATTACCTGTAAAAAGGGCGGGGTCTTTAGCTCCTGTCGCTGAAGGGGGTTGAAATGAGGGTAAAGGTAGTACTCGGTTATATCATACTGGTTTGCATCATAGCTGCCTTGATCGGGGTACTGGTATCGACCTATACCGGCCGTGTACCCGAGGGCGATTATGACGCGGTCACCAGTGACTTGCTGCTGATACAACAGGATTTAGACGAGGCAGAGGCAGAGCTGGCGGCGGCCCTGGCAAACCTCACCGCCACTGATGCTGAGCTTCAGCAGGTGCAGGCGGAGCTGGATGACCTCAAGGATTCCCCCGTGATAGTCGATGTCTATTTTGAGGGGCACGGCGGGATAGCGAGGGTGAAAAGTCTCAAGTTCCATAAATATACCGGTGCGGGGGGGACTTACTACATTGAGTGCGAGCTGGAGCAGGCAGGCACCTTGCCTCCCCTGGCAAACGTGGTCGATGTCGAGCTCTATATTCAGCGAGCTTTTATTGACTCGGTGCGGTGGATCGATGTTACCTCCAGCGGCTTTACCATCGTTAAGCCAAAAATCCGGCTCGATACCGGCAGTACCGAGTTTGTCGAGTCGATTACCCTCAAGTTTGTACCTGCCTTCAAGACATTTGGCACGACGTAAACGGATCAGCAAAATACCCGAGCGTGACAGTATTTTATCAGTAGGGGCGCTTCGCGAAGCGCCCCTAGATATTTTCTATATCGGAAGCACACTTAACCTCGCTAAAATAGGCGTTTTCCGGAAAATTTTCGGAGGTGTAGTTAAGTAAAATTAAGAAATACTATCTTGACTTATGGCAGAGAGTCGCCTAATATTTTATGCTGGTACTATAGTTAGTGCCTAAGGTACGATAGTACCAGGGTGACGCAGATGAAGTTAACAATCGTCGAATTCGAAGAATTGGAAGACTCCCTCTGGCAGAGCGAAGCCCTCACTGCTGCCTGGGACAAGGAGAGGAACGAGTTCATCATCCGCGCGGGTGTAAATATGGAGGACTTTGTAGACCCCATAGAAAGCCTGATGGAGCAGAGCAAACTGGCGGTTGAAATCGAAGACACAAAAGAGGGCGGGCGGCTGGTGTGGCGTGGTTTTGTCAGTGGTACGGAGTTGCTGTCATTCGAATTAGGGAAAGTGCAGTGCGGCTTGATTATGTCGCCGAACGACTGGCTCGGTATCGTTCCCCAGTTCTGCAGCTCGTAGGTTCCGGGCCGCCGTTCCCTCGCTAGGCTTCCTCCAGCCCCGCTGCGGCTTTCGCCAGCTCCCAGGTATAATCGTAGAGATGCAGCCCCTTGCTTAACGCCAGTATCTCTCCATCCTCTACCCCGACCTCGGTTGCCACGTATTCCTTGAGCAGCTGTATCCCCGCCAGGTTCGAGGGCAGCCCCGCCCACAGGTCCCACGACCTGAAGTAGACGACGAAGTGCAGCTTGCCGTCCTGAACCCTGGTGTCGATGCCCCTCAGGCAGGGAGGGTCGGGGAGCTTGATGGAATCCCTGCTGCCGACCGCCATGAACCCCTGATTGGTGTTAAAACCATCCTCCTTATATATCCGGATGATCTCCGGTATCTGCTGCTCCAGGTCCTCGCCGTAGGTGTACTGCTCGGTGTCGGCTTTGAAGGAGGTCAGCAGGTACTGAAGGTAGTTCTCCACGTAATCCATCGACGAAGGAGGGGGCACACCGGGGGGCACGTCGGGTGTCAGGGGACGGCGGCCGGGGTGCCTGACCTGGAGGACGATAAAGTCGAGCTCTTTCCTGCGCAGGCCGACGTTGCTGCCCCTCTCGATGACGTACTCGCGCCCTTTGGCAAGGGTCTCGCGCAGGCAAAGGAACCACGCCTCCGGCAGGTCCCTGGCATCTAACCGTGATATTTCCACCGTGCTCTTACCCCGCGCCTATTATAACCATTCCCGTCAGGCCGTGTCTACGAGGAATAGTTCATCTTGCCATTACGAGGAGTCCGCCTCAGGCGGGCGAAGCGGCAATCTCCGCCGGTTGCGCCGGTACCGTTCGGTTCTAGTTGATGTATATAGTTGAGTTTAGGCAATTATTTTCCGTTCGCCCTGAGCTTGTCGAAGGGCGTTCATGGTTCGACAAGCTCACCACGAACGGTTCTACAACACGGTACTTTAAAAATCATACCAACCATGACCGAACGGTATGGTTGCGCAACTGAACAAGACAGCGGGGGAGGGAGTGGTTTATAATAGATAGGGCCGCCGGTAATCAACGGCGGCCGAAAAACTGTTGACATTGAAAGGCGCTGCATGCAGGCGGGACAAAGAAGCGACCTGAGGCATTTTTTCGAGCCCGACGCTATCGCTGTCATAGCTTCGATGAAGGACGGGTCCGGGCTCGGCTACCGCACCATAACCAACCTGCGTAACTTCGGCTTCCGCGGAAGGATATACCCCATCAATCCCTATTACGACGAAGTGCTCGGCCTGAAATCCTACTCCGATGTCACCGAGGTGGGTGAGCCCATTGACCTCGCCATCGTCATCACGCCCCCGCCCACGGTGCCCGCGATAATCGAGCAGTGCGCTCACAGCGGAGTGAAGGCTGCTCTCATCGTCTCCGAGAACTTCGCCGAGGCTGGCGGGGAGGGGGCGGAGCTGCAGCGTGAGTTGGTGGAGATAGTCCGGAGAACCGGTATCCGGGTCATGGGCCCGAATACCATCGGAATCGTCAACCCCGCGGCAGGGCTGATAACCGCTCCCTATTACGTCTCATATCAGAACGTCCAGCGGGGAGGGGTTGCCTACTGCAGCCAGACCGGTTTCGTCGGCCCCACAGCGCAGCCGCTGAGGGACTATGCCTATCCCATAAGCAAGACGTGCGACGTGGGGAACAAGTGCGATGTCAACGAGGTCGACCTGCTGAATTACCTGGCGGACGACCCCGATACCAGGGTGGTCGCCATGCACCTGGAGGATATCAGGGACGGGCGCGGGTTCATAGAGGCGGCGCGGAGGCTGGTGCCCCGCAAGCCGCTGCTGGTGTTTAAAGCGGGGAGAACTGAGGCTGGAGCCAGAGCCTCGGCATCGCATACCAGCTCGCTTGCCGGCGACGAGCAGGTCTATGACAGCGCCTTCAAACAGGCGGGAGCCATCAGGGTTAGAAGCTGGCAGGAGTTCTGGGAAGTGCCCAGGGTCTTCTCGTCCCAGCCGCTGCCCCGGGGCAACCGGGTTGCCATCGTCTCTCATACCGGTGGCGCGGGCGTGGTAGCGACCGATACAGCGGTGGAGGCGGGGCTGACGGTCGCCAGCTTCTCAGCCGAAACCCTGGAGAAGCTGGCGGAGATGTCCTTCCGGCTGACCACCAACCCAATGGATATGGGCCCCATACTCTCCGTTGCGGAGAACGCCTTTCAGATTCAGGAGGACGGGCTGGCTGCGGCGCTTGACGACCCCAATGTGGATTGCGCCGCCCTGGCTGTCTACGGCGGCCTGGAGCAGCTCGTATCGCCCATGGTCGAGATGTTCGTGCGCTTGATGCAGAACAGGTCGAAGACGGTTGTTATCTGGATCTACGGGATGCAGCTGCCCGCGATGCAGGAGATGAGGCGGCAGTTGGAGGCACAGGGGCTGCCCGCTTATATTGATTTTGAAACCGCGATGAAGGCACTCGGCGCCGCCGCCCGCTACGTGGAGATCAGGCGGGAGTTCGAACGGTGAGACGGGGTAGCCCGGAGCGCCTGCTCTAGGTTTCCCCCGTTATTATCAGATGGGTCGCGATGTTGCAGGTGAGTAGGGGCGCGGGTATTGACGCCCCAGGATGGATGATGATAAGATTTTTTACAAAGTAATGCATTGACAAATTACTACCACTATAGTAGTATAAATAATTGAGCGTCGCAGGCGACGCAAACTTAAGGTTTCCCGTTTGGGATATCCAAAAAAGAAGGAGGACCCCGCATGTACGATTTCAAGTTCACCGATCCGGGCATGACCACCTGGACCCTGCTGCGGCAGGCCTGGACCGCGGCAAACAAGGTGAGCGAGATAAAGCTCGCCAAGGTCAACCTGACCCCCGAGAAGCTCTCCGTCCTCTGGGCCTGCAGGAACTACCCGCCCCCGGTAATCCCCGCGGAGATATCCCGGCTGACCACGCGGGAAAACCAGACCATCGCTGGCCTGCTTAACAGGATGGAGAACGAGGGGCTGGTCAAGAGGATCCCCAAGCGCAGAGGGCAGCCATACACCGAGATCAAGATGACGAACAAGGGCTCGAAGCTGGTAGACCCCGGGCTGAAGGTGCAGCTAGAATTGATTACGAAGTTCATGGCGGAATTCACCAAAGAAGAACATCAGCAGCTTCAGAAACTGCTGCGAAAGGTGCGGGACAAGGCTGCTGACGAGTTGCACGAAGAGATAATCAGTCCCAAGGCCTATCCCAAGGGAAAAGCCATCCCMGTYAARTTMCCARGYAAATAANGCNNNTGTCTTACCTGCGCCCCGGYGTTCCGGGCGCAGGTATAAGCTATCGTAAGGTAGTCCTTATCCGGTTGYGCTGCTCTGTATGAAAATACTAACCCCTRTASGAGCAGCGCAACCRYACTRTTATTTAYGGGTATAAACCGGGGGAGGGACRCGATGAAGGTTCGCAGCTATATCGAGGTMGAGCCCGTTGARGATATGCCGGGKGTGCTGCGGCGCGTGGTTGTCGGCGCCGACGACGGAGCCCCGAGRTTCGCCATGCGSGTATTCGACGTCAGCCCGGGAAGCTCTACCCCACTCCACTCGCACTGGTGGGAACACGAGGTGTTCGTGCTGTCGGGCGAGGGCGTCGTCAACAGCAMRGAGGGCGCGCAGCCCATCGGCGAGGGTACCGTGGTCTACGTCGAGCCCGAAGAGGAGCACTGCTTCACCAATACCGGCGGCGACGYMCTCCGCTTCATCTGCGTCGTYCCTCTGGAGTRARGCTGAACAACAGGGGTGAKAMRATGAGCGCNCAANTGGAAGCCGAGGGGGACYTGGCGGGAGAAGCTGGAGAAGCAGCAGGAGCCCAGGGTAGTCGACACCCCGCCCAAGATGCARARMAGGTTYGGYGCRGGGAAGATGCTCATCCCCACGCCCGCCCTCGTGGACGCCCTGATGCAGAAAGCGCCGCCRGGCAGGCTGGTAACCGTGGAGCAAATCAGGSAGCGCCTGGCGCAGGATTTCAAGGTCRAYTCGACCTGCCCGCTGACCACGGGAATCTTCATCAGGATCGCGGCGGAGGCGGCWGAGGAGTACCGCCATATGGGCAGGAAGAACATCACGCCCTACTGGCGGGTGATAAAGAGCGACGGCAGCCTCAACGAGAAGTTCCCCGGCGGGGCGGAGGCGCAGGCCAGGCGCCTGAAGGAAGAGGGGCATGCCATCGAGCCGGGGAAGGGAAAGAAACCGCCCAGGGTGAAAGATTTCGAGAAATCCCTGGTTAAGCTGTAGCTCAGCGCACGTCAGCCAAAACGAGATTTACTGGAGCGTTGCCTGCATCCAGTCGACGATAGCCTCGACGACCTCGGGGGCGATGGGCCCGCGGTCTACGTAATAGAGGTCAACGCTCGGCTGGCCTGGAGTCGGCCTGAAAAGATGGTCCAGGTCGGGGAATAATATCAACTCGACGTCCTCGTTGCCTCCCCCGATGAATGCCTCCCTGAGCAGCTCAGCCTCCTCCGGTATCACCGTGAACAGGTCCTTGTCCCCCTGGATGATGAGGGCTGGGCATTCGATCTTCCTTGCGTAATCGGCGCCGGCAACGTCTATAATCGCTGCTAGGAACCTCAGGTCATCTCCCGAAACGCCGGTCAGGTTTCCTGAGCCTTCTACTTTGGAACGGAGTACTGCGTATATCGCCTGCTGCTGCACGACAAGCGCTGCGATGCTCGTCTCATTCGCGCCCGCGAGCTCCATCAGCCCCGTTATCTGCTCGATGATGACCTCGCCCATCGGCTTCGCCGGCGTTGCCATGAGACATACCGCGGCTATGCCGGGGTCCTCGACGGCGTTCATCAGTGCCCACAGCCCCCCGAGGCTGTGACCGACGAGGGCGATGCGCCCGGGGTCTGCAGGTGGACTCTCCCTGAGGAAAGCGACCGCCGCCCGCAGGTCGCGAAGGGAGGGCTCGGGGAAATCGCCGTCCTCCCCGGTGCTGCTGCCGACGCCCCTTTTATCGTAGCGCAGGGTGACCATCCCTGCATCGGAGAGGGCTTCGGCGATATCCCGGTAGGTGGAGTTCGCCGCCATCACGGGCTGCAGCATCGCCATCTGCATCAGGGCGACCCTGGCATCCACGTCTCCATCGCGGTCGAACGCCCCGCTGCCCGCGATGACTATCACCGCGGGGAAAGGCCCTTCTCCCTCGGGGATAACCAATGTGCCGGCGAGGCTGGAGTCCTCGGTCTGGAAGGATACCTCGTGCTCACCGGGGGTGTAAGGGGCTTCACCGTTTGTGCCGGTTTCCTCTGGCCCGCAGCCCGCCAGCGTGCCCAGTAGCAGCAGCGCCGCTATTACATAATAGAGCGCCTTCGTGGGATTCATATCACAACTCTTCCCGGATGAACTCGGAGTAATCGGCAAGCCTGGACAGCGCCCTCAGGGCATCGTCGGATATCGAAAACACAGCGCTTCTCGCACCCTCGAGCTTCGCCTCCAGGTCCTGGGCGTGCACGTCGTACAGCCAGCCCTCGTAGGGGCACAGGGCAATGGGTTTGCCGGGGCAGGCATCCGCCGCCTCCCGTATGATCTCGGTGATGGGCGGGGTGAAGCTCTCGAACCAGGCGCCGGTATTGAGCAGGACGCCGTCGATGCCGGGGTCGCCCAGCACCTCCCTGAGCAACAGCCGCATTGTTTCCCCCATAGGGCGGGGTTGCGTGATCATAATCGGCCATATGTCCACGGGATTTCCAACCCTGAACCAGGGTGGCGACATCCCGTTCAGCCTTTCCCTCACTTCTGGTGATAGCTTCGGCACGTCCAGGTTGTACTTGGAGCAGGCGTCCAGGCTCATAATCCCTATACCCCCGCTCGCCGTTATGATGCCCAGCCTCCTGCCCTTCATCGGGGGCAGGTGGCAGAAAGCCTTGGCGAGGTCGCCCAGCTCATTGACGTCACCGGCGCGGATTACGCCGCACTGCTTGAACAGCGCATCCCAGACCTCGTCCCTGCCGACCATGGAGCCGGTGTGGGACTGCGCCGCCTTGGCTGCCTCCTCGCCCCTCCCCGACTTCAGGGCAAGCACCGGTTTCTTCCGGGCGGCGCGCTGCGCTACCGCCCTGAACCTTTTGCCATCCTTTATGCCCTCTATATGCAGCACGATGACCCTGATGTCCGGGTCCTGCTCGAAGTATTCCAGGGCTTCGGCTGCATCGACGTCGCAGGCATTGCCCAGGTCGAGCCCCTTGCCCACGAGCTGCATCCTGCCGATGGTGCCGAAGAAGAGCCCCGACTGGCAGATGACACCGATGGGCAGCTTCCGCATGTCTATTGGCTTGACGAAGGAGGTGCTGAAATCTGTAAAAGCATTCGCCGAGCCGATGGTGTTTGGTCCCAGTATCCGTACTCCTCCCCGGCGGGCAACTCGTACCACCTCCTGCTGGAGGCGCTTGCCCTCCTCGTCATCGGCGTCGGCGAACCCACCGCTCACAATGATGGCTGCCCGCGTGCCCTTGTCCGCGCACTGCTGCACTATCTCGGGGGCGAGGTCGCGCCGCACCATGATTATGGCGAGGTCGACATCGCCGGGTATGTCTGAAATAGCGGGGTAGCTCGTGCGTCCCAGAATCTCGGCGTAGTTGGGGTTCACAGGGTAGACCTGCCCTTTGTAGCCGGATAGGTCGAGTGTCTCCACTATATTAAAGGCGTGAGCGCCGGTGTTGGGACTGGCGCCGATAACAGCTATGGACCGGGGTTCGAGGAAAAGCTTCAGCCGGGCAAATGAATCCATGGTCATTTTTACACGATGAGAGGATGCTGCTCCAGCACCCCACCCGTTCTATTGTAAGCATGCGCCCTCGCGAAGTCCAGCCACACGCCTTGACCATACCGTTCGGTCATGGTTGGTATGATTCTTAAAGTATCGTGTTTTAAAACCGTTCGTGGTGAGCTTGTCGAACCATGAACGCCCTTCGACAGGCTCAGGGCGAACGGAAAATAATTGCCTAAACTCAACTATATACATCACCTAAAACCGAACGGTACCTTTACAGAGGCTAAACGCATACCCCAAACAGCTACCGTCAAGACCCGGTTCATGTGATTGCCAACCGTTGCCCCCCTTCGTCAATTTCAGGTATAATCAGTTGCGGGTTTTCAGGCCAGCGTAGCTCAGCGGTAGAGCAGCGGTTTCGTAAACCGCAGGCCGTCGGTTCGAATCCGACCGCTGGCTCCACCTCTGGGGAATGAAATTTCGTGAGCAAAGTAGCAGTTGTTACCGACAGCACATGCTGTCTCCCTGTTGAACTGATTAGGGACTACGATATCCACCTGGTACCCCTCTTTATAATCCACCAGGGCAAAAGTTACCGCGATGGAATCGACATAAGCCCTGACGAAGTCTACGAGATTATGCGGAGAAGAAAGGACTTACCCACCACCTCGACTCCATCAGCAGGAGACTTCCTCGAGGTATATCAACAGTTGAGCCACGAGGCAGAGAGCATACTCTGCATAACCCTCACCGGGCAGCAGAGCAAAGTTTTCGAAGCCGCGCTCGTAGCCAAAGGAAAGTCGCAAGAAATGATACCGGGTACACCTATCGAGGTTATCGACAGCCGCGCTGTATCCGGCGCACTGGGCTTCGTCGTCCTCGAGGCCGCGCGGGTTGTCCGCCAGGGAGCAGATTTAGCACAGGCAGCCGACGCCGCACGGGCCATGATCAGCAGAGTCAATCACATAGCCACACTGGACACACTCTACTATCTGGCGAGAACCGGTCGCATTGGCAGAGCGGCGGCCTGGGCGGGCTCGGCACTGAATATAAAGCCTGTTGTCGAGCACTCCACCGCAATAGGTGAAACAAAGCCCGTGGCACGTCCCAGGACGAAGGTAAAAGCTGTTGAATGCCTGCTGAAGCTGATGGCAGAGAGAGTGGGCAACTCCAAAGTGCACGTCATTGTGCACCACGCCGGTGAACTGGAGGAAGGGAAAAAGCTCAAAGCAGAGATAGGAACCAGGTTTAACTGTGCGGAACTTCATCTCACAGAGTACACGCCGGGCATGGGGGTCCACGCCGGGCCCGGAGTACTTGCTATCTCCTTTTACACCGAGTAAGATGTTTACCCCATCAGGCAGTATCAACTAACAGCAAGCTGGGAGGGGGTATGAGCAAACTACTAGAGAAGTTAGAGCTGCTATCCGAGGGAAGAGCCCAGCCCCTGGGTTTCGGGGCTGCTGCAGCCCGGGCAAAGAGCCCTCAGATGGTGGTAGTAGCCAGCGTACCCGCGGGGGATATCAAGCTGGTAACGACAACCATAAAAGCAGGTGCCGATGCGGTATTAGTGACTATTGAGCATGAGTCCAAGAAGGAAGAGGCCCTGTCTCAACTCAGTAGGACTAAAATTGAGATTCCATGGGGTGTTTCACTGGACAAGGTAACAAGGGAAGAGGCCAGGCAACTCGCTGAGATAGGTTGTGACTTCGTCGTCTTCGCCCCTGCCGAGACACCGGCAGCGCTTTTAGGCGAGGAGAAAATCGGTAAAGTACTTCGGCTCGACGCTTCTCTGGAAGATAGCCTCACCAGGACTATAAACCGCCTCTCCGTCGACGCCATACTCCTCAGTCGGGCAGGTGAGGAGCAGTCTCCGCTTACCGTGCATCAACTCATGGTCTACGAGCGTCTTGCCGCCAGTGCGGGGAAGTACCTTCTCGCAGACATGCCGCCAGGATTGCCAACTGACGATGTAGAGAGCCTGTGGGAACTGGGGGTACGTGGTTTAGTGGTAGACCTGGCAGTTAAGGACCCCGAGCAGAGGCTGTCGCAGGTGCAGGAAGCGATTCAAAAGCTGCCGACAACCAGAAAAAAGAAAAGAGGGGGAATCGCCGCGACTCTACCTCTGGCAGGAGCGCAGTCAGAGATAACACAACCTGATGAAGATGATGAAGAGGATATCTAGCCCAGTATGAAAGCCAGTACGATGAGAACGAGAATCATGACCCCTGCCAGCAAACTGATCTTCCTCAGGTCATCCCTCACGTACTGATAGCCGTGCGCTGCCCGCTTCAACCCCGGTTTCGCTTTCGGTGCAGCTTTTGCCTCCGGGCTCTTAACGGGCGTGGGTTCAGCTACCTCCTGAGTCTGCTGTACGGGAAGTGCTCCCGTTGCTACAGGGAGTTTGCTCCGCTTCTTCTTCTTGCTCGCCCTGCTCAACTCCGAGTACTTGGCGGCTCTTCTGCGTGACTTCTTGGCCATCCTACTTATCGCCCTGAACCCTTCACAGGCTTTGTCCAATTCTATCTCTTCAAGAGCGCTTTGGCAAGCGTCCCTGAAAATCTGTAAAGAGATAGACACAACCCCTGAGATATGATAGACTCTCGCTTGCCCCCGCTTTTTTAGGCAGGCTTGTTTTTGGGAGAGGATAGGATGCGCGAGGCGATGCTCTACGAGAAACTGGCTGATGCCACCGTTCGCTGCAACGTATGCCAGTGGCGCTGCATCATCAGGCCTGAAAAGTCCGGCCTTTGCCAGGTTCGGAAAAATACGGATGGCGTCCTCCATATCCTGAACTACGCCGAGGTGTCATCAGTTGCAGTAGACCCCATCGAGAAGAAGCCGCTGTTCCACTTCCATCCCACCAGCATGGCCTTTTCCATCGGGGGCTGGGGCTGCAATTTTCACTGCAAGCACTGTCAGAACTGGGATATCTCATGCCAGACGCCATGGGAAAACAAGCAGGGCTCGAAACAAATATCGCCCGAGGAGTCAATCGCTCTCACCAAACGCCACGGCTGTGAGGGGATCGCCTGGACCTATAACGAGCCCGGCATCTGGCTGGAATATACACTGGATGCGGCAAAGCTCGCCAAGGCAGAGGGACTATATACCGTATATGTGACCAACGGCTACTCGACTCCCGAGGCGCTTGATGCTATAGGGCCTTACCTCGACGCCTGGAGAGTCGACGTCAAGGGATTCTCCGACTCCTTCTACAGGCAACTGGCTAAGATACCGCAGTGGCGGGGCATACTGGAGGTCGCCGAAAGAGCGCAGGAGAAATGGGGCATGCATGTCGAGGTGGTGACCAACATAATTCCTACCATGAACGACGACGATGAACAGCTTAAGGGTATCGCCACCTGGATACGCGACCGCCTGGGCGAACTGACTCCCTGGCATGTAACCCGGTTCTACCCGCATCATAACCTTCAGCACCTCCCGCCGACTCCAGTAGCGACCATCGAGCATGCCTACAGTATCGGACAAAAGGCAGGCCTTCGCTTCATTTACGTGGGCAACCTCCACGGCCACAGCGGAGAGAATACAACCTGCTACTCCTGCGGGCGGATTGTAGTACAGCGTATGGGATACCAGACCGAGCCAGTGGGGCTGGACGGCTCCACGTGCCGCTTCTGCGGAGCGGAACTGAATTTTAGGGTGAAACCCTGAAGGGAGGAGGCTGCGATGATCAGAGAACCGGTCGTAGCCGGGAGTTTCTATCCGGGCAAGCCCTCTTCGTTGGAAGCTGAGATTAAAGGGTTCACCGACGAGAAGGCCCCGAAAAAAGATGTTATTGGACTTGTCTCGCCTCATGCCGGATATATGTACTCCGGAGCGGTGGCTGGCGCTACAATCTCCCGGATTAAGTTCAAGGGCACATTTATCATCCTGGGCCCCAGCCACACCGGGAGGGGCAAGCCCTTCAGCATTATGACCGAAGGCTCATGGAGGACGCCATTCGGCGAGGTGGAAATCGACTCCACGCTGGGGAAAGCGATACTTGCCAGGTCAAGACACCTCGAAGAGGACGCCGTTGCGCATCTCTATGAGCACTCCATCGAAGTCCAGCTACCCTTCCTCCAGTATTTCAAACGGGACATCAAAATAGTGCCCATTGTCCTTTCACTCGCCCCCCCGTTTCTCTACACGGAGATCGGCGAGGAGATAGCCGATGTAATCATGAAGTCAAGGACCAAGCCGGTAATCATCGCCAGCAGCGATATGACTCACTACGAGCCCCAGGAATCAGCCAAAAAGAAGGATACCGAGGCTATCAATGCGATATTGAACCTGGATGAAGACGAGCTCATGAGGCTGGTAATTGAGCGGAATCTGACGATGTGCGGGTACGCGCCGACGGCGGTCCTCATCGCAGCCGCTAAGAAGCTGGGAACAAAGGGGGCGGAACTCGTCGATTATAAGACAAGCGGCGACGTTACCAAAGACTACTCCAGCGTAGTAGGCTATGCGGGGATATTGATACTTAAGGGCAGAGCAAAGAAAGCGAAACCGAAGAAGATACACCCGCTGCCCAATCTGGCTAAGGAGACCGTTGAAAGCTATGTCAAAGATGGAAAGCTTCCCCGTCCCAAAGCGCTGACATCCACGATGAAAAAGCGGGCGGGCGTTTTCGTCACCATCAAGAAGCATGGCGAGCTGAGAGGCTGCATCGGCACCATAGAGCCCACGCAGCCCAACGTCGCCGAGGAGATAATCAGGAACGCAGTAAGCTCGTCAACACGCGACCCCCGCTTCCCTCCGGTGACGGCCAAGGAGCTGCCCGACTTGACCTACAGCGTCGATGTCCTCACCAAGCCCAAGCCGGTGTCAAGCGAAGAGCAGCTCGACCCGAAGAGATACGGCGTCATCGTGGAGATCGGACAGCGGCGCGGTCTGCTCCTCCCCAACCTGGAGGGAGTTGACACTATAGAGCAGCAGATAAGCATCTGCCGCCAGAAGGCAGGGATAGCTCCCGAAGAGCCGGTGAAGCTCTACAGGTTCGAGGTAAAGAGGTACAAGTAGCGAGTCGATGAAAAGCCAGAAGAAGAGCCCGGACCTCTTCCGACACGTCAGCGACAGACAGCTGGCGAATGATGCGCCCCTCGCCGCCCGCATGAGGCCGAGGAATTTCGCCGAGTTCGTGGGCCAGGAGCACATGATAGGGGAAGAGCACGTGCTGAGGAAGAGCATCGAGGCCGACCAGCTTCCCTCAATCATCTTCTGGGGCCCGCCTGGGAGCGGCAAGACCACCCTCGCCCATATCATCGCCAGTGTCACCAAGTCGCATTTCAGCCCTATATCCGCGGTGGCGGCAGGCGTCGCTGACCTGCGCCGCGTGGTGGACGAGGCTATGGAGCGCCGCGGCATGTACCAGCAGAGGACCGTCCTCTTCATCGACGAGATACACCGCTTCAACAAAGCGCAGCAGGACGCCATACTTCCTTACGTCGAGAACGGCACCATCACCCTGATAGGCGCTACCACCGAAAACCCCTCCTTCGAGGTAATCGCACCCCTGCTCTCGCGCTGCCGCGTGTTCACCCTGAACGCGCTCACCGATGAACAGGTCAGGCTCATAGTCCAGCAGGCGCTGGAAGACAAAGAGCGGGGCCTGGGGAATATGAAGGTAGAACTGGACGACGACGCCCTTGACTTCCTGTTAGTTATGTCAAATGGAGACGCCAGGGTTGCGCTCAATGCCCTGGAGCTCGCCGCCACAACAGCCCTGCCCTCGAAGGACGGCAAGCGCCGTATTAAGCTCAGCGACATCGAGGATGCCCTCCAGCACCACGCCCTGCTCTACGATAGAGCCGGAGAGGAGCATTACAACATCATCTCCGCCCTTCATAAGTCGCTGCGGGACTCCGACCCCGACGGCGCTCTCTACTGGCTGGGGCGGATGCTGGAGGCCGGAGAGGACCCTCTTTACATCGCCCGGCGGCTGGTCAGGTTCGCCTCAGAGGACGTGGGCATGGCCGACCCCCAGGCGCTGGTCATCGCCACCTCCGCCCAGCAGGCAGTTCATTTCATCGGCATGCCGGAAGGCAACCTGGCACTGGCTCAGGCTGTGGTCTACCTCGCTACCGCGCCCAAGAGCAACTCCCTGTACAAGGCCTACACCAGCGTACAGCAGGACGTGGAGAAGACGAGAGCTGAGCCGGTCCCGCTCCACCTGCGCAACCCCGTAACGCCCCTGATGAAAAAGATGGGCTACGGCAAAGACTATAAGTACGCCCACAATTTCCCGAGGCATTTCGTCAGGCAGCAGCATCTCCCCGACCGGCTCAAAGGAAGGACATACTACGAGCCCAGCAACCAGGGCTTCGAGCAAGAGATCGAGGAACGACTCAAGAAGTGGCGCAGCAAGGGAAAAGAGGACGTAAAGTAGCAAACCACATCTTCAGCATAAAAAGCCCCGGATTTCGACTACAGGGCATCTGACAGGACATTAGCGCACCACCCAGTCGGCAGGTTCAAGGAAGCTAAGCTATGAGTGAAACCAGGGCAACATTTCCCTGCGATAACCTATCCCTCGAGGGGGTCTACAACGTCCCCGACGGCGAAGGCCACTTTGCCGCGGTGGTGGTCTGCCATCCCCATCCCCTCTATGGGGGCATGATGGACAACAATGTCGTCATCGCCGTCTGCCAGGCCCTGGCACAGGCGTCCATCATCTCCCTGAGGTTTAACTTCCGCGGCGTTGGTTTGAGCCAGGGGCAGCATGACAATAGCATCGGCGAGCAGGACGATATCGGCGCGGCGCTCTCCTTTATCGCGTCGCTCGAGCAGGTCGACCGTGAGAGGCTCGGGCTTTGCGGTTACTCCTTCGGCGCCGGCGTTGCCCTCGACGTCGCTGCCAGGGATGAGCGGGTGAAGGCACTGGCGCTGGTGTCGCCTCTACTTTCCCACCCCTCGCCCATAGAGAGCTATGGCAAGCCGAAGCTTCTCCTGTGGGGCAGCAGGGACCTCGCACTGCCCGCCGCTGACCTCAAGAGCTTCACCGACGAGCTCCCGGAGCCCAGGCAATACGAGATAATCTCGGGAGCCGACCACTTCTGGTGGGGCTACGAGGGTGAGATAGCTCCCCGGATTGCCACCTTCTTTACAGACACGCTTCACCCTGATTCGCAGAGCTAGGGCATCTCCCCCCATTCAACAGACATCTTCCGTACATCCCTCCCACTATCGCCGAGACGGCGGCGAAACTCTGTGAACGATGGCGCGGTGGGGAAATAGACCAGGTGGGAAACACACCCACATCCCGAGGAGCCGAAGCCAGCGACCGGCACCTTGGCCTGAGATATACCTGCTGCAGCCTGATACCAGCGACACTCGAGACTTTCATCGGAAACCAGATACCAGACCTCGACCACCCTCGCCTCCCGCCTCAGATAATCGATGTGCCAGTGGAGCTTGTTGCCACCCTTAATATGCCGCCTGACCCGGGGGAAAAGACCTCCCAGCGCGCTGCCAGCGTAGAGATAGTAACCCGCAGGGAAGGAAAACTTGGTCAGCTTCCCCACAGTGATGGCAGAGTCTTTATCCAGAGCTAGGATAAGGGCGTACGTGCCCCTAGCAGGCTTCACAATGCGATTCTAGGCTCCCCGCAGGCGGGTGTCAATTGAATGCCCCTACCGTATATGCTAAACTCGGAATCGTAAATAAAGGTGTCTTAAGCAGAGTACAATGGCGAGACCACAGGTGCTTAACCACAGAGTGATAAAGGGGCTGCCCCTGCTGCTGACCGCCTTAGCGGTAATCGGTATCGACCAGCTCAGCAAGTGCCTGATCAGGGCCAATATGGACCTAGGGCAGTCAATTCCCGAAGAGGGCATAGTGCGGCTCACCTACACCACCAATACCGGGGGGGCATTCGGGCTCTTCGCCAACCAGGCACTCCTTCTGGCAATAGTGGCCATCATCGGGATCGTGGTTCTCGTACTCTATCTGCGCTACCTGCCACCGGGGAGCAAGCTGCTCAAGGCAGGCCTCGGGCTCGACCTGGGAGGCGCTATAGGCAACCTTATCGACCGTATTCGCTTCGGGGAAGTCACCGATTTCATAGACGTAGGCTTCTGGCCGGTATTCAACCTCGCCGATTCGTCCATAGTCATCGGCACCTTCCTTATCGCCCTGTACCTGCTGCTCTCCGCCAGAAAGAGAGTCAGTTAAGCGGCTTCTCATGAACAAGCGGCTCGAATTTACCGTAGACAGCCACGGCAGTCGCCTCGACAGGTATATAGCAGAGCACTGCCAGATATCACGTGCCTATGCCCATAAATTAATCGATGACGGCCATGTCCTCGTTAACGGCCACCACGCCAAAGCGAGCCACAGGCTCAACCCCGGCGAAAGCATCGAAGTCACCCTGCCACCCCCTGCGCCGATTGCCCTGACACCTGAGGCCATCCCGCTTAACGTTGTCTATGAGGATAACGACGTCATAGTAATCGACAAGCCGGCGGGACTGCTCGTTCACCCCGCTGCGGGACAGCGCAGCGGCACGCTGGTAAACGCCCTCCTCGCCCGCTGCCCTGACCTCGGTGGAATCGACGGCTCCCTTCGCCCCGGCATCGTGCACCGGCTGGATAAGGATACCTCTGGGCTGATAATGGCGGCAAAGAACGACGCCGCCCAGATGAGCCTTTCACGCCAGATCAAGCAACGCACGATTACAAAGGGATACATAGCGCTGGTTTCAGGGCGCCTTTCCCCCGAGCGAGGCGCCATCGAGGCACCCGTTGGCCGCAACCCCAGGGACAGGAAACGTATGGCGGTTGTCTCCGGAGGCAGAGAGGCACGCACAGAATATAAAGTGATGAAGTACCTAGAAGGCTACACCCTGCTCGAGGTAATGCCGGAAACAGGGCGCACTCACCAGATAAGGGTGCACCTCGCGGCGATAGGACATCCTGTCTTCGGCGACCCTGTCTACGGGAAAAAGTCGCCCCTGTTGAGGCGGCAGTTCCTCCACGCCCACCGCCTCGGCTTCAGACTGCCCTCAAGCAGCGAGTATGTGGAGTTCAGTTCAGAGCTGCCCACGGAGCTGGAGGAAGTGCTGGAACGTGTCACCAGAGAGGCTAACGGTTAGCTATATCGTCTATCCTATAGCTTCTTCTCGATCTTAGCCCACGTATCGCGCAGGGTAACCGTGCGGTTGAAGACCAGACGCCCACTGGAAGAGTCCTTCGAATCGACGCAGAAATAGCCCAGCCGTTCGAACTGATACCGGTTTCCCGGGGCTGCGCCCGCCAGGCTGGATTCGACGCACCCCGTCACGGTCTCCAGCGAGTTGGGATTCAAGACGCTCTCGAAATCCGCTACGTCTCCCGGGTCCTCCACGGTGAACAGCCGGTCATAAAGCCGCACCTCGGCCTCGAGCGCGTGAGCGGCAGAAACCCAGTGAATGGTCCCCTTGACCTTGCGCCCGTCGGGAGTTGTCCCTCCCCGCGTCTCAGGGTCATACGTACAATGCAGCTCGACCACTTCGCCAGTCCGCTCATCCTTCACCACATCCACGCACGTAATAAGGTAGGCATACCGCAGCCGCACCTCGCGGCCCGGGGCAAGCCGGAAGAACTTATCCGGCGGGTCCTCGCGGAAATCGTCCTGTTCTATGTAAAGTACGCGTGAGAAAGGCACCTTCCGCATCCCCATATCGGGGTCCTCCGGATTGTTGACGGCGTCTACCTCTTCGGTCTGGCCTTCGGGATAGTTATCAATGACCACGCGCAGGGGACGTAACACGCCCATCACGCGCGGGGCGCGTTTGTTTAAATCCTCCCGGATGCAGTGCTCGAGGAGCGCAACATCGATGGTGCTGTCGGTCTTGGCAACACCGATACGCTCGCAGAAACTACGGATAGACTCCGGCGTGTATCCGCGCCTGCGCAGCCCCGAAACGGTCGGCATCCGGGGGTCGTCCCAGCCAGTAACATGTCCCCGCTCCACCAGTTGCAGCAGCCTTCGCTTGCTCATAATGGTGTAGGTAAGGTTGAGGCGGGCGAACTCGATCTGCTGCGGATGATAGACTCCCAGCTCTTCGAGAAACCAGTCGTACAGCGGGCGGTGGTCCTCGAATTCCAGCGTGCAGATGGAATGGGTAATCCCCTCGATGGAATCCTCGAGTCCATGTGCCCAGTCGTACATGGGGTAGATACACCACCTGTCGCCAGTGCGATGATGTTCCGCGTGCAGGATGCGGTACATGGCAGGGTCGCGCATATTCAGGTTCGGCGACGACATATCGATTTTTGCGCGGAGCACGCGGGAGCCGTCGGCGAACTCCCCCGCCCGCATGCGTTCAAATAAATCAAGGTTCTCCTCGACCGAACGGCTGCGGTGCGGGCTTTCCCTGCCGGGGTCGATGAGCGTGCCGCGGTACTGTCTGACCTCATCCGCACTCAGGTCATCGACATAGGCCTTACCGGCTTTGATCAACTGCACAGCGTACTCATACATTTGCTCGAAGTAGTCCGACCCGTAAAACAGCCGGTCCTGCCAATCGAACCCCAGCCAGCGGACGTCTTCGATAATAGACTCGACGTACTCTTCCTCTTCCTTGACAGGATTGGTATCATCGAACCGCAGATTGCACAGGCCTCCGTACTGGGCTGCGATGCCGAAATTGAGGCAGATGGACTTGGCGTGCCCTATGTGCAAATAGCCGTTCGGCTCAGGAGGGAACCTCGTGTGCACACGCCCCCCGTATTTGCCAGTCTTAAGGTCTTCGTTAATGATAGCCCGAATGAAGTCGGTGGGAGCGGCTGTTCCGTGTGTAGTCATAATACCGTGATCACCTCTGCTATTCTACGCATTGAAGTGTTATAAAATGGACATCGTGTTTGAGTCATCCCTAAAATTACTATTTCCAATTGTTCCTGTCAAGGATTTGACTGCCTGTGTAAATGTCGAATAGACTCCCACTACCGATGATGCTAGAATATGAAAACAGCAGCTAGCGATATCAACGGTAAGCTATGAGCGAACGAAATGTCCGGGTGCGCTTCGCACCCAGCCCAACCGGATACCCCCATATCGGGAATATCAGGACCGCGCTGTTCAACTGGCTCTTCGCCAGGCACAGCGGCGGCAGCTTTATCGTACGTATCGAAGACACCGATGTAAGCCGCAAAGTAAAAGGAGCGATAGAAGCTATACTAGACGGGCTGCGCTGGCTGGGGATAGACTGGGACGAAGGGCCGGATATTGGCGGCGATTACGGGCCCTATTTCCAGTCACAGCGCCTGGACATCTACCAGAAGATTGCACGGCTCCTGGTAGCGGATGGCTATGCATATTACTGCTACTGCTCCCCGGGGCGACTCGCCAAGATGCGAGCCGAAATGGCCGAGCGCAAGGAATCGACGCGCAGCTATGACCGCCACTGCCGTAACCTGAGTCAGGAGGAACGGGACAAATTCGAAGCTCAGGGTATAACTCCCGTAGTCCGGTTCAAGACCCCCCTCGATGGTGAGACCAGCTTCAATGACTTGATTAAGGGAGAGGTGACGTTCGACAACAGCACCCTCGATGACTTCGTGCTGCTCAAGTCTGACGGATACCCGACCTATCACCTCGCCAACATAGTTGACGACCACCTGATGGAAATCTCACACGTCCTCAGAGCCGACGAATGGTTGTCGAGCACCCCGCGCCATATCCTGCTCTACAGCGCCCTTGCCTACGAGCCGCCGCTGTTCACACACCTGCCTATGATCCTGGGAAGCGATGGCAGCAAGTTGAGCAAGAGGCACGGCGCTGTATCTATCACCGAATACCGCGACCAAGGATACCTGCCGCAGGCGATGATAAACTTCCTCACCCTGCTCGGCTGGTCGCTGGATGACCGTACCGAGCTCTTTACCACTGAGGAACTGGTGCGCCATTTCTCACTGGAGCGTATCAGCAAGACCGGGGCTATATTCAGCCAGGACAAGCTGATGTGGATGAACGGGCACTACATCCGCAACATGAGCCCTGGGGAATTGAGAGAGCATTTGCTGCCCTTCCTGGAGAAACACCTGCCCGAAGAGGTAAAGCGGCCTGTATCACGGGAATATGTGCAGCAGATAATACCGCTAATCCAAGAGCGGTTGACGACTTTTAAAGAAGCAGCGGACCAATTCGCCTTCTTTTTCATAGACCAGCCCGATTACGAACCCGACCTTCTTCTCGGTAAGAAGCTAACCAGGGAAGCCGCAATAGCAGCTCTCGTGGACGCTCTGACCCAGCTTCGAAAACTGACCTTCGAAGCGTCATCCCTCGAACTGGCGCTGCGTCCCCTTGCCTCTGAGTTGGGGATGAAGACAGGCGATTTCTTCGGCCTGCTCAGGGTGGCGACTACGGGAAGCACCGCAGCCCCACCCCTCTTCCAGACCATGGCCGTGCTGGGTAAAGACAAGTGCCTCAAGCGCATTGAGGCTGCGCTTGATAAGCTTCGCAGGTAACATTTGGAGAAATCGCCAGAATCAGAGCCTGTATCTAACCAATTGCCCAAATAGAAGGCACTGAAGTTCAGCCGCAGCACCGACCGCCCGGAAACACATAGCCACAGGCTATGCCGATACAATCGCAGCCGTCGTCAGTCCTGATCTCAGCCAGCTCCCTGCCGCACTCAGGGCAGATAATCTGCTCAACCGCTTCACCGTCACCCTCCACCCGGGACTCGAAGACCAGGGTCCTGTCGCAGTCGGGACAGTAAATCCAGTGATATTCGTAATCCATAGTAGCACAGCCAGTCTGTCCCCATTATACACTATCCGGTAGCACAAAGGGACAGCTCCTTTGTGATATCATGGAGCTAGAGAGAGCCAGAGGAGATGGACGCTCGATCAAGCAAACACCCGTCTGGACAGGATAAGGGCTCGAGGTACTGCCCCAAACACAGGCGTTACTACGGGGCCGATGCCAGTTGCCCGATTTGTAAATACAAGGAATCCGCCTTTAAAAAGAGGGGAATAAACGCTCCCCGCGTACAGAAGTGCCCGGTCTGCGGAGAGATGTCTCTCTTCTGGTATCAGTGCAGTAACCGCTTTGAATGCCTCAATATCGACTGCAAGCTGAAGCAATCGGAGGCTGCGTATTAGCCCGTAACCGATACCATAATACTGCGAGCTACCATTATAGCTAACTTACTACATATATAGTTATCCGTATTATGGTATCGCCTTCGTAATCCGGATTTTGAGAAGGGTCTCTCGGGGTGAGACTCTCCAAGACATCCATCCCCTCGATAAGCTGGCCGAAGACTGAGTACCTGCCATCGAGGTCGTGGCGGGGTACGTACGTAATAAAGAACTGGGAGCCGCCAGTGTTGGGAACACCGTAATTCGCCATAGATAAAGCACCGGCAACATGCGTGAGCCCGCTGATCTCGTCGCGAATGAAATAGCCAGGACCACCTGTTCCTGTCCCCGTTGGGTCACCGCCCTGCGCCATGAAGCCCGGTATTACACGGTGGAATGTGGTTCCGTCGTAGAACCCCTGATTTGCGAGGTAAATGAAGTTACTGACGGTGATAGGGGCATAGCTGGCATACAACTCCAGAGTCAGATTACCCTTTTCTGTTTCAATTATAGCGGCGTACTGTCTCGTGATATCAACAATAGGTATTGCGATCTCGGTAGCCGTAGGCTGGATGGTTGGCGCGATCTCGGTAGCCGTAGGCTGGAAGGTTGGCTCTAGCGTCGGCGTGGCTGTAGGAACCACCTCCTCATCTCCACCGCAGCCACACACAAGAAGAGTTGCCACAACTATGATCAGGAGCAGAAGCCTTTTCATATAGTCATACCTCCTCGAAAAAGGATACAATTGAGTCACGCCCGCTGTCAATAGAATAAGGCCCCGATACCATCCCTAATCCTCATGGCACCTTAATACCAAGCACACAATGTATACCGGGTTAACACACTGTAAGAGCTACGAAAAACGCCTTTAGCCATGTATAAAGAGAACTAATGTTCCGAACTAGCTTAAAGTACTATATTTTATGTTAATTATGTAAACCTTATGTCATCTACGTTCAGAACTTGCGTTCTATCCCAGGCTGCGCCTCACCCCAAAAGCACAGCGTCTTACCATTCAAAAGCCCTAGGTGCTGTGGGAAAAACGCCCAGATTTGGCTCTCAGGGCTTCTGTCGATTTCCCTGCCTCGATTACCCCGCACGTTGACAATAGAACCCCGCTCCACTACACTATTACCGTATTAATCCGGAGCGATGGGGATTGGTCTAGCGGTAGGACAGCGGACTCTGGATCCGTAGGCCCAGGTTCGAATCCTGGATCCCCAGCTTTTTACCCTTAACAAACTGGCTATACACGGCGCATTCGTCTAGCGGCCTAGGACACCGCCCTCTCAAGGCGGAGATCAGGGGTTCGAATCCCCTATGCGCTACCATTTCGCAAGTAAGGTGTTGCAGGTGAGCGATATACTTGATGAAGCCGATGCTGTGGTGCAGTGCAAAGAATGCCCCTGGTATAAGTCCTGCGTCATGCCGATGAGGTATACCGCGGATGATATTAAAAGGCAGTTGCCAGCTTCACCCTTCGCTTCAGACGATGCCACCATGTCCAGATACTTTGCCGAACTCGCCGCAGCGACACAGAATTTCCTCCTCGAGGGCTGCCCCGTATTCATCCAGAGGCTAAGGGCCAGCCCCAAACTTGCAGAGAGAATCAAGAAGCTGATGCAAAGCTGGGGAGCGGAAGAGGAGACCAGATCCCAGACCTAGAGCTATGCGAACACTGCTCGTGCGCCAGCTTTTCAGACACAGGTCCGTGTCCCATCTCCGCAGCCACCGCGAGATGGTATACTATAACCCGCAGATACTCCCAGAGATGAGAGCACTATGATCGAATTGCGCAATGTCTGGCGACTGTACCGCATGGGTGACGAGACCATCAATGCGCTTGCCGGCATCGATCTGGAGATCAGTCAAGGTGAATTCATATCTATCGTAGGACCGTCTGGCTCAGGCAAGAGCACGCTGCTTAATATCATCGGAGGGCTCGATTCCCCCACCACCGGCACAGTCGTAGTAGACGGACAGAACCTGAGTAAAGCCAGCGACAGAGAGCTCTCGCTATACCGCAATAAAAAGGTGGGCTTCGTCTTTCAAACCTTCAACCTTCAGCCCACGTATACAGCCTTAGAAAATGTGGCGCTGCCTCTCGTATTCGCCAAGGTCCCGCTGAGAAAGCGTAATGAAATAGCCAGGGATACCTTGGAAACGGTTGAGCTAGCCGAACGTCTCGGTCATACGCCGGGACAGCTTTCAGGAGGTGAGAGGCAGCGGGTCGCCATTGCACGCGCCCTGGTAAACGACCCCAGGATTTTGCTTGCCGATGAGCCTACAGGAAACCTCGACAGCAGGACAAGTGAGCTCATCGTGGAGCTTCTGCAACGGTTGAGCAAGGAGCGTGGTATAACCATGCTGCTGGTTACCCACGAAATGATGATCGCCGAACATGCTAATCGAGTTATACACATGCTAGACGGCCAGATAGCCAGGTCGACAGAAAGAAAGTAGTATCTTGACTATAAGAGACCTTTTACGCAACGCGTTCTCCAACCTGCGGCGCAGGAAGCTGCGCAGCTTCCTGACCATCTTCGCTGTCGTCATCGGGGCAGCTTTGGTATCGCTGCTCGTATCACTGGGAGTCGGTGCGCAGGAATTTCTCACCGCTCAGATCAGGGCGACTATGCCCCCCGACGTACTGATGGTCGGCTCCAACCCAAACGCATTCCAGATAGGATTTGGCGCCATGGGCTTCGGCGGTAGCCCTGAGGAAATAACTGACGACGAAGGCAGCCCCTATTCACTGGCCCCACTGACGCCGCAAGAAATCGAGAGTGTCCGTGCACTCGAGCATGTAGAGCGAGTGGATCCCTATATAATGGTCTCGGCAGACTCAGTCAGATTGCAGAACTCAGAGAAGAGATTCCGAACACAGCTCACAGCCTTACCAGACTATTTGATTACATCGAAAGAGCTCGTGGCGGGAAGGTACCTTAATGATGATTCACAGGGTGAGTGCATTATCGCCAATCAGTACCTCGAATCCTTCAACTTCGACCGGGCAGAGGACGCCCTGGGGCAAGAGGTAGTCATACAGGTCGGGCAGATAACCAGCTTCATAGGGCTACCAACCAAGACTAAGGACTATACCTTCGAGATAGTGGGAGTAGCCGAGAAAACGCTGAGTTCGACTCAGATTATGATCTCTATCGAAGACGGCAAGGAAATAGCCCGCTTTTGGGCGAATGAGCCGGAGCTTTATACTGATGAGGTGCCACCTGCCATTCTGCAGGTAAAGGTCGAGGACAGTCAGTACGCTGACCAGGTAGCCGAAGCAGTCGAAGACCTCGACTTGGGCGCGCTCACGTCCGCCGATGTCTTGGGTCTTGTCGGCGACATCTTCACCATAATCCAGGCTGTTCTCAGCGTATTCGGGCTGATCGCCCTGGGCGTCGCCTCCCTGGGGATCATCAACACATTGATCATGGCTATATACGAGCGCACAAGGGAAATCGGGGTGATGAAGGCGGTAGGAGCATCCCAGGGAACAGTTCGCAGGCTCTTTACTACCGAGGGAGCAGCCATCGGTTTCCTGGGAGGGGTCATCGGTGTAGCTATAGGCTACGGCCTCGGCTTTATTATCAACCAGGTTTCCCACAGCACCTTTCTCGCGGATTTCGAGACATTTAATATATCCGTTTTCCCGTGGTGGCTTATCGTGGGGGTCATCGCTCTCAGCACCCTGATCGCCCTCCTGGCCGCGCTTTATCCAGCCCACAGAGCCTCCCGTCTCGATCCCATCGAGGCACTGAGATACGAATAGAACCGCATCGGGCAGCGGTGAACGGGGGAAGACGTTGAGCGGAAAAAAGAGAGAACAAGTCCCGATCGTGTTGAAGCCCATCGCCAGAGTAAAAAACAACGTCAAGGAGACAGGAATTCGCGACTGGTCTAAGGTAGTCTCCGAGCTGGTGTTCGAGCCCGGCTTCGAGGAGGCTATAGACGGTCTGGAGGACTTCTCTCATATAATAGTGCTTTTCTGGATGCACCTGTTCGCCGGCCAAGAACAAACTCCGTTAAAGACACATCCCCAAATGAGGACGGACCTGCCTCTCGTTGGCATATTTGCCACCCGCAGCCCGGTACGGCCCAATCCGATAGGGATTGCCGTAGCAAAGCTTGTAGAGAGAAAAGGCAATGTACTAAAGGTTACTGTGCTTGATGCCATCGACGGCACCCCGGTGATAGATATCAAGCCCTACTTTCCCGGCGCTCCAGATACCGAGGTCAAAGTGCCCGATTGGGTTAACAAGCTGCAGCGGTATACCCTCAAAATGAGCGTCTGAGCCCGAGGCTTCTATGGTTAGGCAGAAATACTCCCAAGCTGCCGTTAGTGGAACCAGCGACCGTCCTTTAGAACGAACACTGGTTGAGGTCTATCAACATCTCATGGATTACTACGGGCCACAGCACTGGTGGCCGGGAGATTCCTCCTTCGAGGTCATTGTCGGCGCTATCCTGACCCAGTCCGCAGCATGGGGGAACGTGGAGAAGGCAATCTCAAACCTGAAAAATGCAGGAGCTTTGTCCCCTAGCTCCCTTCGAGAGATAACACTGGAGGAGTTGGCACACCTCATCTATCCCTCCGGCTATTATAATGCCAAGGCACTGAAGCTCAAATCTTTCGTCGAACACCTGGGAAGTGCTCACCAGGACTCCTTGGAGCAGCTTTTCGTCCTCGACATCTGCAGCCTGCGCAGCGAGCTGCTCTCAATTCACGGCATCGGAGATGAGACAGCGGATTCGATAATCCTCTATGCCGCACGGAAGCCGATATTTGTCATCGACGCCTACACCAGGCGCATTATTGCCAGGCTCGGGCTCAACCCGCCGCGAAACGACTACGCCGCTTTCCAGTCGTTATTTATGGAGAACCTGCCCGCCGATGAGAAGCTGTTCAACGAATACCACGCCCTTCTCGTTCGCCACGGCAAAGAGGTATGCAAAAAGTCCCCACTTTGTGCACAGTGCTGCCTGAACAGCCTTTGCCCTCGCTTATTTCCAATATAAGCAGGCTACAACAGGAAAACGGCCCTGTAGCCTATGTGCCCTTCATTCAGGAGAGCAGGCTGCTTGAAGAAGACCCACACTGGCCGGATGACTTGACGCCAGCGAGCAGTAGCTTTAACATAGCACAACACCCCTATAATAATGATATGTGGCATCCTATTCAGGATGTAAAGAGAACGATAAGATGATAATTGTAGGTGAGAAGATAAACACCAGCCGCCGGAGTATTGCGGAAGCCGTCGAGAAGCGGGATACTGACTTCATTGTCGGTGTGGCGAGAGAGCAAGCCGAAGCCGGCGCTAATTATATCGATGTCAATGCCGGAACTTTTTTAGAGCAAGAGGCTGATTGCCTCTGCTGGCTGGTCGAGACAGTACAGAACAGTATAGACCTGCCACTTTGCTTAGACAGTCCCAATCCAGCAGCACTATCCGAAGCAGCAAGGCGCCACAGAGGGGAACCGATGATCAATTCAATTTCACTGGAAGCAGACCGTTTCCAGTCCCTGCTCCCCGTGGTCACTTCCCAACCCTGTCATATCGTCGCCCTCTGCATGTCCGAAACATCAATGCCTATTACTACAGAGGAAAGAGTCCAGGTTGGTTCAGAACTCATTAAGAAGCTTACAGACGAAGGTATTCCCCTTGGAAAGATTTATGTCGACCCATTGGTACAGCCTGTTTCCGTCGATATCCAAATGGGAATAGCTACGCTCAATGCTATAACGAGGCTTATGAATGACTTTCCCGGCGTTAACACCATTTGCGGCCTTTCCAACGTCTCTTTCGGGCTTCCGGAAAGACACCTGATCAATCGCAGCTTCCTGGCTCTTTGTATGGCGTCCGGCCTTTCTGCCGTTATTCTTGACCCGACTGATAAAAAACTCATGGCTACGCTCCTGGCCGTTGACATGCTTCTGGGACAAGACGAATACTGCGAAAAATACATAGATGCCTACCAGAACGGCACTATTGCTGGATAATAGCCATCCTTTTCCATTTGTACAGAAAAAGTTAAAGGGGGATGAAAATGGGTGAGTATAAGGCATTAAACGGGGCTGTGCTCAAGGGGGATATCAATACAGCGACAGCGGAGATGCAAAAAGCCATAGATGCCGACAAAAACGTTCAGGATATCATCGACAACGGGCTCATTGCCGCCATGGACGAGGTTGGCGAGAGGTTCTCCAAAGGGCTGCTGTTCGTACCCCAGATGCTGCGCGCAGCCAAGACTATGCAGGAGTGCATGAAACTGATCGAGCCCCTTCTTCAGAAAGGCGATGTTACCCCCAAGGGAAAGGTGCTGATTGGCACAGTCAGGGGCGACCTTCACGACATCGGGAAAAACCTCGTTTCCATGATGATGGAGAGCGCAGGATTCATGATAACCGACCTGGGAGTGGATGTCCCCCCGGAGAAGTTTGTCCAAAAGGCACAAGAAGTGGAACCGGACATCGTCGCCATGTCAGCTTTGCTCTCCACCACCATGCCGGCCATGCCCCAGACCATCGAGGCTCTGGGCAAAGCCGGGCTCAGAGCCAAAGTCAAGGTGATGATTGGCGGAGCACCGGTTACCGAGAACTACGCCCATGAAATCAGGGCAGACGCCTATGCGTCCGATGCTGGTTCTGCCGTGAGCAAAGCTAAAAAGCTACTCGGTATTTCCTGAGCAAGCTCAAAAAGATATCTCCGTCACAAAGGAGGAGAGCTATGAAATCATTAAATATCCCCACCTTTCTCCCCCGATTAAAAGTACTGAACCGAGAACAGGCGTTAGCAATACACCAGGCTGCTTTAGAAATCCTGGAAAAGACGGGATTTAAGATGGAGCACCCCGACGCCCATCAAATGCTTGTCGATGCCGGGGGCAAGGTTACCAATGACGGTCGGCTTACATTACCTGCTTACCTTGTTGAAGAGGCCTTAAAAACAACTCCGAAACAGATCGCACTTTATGACCAGAAGGGCAACAAAACGATGCCCCTGGTAGACGGCAATCCATTCTACGGCACAGGTTCGGACGCCACATTCACCCTGGACCTGGAGACCGGTCAACGTCGGCGAGCTGTCTTAAAAGACGTCGCCAATTTCGCCAGACTGGTGGACAACCTTGAAAATATCTCCTTCGCCATGTCTATGGCCAATCCCGACGATGTTCCCGTAGAGGATATCTATGTCTACGTTTTTGCCGAGATGATTAAAAACATCAACAAACCCATCGTATTCATTGCAGACAGCGGCAGAGACATTGCCAAGATCTACGAAATCGCCTGCCTTGTGGCAGGCGGTGAAGAGGAATTTCAGAAAAAACCGTTTATGCTCAATTACTCGGAAGCCATCAGCCCTCTGCGCTTCCCGCAAAACGTTATGGAAAAACTCATTTTCTGTGCCCGGAAAAAGATACCGATTTGCCTTCCATCAGGCTCCAATGCCGGAGGCGGAGCCCCGATCACGATTGCCGGTGCCATGGCTTTGGGGATCGCCGAGAACCTGGTCGGGCTCGCTGTCCATCAGTTGACCAATAAGGGGGCGCCTTTCCTTTTCGGTCCCAATGTAAGCACTTTGGATATGAAGTCCACCGTAGTTTCTTACGGCTGCCCTGAATGGAGTCTCAGCCAAGCTGCCCTCGCTGATATGCGTGATGAAATGTACGGCTTGCCCACCTGGGCCTATGCCGGGGCCTCAGATGCTAAAGTAATGGATGCCCAGGCAGGAGCCGAGGCCATGTTTTCCATTATCACCGCCATGCTCTCCCGCTCGAATTTGATTCACGATGTAGGTTTCTTGGAATATGGGAATACCTCTTCGCTAGAGATGGTGACCATGGCGAACGAACTGGTAGCCATGAGCCGCTTTTTTACCGAGGGTATCCCTGTCAACGAAGGGACCTTAGCCCTCGACGTAATAGAGAGGGTGGCCACTGGTGGCCCCGGTTCCATCTTCCTCACAGACGATCACACCTTCGATTATTTCAGGGAGGCCCAGTTTCTTCCACAGCTTCTAGACCGCTCCCGATACGATTCATGGAAAGAGGCCGGAGCTATGGACCTCTATACAGTCTGCAATACCGAAGCAAAGAGGATACTCTCGGAACATCAGGTCGAACCTAAAACCGATGAGGTGCTTAACGAAGTCGATCGAATCCTTAAAGGACGCTGATACGAAGTAGAATCATGGGAAATAGCCTGCCATTATACAGACCACTAACCCCGAAAGATGTCCAGCACATCGACCAAGCTGGGCGCCGAATACTGGAACGCATCGGCATCAGTATCTATGACAGTAAATTCCTCGACATTCTGAAAGCAGCAGGAGCTCAGGTAGATTACGACAATCAGAGAGTACGCTTTCCAGGAGACTGGCTTGATGAAGCTCTGGGCAAAGCCCCCTCTCGCTTCACGCTATACTCTCGAGATGGTCGAAATGACCTTCATCTAGGAGAAGGCAACGTCTACTTCACCAACGGAGGCCGGGTATTTCGAATTCTCGACATGGGAACAAGCAATTACCGCTACACCATGATAAGACATGTGGCACGTACTGCCGCCCTCGTGGAGCACCTGGAGCACATTCGACTTTATATCATTGCCTGTCAGGCTCACGCTCTTGAACCTCAAATATATCATTTGAACGATTTTTTCCACGCCTTCAACCATACTACGAAACATGTAATGGGAGGCTGCGATAACCTGGCAGGCGCTGAACAGGTATGGGAACTCGCAAGCTTTATCGCAGGAGGAGAGGGTAAACTTAAAAAAAAGCCCTTCGTCTCGGTAATCACAAATATGATAAGTCCCCTTACTATTGAGACGAAAGCACTGAATATACTCGACTTTTGCACGAAACATGGTATACCCACTACATGCGCACCTGCGCCTATCGCCGGAGCCACCTCGCCCGCAACCCTGGCAGGGACACTTGCCCAGATGCATGCTGAAGCCTTGGCAGGAGTTGCCCTGACACAGGTGTTCGCCCCCGGCGCCAAGGTGCTCTATGGAGCTGTTCCCACGATAATGGATTTGCGAAAAATGGACTTCACAATGGGCTCGGTGGAAATGGCGATGATGAACGCTGCCGCAGTCCAACTGGCGAAGCTCTACAACCTGCCTATCTATGCCTCGGCCGGAGTCACCGAGGCTAAAAGACCTGACATTCAGGCTGGCTTCGAAAAGACCTTTTCCGATTTGCTCGTGGCTATGGCAGGGGCGGATTTCGTCCACCTGGCTGCCGGAATGCTGGATTCAGGGAATACCATTTCCTATGAACAGTATGTCATAGACAACGAGATTATCGGAATGGTTCAGAGGATACTGGCGGGCATTAAAGTGAATAAGGGTACGCTAGGACTGGATATAATCGAGAAAGTTGGGCCCGGCGGGAACTATGTCACGGAAGATCACACCGTCGAACATATGATGGATGAATTCTTCTACCCCGCGTTAAGCGTGCGATTAAACTTCGATATATGGGAGGAAAGGGGACGTCCCAGCATATTAAGCCGCGCTAAAGACAAAGCGCAAGAAATCCTGAAAGACAGCAAAGAAGGCCTCCTGGAACCAGACCTGGTCGCTGAGATAGAAAAGGCTTTCCCCGCTATACAAATGTCAATTACAAAATCGCCGACCAGGGCCAAACAAGCTACACGTATTATAGCTTGCATGGTTTTCAAACCTGTCCTCGATCATCTTCAATTGGAAAAAAGATATCGTAACCTGCGTATAACCTACCTGCCAGCCAACCTGCATATGAACCCGCAGAAGTTAAAAAACTACCTGCTGAAACAGATAGCCGCAGCTGAGAAAAGAAACGAGCGAATCATATGCCTTTACGGGGACTGCTTTCCAGATATTGACGACTTTTGCGAACAGCATGGAGCAATGAAAGCTCCTGGGACTCACTGCTATGAAATGCTTCTGGGGAGTGATCAATTCAAGCAGCTTACTGAAGAAACGGCAGGTACCTATTTTCTGGAGAAAGAACTTATTCTCAACTTCGACGAATTTTGTATTCAGCCCTTGGAACTCTATGATGAAGAAATGCGAAAATATTGCTTCGAACACTACAAGAGGCTGCTCTATGTGAGGCAGCCCTCAGACCCGGATGTCACGCCCCAGACAAAAGAACTGGTTGAATTCTTAGAGTTGCCTCTGGAGATTAGAAACGCTGATTATTCAGATCTCGAGAGGAAGTTAATCAAGTTAATCGAGCCTAGACTTCTTTGATAGTCAGAGCTTTTCAAACGAACCGTAGCCGGTCTTAAGCGGATATGGGAGTTAATATGAGGAAACATCAATTGGAAACGCCACAGCATGAAAAATTTAGGAGAGGAAAACGCCCTATTGGAACCTCCGTGCTGAAAAAAAGTAGAACACAATACGTCTGGCTGAATGTTCTACCCGATGACCTCTGGCTGAAGGTTCGCCAGGGGGAAACTGTCTGGGGAGCTTTGAAAAGAGAAGGGGTTGAACTGGAAAGCGACTGTGGCGGACTGGGTAAATGCGGTAAATGCAAAGTGCGTGTCCTCTCTTCGATAGGGCCTCCATCTAAGGAAGAAGAAGAACTCCTCGATGAGGAGGAGTTGAAACAAGGCATCCGCCTCGCCTGCCGCACCGAAGTAGACAAAGACTTTGTGATTCATACCGAAGAAACCGATTTCGAGGCTGAGTATTTTCAGATTCTCAAAACCGGCCATCGGCCTTTTTTCCATACCCAGCCACTTATAAACAAGCGGTTAATAACCCTGCCCCCAGATTTATTGGACGAGGGGATATCCGAGATGGACCGGATTAAAATGGTGATGGTCCCCGAATATCAAGACCTTGTAGCCCCTATCCACTGTCTCCGTACGTTACCCGAAAGGCTAGATGCAACTGATTACCATGGAGCGGCAGTGCTCCATGAGAACTCACTGCTGGCCTGGCAAGACTGGGAGGAAGTGGACTGCCACTTCGGATTGGTCTACGACCTCGGTACCAGTACACTGGTGGGCAAGCTAATCAGTCTGATAGACGGAAGCGAAGTCGCCGTAGTCTCCTGCCTCAATAGCCAGATGAAGTACGGCTCAAATGTTATCAGTCGGCTCAAATACCTGCAGGACCATGCCAACGGCCTCGAAAGGTTCCATAACCTTCTCATCAATGACTTGAACCGCATCACTACACGCCTATTAAAAGCAGCCAATCTTCAGCCGAACGACGTTTTTATCGCCGTTGCGGCGGGTAACACCACCATGCAGCATTTTCTTCTTACACTGGACCCTTCAGGGATCGCCGAAGCGCCGTTCTCGCCTGTATTAACCGACGGGCTGATTGTGGGAGCAGCAGCCGTTGGCCTCGAATTGCACCCTGAAGCCCTCTGCTATGTGATGCCAACCAAATCCGGTTATATCGGCGGAGATCTAATCAGCGTCATCCTCACCTCTGGAGCCTGGGAACAGGAGGATGAAATTATATTGGGGCTGGATCTTGGCACCAATGGAGAAATATTTCTCGGCAACCACAAGAGACTCCTGACATGCTCAGCTGCCGCCGGCCCTGCCCTCGAGGGCGCAACAATCTCACACGGGATGATTGCCAAGGCTGGAGCTATAGAAGGCGTCAGCGTAGAAGCGGACAATGTGAGCTATCAGATCATCGGGAATATAAAGCCCAAAGGAGTTTGTGGGAGCGGACTGGTCGATTTAGTCGCAGTGTTGTTACATTGCGGCTATATAAACCACGAAGGCCTGCTCCGTCCACCCCGTAAAAATAGAATAGAGAGCCTGGATTCAAAAATGATCAAGCGGGCAGGAGTTTATGAATTCCTCATCGCGTCCGCGGAGGAAAGTTATAGCAGTAGACCTATGTACCTCACGCAAAAAGACATTCGAGAACTCCAACTCGCCAAAGCTGCCGTAGCAGCCGGTATACAAATTTTAATGAACGATATGGGCATCGTCACCGAGGACATCAAACACGTTTACCTCGCCGGTGCACTCGGTAATTATGTAGACCCGTTGAGTGCCATACGTACCGGTCTTATTCCTAGATTTAATCCAGAAATTGTCACGTCATTGGGCAACGCCGCCAGCACGGGGGCTTCAATGGCCCTTTTGTCCAAGAACTACTGGCGGATGGCTAACGAGCTTTCAGACTTCATCGAGCACGTTGAGCTTTCCTCTCGCCTCGACTTCAATGAATTTTTTGTCGAGAACATGGATTTTCCTAAAGGTAATATATGGTAAGAAAAAATAAGAATAAACATCAAAGCAGTGTAACCATTGGTGTTGTCGGCGCCGGCGGCGATGGGGTTGTGGTGCTGGGCAGTTTCTTACAGAGACTTGCTGCCTCACAGGGATATTTCAGCCAGATGCCCAGGTACTATGGTGCCCAGATTCGAGGTGGAAGCTCAGCAGTAAAACTGGAGTTGAATGCAGAATCCCTATCACTGCCCAAAGATAGCCTAGACATTCTTGTATGTTTTAACTGGGATAAGTATCTGGAGTTTGAGCAGGAACTACCGCTTGCGGTTGATACCTTGGTAATCTACGAGACTAAACCCCAAGGCGCTATCAAATTGCCAGAGCCGTCATTTCAAGTCGATTTTTCTAAAAAAAGTAAAGAGGTAACCGGTTCAACACAAAACAAGAATATCGTAGCACTGGGATTACTGAAGAGAATTCTGGCCCTGCCTGATAAAAAGGTAAAGGTAGCTATTGAAACCGACATTGAATTAGAACTGTTAAAGGCGAATCTTCCCGCCCTCGAAGCGGGTGAGCACTTATTTCCAGAATTGTCTCTCCCCGAGTTTAAATTAGCCCCGGCAACAGATAAGTCTGCTAAACTGATTATCCATGGAAATGCCGCTATGGCACAAGCTGCAATACACGCCGATTGCCGGGCTTTTTTTGGCTACCCCATTACACCCGCAGCAGAAATTATGCAGGAAATGCAAAAGGAGCTTTCCCGGAATAAGGGCGTCTTCCTTCAAACAGAGGACGAGATTGCTTCAGCAGGACTTGTTATCGGTTCTTCCATCGTTGGTGCGAAGTCGATGACCTCCACCAGCGGTCCGGGACTCGATTTGATGACCGAGATGATGGGCCTAGCTTCTGCCGCTGAAATTCCGATGGTTATCATCGATGTACAGCGCTGCGGGCCATCTACCGGCATACCGTCCAAGTCCGAGCAGTCAGACCTCAATCATGCCATCTACGGCGGTCACGGTGACGGACCCAGAGTGGTTCTGGCTCCCTACGACGTAGAAGGGTGTTACCGCCTCGTTATCGAGGGTTTCAGTATCGCTCAATATTTCCAGACCCCTGTCGTTATACTCTCCGATCAGTGGCTGGGACAAACCTTTCTCGCAATAAACAACAGATTCATGACTGAAGACTACCCAAGCCATGCAAGAATAAGCCCCGCAGTAAATGAGCTCGCTGATTATCACCGTTACCAGTTGACAGATAAGCTGATTTCGCCGATGGCAGCCGTAGGGGACGAAGGATTTACGTATCAAACAACCGGCCTTACTCACAATGAGGAGGGGGCGCCGGCCTTCGATTTCGAGACCCATCAGAGAATGCATGAGAAAAGGTGGAGGAAACTGGCGCCGCTTTGCCAGAGGAATGATCTGGTTAAGGTTTTTGGTAAAGAGGAATCAAGCACAGGAATAATAACCTGGGGCTCCTCCGCTCAGGTTGTCCTGGAAACGGTCAAAGCCCTCGGGTTAGAGCATAGTCTCAAGCTTTGTGTACCAGAACTGGTCCACCCTCTACCAATAGGGGTCGAGAGGTTTATAAGCTCCATAAAAAAACTTCTAGTGGTCGAGATGAATTATTCCGGGCAGTTTTATCATTATCTTCGGTCTCAAATAGACTTGCCCAAGAAAACCGAGCTCTACGCAAGGGCTGGAGGTCGACTCTTCAGCAGGAAAGAGCTTGCCCAACCCATAACAAAGGTGGCGAAATGAGGGCACGTGCCGATTACAGGACAACTCTCAAGCCAGTCTGGTGCGCGGGCTGTGGTAATTTCGGCCTGCTCAACGCCCTAACCAAGAGAGTGCTGCCCGAGATCGGGATTCCCAACTATCAAACCCTTATCATTTCCGGCATCGGCTGCTCCTCGCGGATCCCTGCTTATATAGACACCTACGGTTTTAATAGCATACATGGCCGAGCACTGGTTATCGCACAGGGAGCGAAACTGGCAAAACCTGAGCTGACGGTAGTAGCCGTAGGTGGTGACGGTGATTTCTTCAGCATCGGAGCAGGCCATCTTCCCCACGCAGTGCGAAGAAACATCGATATCACCTGCATCATGGTCAACAACTTTGTCTATGCCCTGACGAAAGGGCAGATTAGCCCCACAACACCACACCTGCTAAGAGGTGAAGGGCCTTTTCTTTCACTGGAACAGTACCCACCGGTCGACCCACTTCTGGATATGATCAGCTACAGCCTTTCAACCCGGGCTAGCTTCATCGCCCAGGGGATAACCACGGATATCCCTCATCTCGAATGGCTCATAAAGGAAGGGATTGAACACAAAGGGTTTTCCTACATAAGTGTGTTCTCGCACTGCGTTACCTTCAATCCGCCGGAGCTATTCAGCACAATAAGAGCGAATGCACGCTATCTGCAAGAGGGCGAACTAGTCGAATTGCCAGCATCATCAAGAGAGAAGCCCTGGAGACACGACCTGAGCGACATAAGCCGCGCTCTACAACTGGCCCAGATCTCACTTCTCGATGAACCGCTTCTGGGGATATTCTTCCGAGGAAAAGAAGTCTATTGAAGCTGAAATTTCGTTATACAGTTACCTGCATGCCATCGTAAGCAAAGCGTATCCTCTTATCTTTTGACTCCAGGGCCTGATAGTCATCGTAACTGCGGTTCCAGTACTCCTCAAGGTGAACGAAGAGAACCTTCTTAGCCCTTATGCGTCCAGCAAGCTCGAGGGTCTGCTCAAAGGTGTAGAGTGTCATCCTGGAGATATGATCGGCCGGATACCTGAAATTGTGTTTCAATCCCTCCTCGAATATCCCCGGCTGGATAATCAACAGGTCGGCCTGCTGAACCTCGCCCCTGTGCTCAGGGAAGGGCTTGATATCGCAGGGGGCATAGACCACCTTGCAGCCCGACTGCTCGAAAACATAAATAAACGACAACTGAGAATCACGGTCAACCGGTATAGCAGTAACCTGAATATCTCCAATCCGGACTTTTTCCTGAAAGGTCTCCAGCCTGATAAAACCGCTCTCCTGGTAAAAGTCGAGCAGTGGCCCATACTGTGAGCGTATCTTCCTTAATGGCTCACGCAGCTCCTCGGGGAGCAGCAGGCAAATCTGCTTCTCTGGATAAGCACGCCAAGTACGAAAATCAAGCGAAATCTGTTCTACTACACGGAATCCCTCCACGTGGTCAGGGTCGAGATGAGTGAAAGTCAGGTAGTCGACACGACGTATAGCTGAACGGTTCAACAGTGTTATAATCTCAGCCGGGGTATCGATTAACAGGTTGATATCATGCAATAAAGCGGAGGGGCCTGCCCTAGCATAGGGAACACCCCTCTTCCTAGCTTCCCGGCAGACCCGGCAGCGGCACAGGGGCTTGGGGATGACCATACACCCCCCGGAGCCCAATATTGTGAATTCCATTAGGCCATCATAAAAGCGGTCTTACGGTTACCTCTCCCTATCACCCGCTCAGTGCACATGTTTCAAGTCGCCATCCATCGTGCCCCTCACCTTCTCCCTCTCCTCGGCAAAATCGAAACCCGTCCAGATTCCGATTGAACCAAGCACCGAGTCCTGAGGATGGTACTTACGGAAGATTTTAAAATAGTATGCCGCTTCCCGGCTGTTTATCTTCGCCAAAGGATTCTCAGCCTTGATGCGCTCGAAATCATCCTCACTTATTTCACTGTGAGCCAGCTTTTCCCCAAGGTCTTCGCAGCCCGCTCCCTGTGTGTACTGCACCTTGTAGCGCCATAGTATATCGTCGGGGAGGTAACCGGTATCTTCAAACGCCTTGCGCAGAATCCACTTCTCTATCCTATCCCCGACATATTCAGACTCACGAATCTTGAGCTCGGGAGGAATCTTCATAGCGAGGTCGACCATAGCTACATCCAAGAAAGGCACCCGTAACTCCAGGCTGAAGTACATCCCCATTCGGTCCGCACGCTGCAGGTTTATATTATGGAGATTGCCGATGCAGCGCCTCGCCTCCTTATTGAGAACATCAATGGGATAATGCTTCATATAGTGATAGCCCGTGAATATCTCGTCCGCCCCCTCACCTGTGAGCACCACCGTCACGTAATCGGCAGCCAGCTTGCAGGTGAAATAACAGGGAACGGCACAGCGTACAAGTGAAGGATCGTAGCTCTCAAGCTCCTTTATAACAATCGGCAGCGCCTCATAGTATTCATCCTCGGTAAATATCAACTCGTGATGTGTTGAGCCAATATGTTTTGCCGCAATACGGGAGGCCTTAAGGTCATCGCTCTCATCGCCGGATTCATCCTTCATGCCCACCACGAAGGTGTGAAGATGAGGTATCTCTTCAGCAGCTATTGCAGCCACCAAGCTGCTGTCCAAACCGCCACTGCAGAAGGAGCCCACATGGATCTCCTTATCCGACAACAACCTTTTCTTAACCGCCCGAATAAACGTTTCCCTGATTTTCATACAGGTCTGGTCTATATCCGTCAACATATGATCTTCGATAGGCGGAATCTCATAGTACTGTACAAACCCCTCCTTAGGGGTGTAATAGTGCCCGGCGGGAAACTCATGACACTCCTCCACACCAGCCAGCGTCATAGCACCGAGTTCCGAGGAGAAATAAAGCTTGTCCTCAACATAGCCATAGTAGAGGGGTTTAATACCGATAGGATCGCGGGCCAGCATAAAATCATCACCATCGAAGATGGCAAATGCGAACATACCATCGAGTTCTTCTACACACCGAGGTCCTTTCTCTCGGTAAAGATGAAGAATTGATTCAGTATCCGACTGGGTCAGGAACTCGTATTTAGAGATGAGCTTCTGCCGTAACTCCCGGTAGTTGTAGATTTCACCATTACAGATTATCCCCGTCCTTCCACCATTTACCAGAATGGGCTGATGGCCTTTAGCAACATCGACAATAGACAGCCTGGTGTGACCAAATACCGTGTTGTTGAAAGTATGGAGTCCGCGGTCATCTGGCCCTCGATGAGGCAGTGCGTCCAGCATTCGATTGATTGTCTTTTCGTCTCTGGTGCCAAAACAACCTGCTATGCCACACATGGGTCTCGCCTTCTTAGCTTAGTCTACTCGTTTTTTGTTACGTCCATATTTCAAAGTTCAACGAACCGGTTATGCATTATCCAGGAAGAAAGCCGGCCTGAAAGGATCCCACCTGCCTACTAACCTATCGAAGGCAGGATCGGGGAATGTCTCCTTGAACATCCGGTAGTAATACAACTCCTCAACTGACGACAACCAGGGGGTATCCTCGGTCCTGTTGTGTTCTGCCAGGTCGATTGATGAGAGGTGCTTCTCAGCCTCCTCACGCATAGCATACGCTACACCAGAGCCCTGAGCGAAGAACCGCTTCGTCTGGTAGATGATGTGGTCGGGCAAACAACCCTCAAAGGCCTGTCGCAGGACCCACTTCCCCGTCTGCTCAGGGCCATGAATCTTGCAACTTAGTGGGATCTTCAGACAAAAGTCCATCACCCTTGCATCGAGGAACGGTGTGCGGCTTTCATACGAATTCGCAGCATTCAGTCTATCCAGCCGTTGTAGTGCTGTATTATGAGCAACATTGATAAGCTGGTCGACTATACTGGCGATCTCCTCAAGGTTTTTTCCCTGCCTGAACTGGCCGTCATACCCGGCTAAGAACTCATCAGCCCCTTCCCCAGTAAGAACGCACTTAGCATGCGGGCTGACAAAGCGCCCTGCCAAGAAATTGGCGATTGCACCGTGTACACAGCTTTCCTCATACATCTCCTGATGATAGATGGCCAAAGGCAGTATCTCGCTTATCTCTTTTTCGCTAAACATCAAGATATGATGCTTAAGGCCAAGGTACTCCGTCACATCCTTTGCCAGCGGCAGGTCCTGCCCCTCCTCCATACTCACCGTAAAGCATTCGATATCCGGCTTTACCTCGTGGGCCATATAGGCAATAAGGCTGCTGTCCAGACCGCCACTCAGGAGGATACCTTTTACAGCGTTGTCCCTCATCCTCTTTTCAGTTGCTTCCATTAAAAGCTGCTTTACCACTTTCTTGGCTTGCTCATAATCCTCGAAATCCGGTGTTTCGACGGCCTCGGAAGTCGGATACTTCTGGAATCCCAGTTCGCGGGAGTAAACGTATCCGGGCGGGAACTCCCTGACATCTCTAGAGATGCCCACCAGTGCTTTTGCCTCAGATGCAAAGCACAGGCTCCCATCACTGTTATGCCCGTAGTATATCGGTTTAATACCAGCCCAATCACGAGCCAGTATTAGCTTGCCATTATCCGACACGGCACAGGCAAAGTCGCCGTTTATCTTAGCGGCAAAGCGGGTGCCGAACCTGACGTACAGGTCAAGCACAGCCTCAGCGTCGGCTTTAGTTCCCTTATCCGAATTGTAAACACGCCCATCGAGAACGACCGCTACCTTGCCGTCAGAGGTATAATGGGAGCCATCCCTGCAGTCTGCACCCATATTCAGCTCATTGCAACCTACATTCACCTCGCCTTCGCGGCTCGTCCAAGTCTCGTGAGGGCCTCTGTGCTTGATCCGCTCAAGCATTCGGTCTAGCTCACCGTTATCAGCACCCTGAACTCCCGCTATTCCTGCCAAGAATCACCTCTTTCTAGGAGATTAATATATCTATGATATATCATAGATATATTTGATTCTACGCCCACGCCTACTGGTAGGCGTCCAGTACCTTAACAGCATCGAAGCCATCCACACAATAGGCATCCGCCCCTATCTCGCTGGCGTACTCATCGGACACCGCTGCCCCACCAATGAGAACCTTAACCTTGTCCCTGAGGCCACTCTCCTCCAGCGCCTTAATTACATTACCCATGACTACCATCGTGGTTGTCAGTAGAGCGGACAGCCCCAGATACTGAGGCTTCTCTTCCCTGACGAACTCAACAATCTTCTCCGTGGGCACATCTATACCCAGGTCATGCACCTCGTATCCCGCCCCTTTGAGCAAAATGGACACAATGTTCTTCCCGATATCGTGTATATCACCCTGAACCGTGGCTATAGCGAATTTCCCCTTGGTCTCCACATTAGAAGCTTCCAGATGCGGCTTGAGCACATCCATGGCTGCGCCTACCGCCTCGGCAGAGGCAAGCATATCGGGGATGAAGTATTCCTTCGTAGAGAATTTCTCACCTACCACCTGCATCCCCGCAGTCAAACCCTCCGTGATTATCACCTGCGGTGAGATACCCTTATCCAGAGCCTCCTTCGTCAACTCAAGAACACCGGGACCCGTGAGTTCCTCATCTATCCCTTCATCTTCCTCGGTTTTTCTTCCCTGGATAACGTTCTCCTTCATTGCCGCAATAATGTCCTCGCCCATTTTTATCTCCTTTCCTCATATACGTTTAGTCTCGGCAACAAGCCGGGAATCTCCTGGAATATCTTAGCTGTTGTAGCCTTATCAATATGCTCTACCGGCTTCTCCAGGAGTTCCTGCATCCTGTCATATGCTATTTTAAATACGCTGTCCGTCTCCCCATCACCCTCAAAGGGATAGGGCGGCGAGAGTTGCCCGCTACGCATAACCTTGCGGATATAGCTGATATAAAGCTTCTGTGGTGTCGTTACGACCTCCCGTATCTGCTTCAAGACCTCAGCAATCTCAGTTTCGTCAATACGCGGCGGCCTTAGGAAAAACTTAATCATCTGGAAGTGGGCATCATCCAGCACAGCCTGAAGAAGGCAGAAAACGGAATTGCAGTCAAGCAGACCGTATGCGCAGTGCAAGTACTGGGGCCCGCTCAAGGTAACCAATATGTCTGAGAATAAACGCTCTATCGATGCTTGCTGTCCGGGCGTCTTCGTATCACAGACGCCCGCAGTCGAATAGTTAGGTATCCTGTAGAATCGCGCCATCTGGACGCAGTCGACATTGTACTGGCTGGTTTCAACAGCACCGTAGGAATCGCCGAGGGTATCCATGCGAGCCCGAACGGGGACGCTTCCATAAATGACCGGCGTACCCTTATTTACCAGCTGACTCAAGGTTATACCCGCTAGAACCTCCGCGTTTATCTGAGCCATGATACCTGCTTCCTTGATAGGAGCGGTGCTCCCCGCCTGGGGTGACGAAGAAACCACCAGTGGCAGTCCCCTTCGGCAAATCTCGATAAATGTATCCGTAGTGTCCTCGACAAATTGCAGGGGGCTCTTGACCAGACAGGTGATGAAGGAGATGATGGGATTCTCCCTAAGCTCTTCCTCCCCACCCACTATTATCTTCGCCATATTCACAACATTATCTAGTTGCTTCAGGCTGGTTAACCCCGACATAAAATGCTTGGTGTTATTATTCAAAGAGGCGAAATATTTATTGACGTCCTTATTCTCCTCTGTTATGTCCCTATCCTGAATGTTAACTGTACGGATGTAGCCATCCACAGTCTCCAGATGCTCACAGACATGTGCTGACTTGCAGAGGTCAGCCACAGTACCGCGTCGCGGGTGGAACTCAGGCACCTGAATCTCCGTAGCAGGGTCGGATTTCTTCACATAGGTCGGGAAATCGACATCCAGCCAGATATTGGTTTCAGAGCCCGTGATAAAACGTACCCTTGGCTCTTCGCCATCCAGTATCAGCATGTTCTCGGGATTCCTAGCGCCTAATTTAACCGTCTTGGGTGCGCTATCGAGGGCCTCGATAACTACCTTCTCCGGGATTCTCACCAGCCAGCACGGATGGTCGCTGGGGGAAACCGGCGTAACCTCCGCACCTTTGCCATCGAATATCTCAGCGGCCTCACGATTGAAAGACATCAGGCCAGGGTCGCTCAATATCTCTATGGAAGCCTGGTGAATCTGTTCCACCTGCTCTCTGGTCATCCTTTCGTAAGGCTTCTCAACTAAGATTCCTTCCCTAGGCACGTTATTCCTCCTGATTAACTCAACAATTAGCAGAGCCCTGGTATCTATATCGCGGCTACTCTACCAGCAGGCCCTTCCTGTGAGCCCTGATAAAGCCTTTACACGATGGGTCATTCCCCGTAAGCATATCAGCAACCCTGATGAAACTCATCATCCTAGCATCCAGTGGGTTCAGAATAGCGGCATCGAGCCCCGCAGAAGCTGCCATTACAAGAAAGGCACGGTTGACCAAACCCCGGTTCGGCAATCCGTAAGAGATGTTGCTGAGCCCGACCACAGTTTTTGCGGAAGGATAACGGGACTTAATCCCCTCAATAGTCTTCAGCGTGACGAACCCCTGGTTAGAATCTACAGAAACGGGAAGCACCAGAGGGTCGAAGAATATCTGCTCCTCCTGCATCCCCAGACGAGTCAAGTGCACCATGATCGACTCAGCAGCGTCGAGACGCTCGTCAACGGTGGGAGGGATTCCCCCCTCTCCCATAACCAGCGCCACCAGCGAAGCCCGGCGCTCCGCTGCTAATCTACCCACAGGTTCCAGCCTGTCAGGCTCGGCATTGACCGAATTGATCATCACATTGTCACCACGGTATTTACGCAAGCCAGCCTCAATAATGGAGGGAGTATCGCTATCAATAGCCAGCGGCTTCTCCGTTACTGACTGAACGATATCCACTAACCACTCCATCGCCATCGCAGGATTCTCCCAGGTGCCGTGGCCAACCCCAGCGTTTACATCTATGAAATCGGCCCCGGCAGCATCCTGCTCCCTAGTAAGGTTCTCCAGGAACTCCTGATTTTTATTCGATATTGCCTCACCAACCGACTTGTTGGAGGCATTTATCTTCTCACCAATTACTAGCAACTTTCTACACTCCCATCTACGATTCTACGATGCCTTTTATCTCAGACAACACTCTGGCTCTTATGTCAACAGGCAAGCTATAGCCGTCTTTTGCCAAGATATCATCCACCCTCGCCGCCGCCCTCTCCCATGTTTTCTTAGCCCCTCCAGCCTCCCAATCCCCTCGGCTATTCCTATCGCTGAGCGCAGGCTGATAATGTTGATCTCGCATAAACCGCCTGGTATGCTTGGCGGAAACGAAATTACCCCCCGGCCCCACCTCCTTAATGAGGTCAAAGGCCATCGTCTCCTCGTTCACCTCTATACCCTGAACAGCCCTCATCACCATCCCCAGTATCTCGTTATCCACAACATATTTCTCATAGCATGCAGTCAGAGCAAACTCCATAAGACCTGCAGCGTCGTGGATATAATTTGCGCCAGCCAGAGCATTGAGAAGTCCAGTGATAGCAGACTCATATCCGCTCTGTGCATCCACAACCTTAGCGTCAGTCATGCCTCCGGTGGAATAGAAGGGGAGCTGGTAAAACTGCGCCATCTGTGCCCCACCCGCGTTAATGAGGCCCATCTCAACAGAGCCAGCCAGATAATTGAAGTTACTGAGGTCTGTGCTCGTTGCCACCGAGCCCAGAATAACAGGCGTCCCCGGACTCGCGAGTTGGGTAAGCATCACGCCCATCAATGAGTCTACTGTTTGCATTAATATATTACCGGCGAGCGTCACCGGCGAGGTAGCCCCACAGAGCGGTTCTGCGGGGCAGACCACAGGTATGCCGCTTCTTGCGATAGCTATCATAAAGTCGCCGTACTCTTTGTCTATCTTCAACGGGCTTATGGTACAGGCTATCATCGATATAATAGGACGCTGGCGAAGGCTATCGGCAGAACCGGCGATAATCTCCGCCATCTTTATCACCTGCTTCAGACCATCCATGGTATATAGCCCGCCCATAACATGCTTGCTGGTATTGTCCAAGCCTGCGAAGAAGCGATTTATGTCCACCTGCTCTATTGGCAAATCGTTAGGGTATGTAGGCAGCAGGAAGAAGTGGATATTATCCAGGTGGTCAACCAGCTTGGCGATGCACCTCAGGTCATCCAGGGTGGCAGGTGTCTTTTCACCCGTAGCCTGCCGAAAGATGTTCAGGGCAGTCCCCCCCGTCCCTGCATAGACACGAGTTCCACCCAGATGAAGATCGTGCTTCTCCTCTTGACCGCAGAGCGTTATCTCAGACGGCGCCATCTCTATCAGTTCCATCGCCTTCTCAGTTGGTAAACGCACCAGCCTCTTTTCGTCATCCACCAAAGCCCCCGCCCTCCTGAAAAGGTCCAGTCCGTTATCGGAATGAACCTGAAAGCCTACTTCCTCGATTACTCTCATGACATTCAGGTGCATCATCTGAATGCCCTCTTCGGTAATCGGCTTAAAGCTGCCGCCGGGTAATCCCCTCCGTATCATATAGGTTTCACCTCCTGCCCAGACAATCGTATTTACGACAGGTTTCACAGGGATTGTAATTCTTCGCACCGCTATCGGGCGTACTTATACCAATAATACCTGAGATTGACTTTTGGGGAACCATAAGATAACCCTCGGTAAGTTGAACCCCTATCGAATCTCCTTCCAAAGCCGTAAAAACCATCTCCTGCTGACTTATGTCCCAGTCACAATAGCCTGGGCTGAAGCGCCGACTGGTAACAAGTCCCTCAACCCTGGCTTTGTCATCCAGAATCCCCTTAACGAAATCTGCTAATTTTTCGACTGCATCTGACCCTATTGCATCCAGAACGTACGACTGAAGTATAAGCCCGTCTTCAGCCAGCCTATTAGCCATTTCCTCAAGATATTTCCCTATTGTTACTACAAATAACGCAACCTTACAACACCTGTCCAGCAGGCGAGCAATAACCTCGCCGTTAAACACGATCGACCCTTCAATATAGATGTTAGAGCCCACCACCTGCTCGATATCCCTGATAATATATACGTACAACGGCTCGATTAGATTGTGAGCCTCTCCCATATATTCTTTAATCAAAGAAGAAATACGCAACGATGGTTTAATGCCATTGCGATATCCCAGATGGCGACACACGTTTTTTCTATCGATTTTTATATCTATATGATCGCTAGTAACCATATGCTGTTCAGACCTCTTTCTTAGAGCAAAAGAAACACATTGAGCAGCCTTTCCCCTTATGATTCGAGATTAAGGAGATACGTTGCTAACAGAGAGGTTCGACTGTGGGGACTACCTTAAAAATAAATTGCTTGAGCGGAACTGAAGACCGCACGGAGTTATTAGAGGGTTAAAGGGGAAAACCAGGATGCTATCTAAACACGGGATAAGGTGCAGATAGAGGCCCCCCTGCTCACACGTCCCTTTCTACATCAGACCACTTTGCGCCCTCCTAGCCACATATGATACTCCTCTCCTACCATTCTGTCTTGGGCAGAAACATAATAGCATATCCGCTCCCTGCTGTCCAGACTTCTCAGGGCTCTTTACAAATTTATGTAAAGTACTAAGTCAATACTCACCACGAAGGTTCACACTTGCATTCCGACCTGATTTGATGTATACTAAAGTCAAACCGAATATGGAACCGCTGGGGGAGCTCAGAGGCTGAGAGTCCGCCAAGGCGGACAACCCTTGGAACCTGACCTCGGTAATGCGAGCGTAGGAAAGCGGGAGCTTCGAAGAAGAAAGGCCGCGAACCTAGGTTTGCGGCCTCTTTTTTGGGGAAACGAAATAATGACGCAGTTAGAATTGGCAAGAGATGGCACTTTATCGCCGGAGATGAATGCTGTTGCCGAGAAGGAAGGACTCGACCCTGAGACAGTATGCTCAGGTGTGGCAGAAGGCACTATCGTGATCCCGGCCAATATAAACCGCAAAGGACTGAAGCCCTGTGGAATCGGTAAAGGGCTGTGCACAAAGGTCAACGCCAATATCGGCACATCATCAGACTATGGCGATATAAATACCGAACTGGAAAAGCTTGAGGCAGCCACATCCGCCAGGGCAGACACGGTAATGGACTTGAGCACGGGCGGCGATATCAGCGCTATTCGCCGCGCCCTCATCGCCTCGACTTCCCTTCCCCTAGGTACTGTTCCTCTTTATCAGGCAGGAATAGAGGCTATAGACAAGTGGGGATCGATAGTTGCCATGCCAGTAAACCACCTCTTCAACGTAATCCAAGAGCAGGCAGAGGATGGAGTCGACTTCATGACCGTGCACTGCGGCGTAACCCAAAAAGCAGTCAGCCGTTTGAGAGAATCCCCGAGAGTGACGGACGTCGTTTCCCGCGGCGGTGCTTTTGTGATCGGCTGGATGCTTCACAACGAGCAGGAGAACCCGCTCTATGAGCACTTCGACCGCCTGCTCGAGATCGCCCGTAAATACGATGTCACGCTCAGCCTAGGGGACGGGCTTCGTCCCGGAAGCCTGGCAGATGCTTCAGATCGCGCCCAGATAGAGGAACTGCTGACTATCGGCGAGCTAGTAGAACGAAGCCGGGCAGCTGGGGTACAGGTGATGGTCGAAGGGCCAGGACATATGCCGCTGGACCAGATAGCAGCCAATGTAGAACTAGAGAAGGTGGTCTGCAAAGGAGCGCCCTTCTACGTGCTGGGACCACTGGTAACCGATGTCGCTGCTGGCTATGACCACATCAGCGCCGCAATAGGTGGCACCGTCGCTGCCGCAGCCGGCGCAGACTACCTTTGTTACGTTACCCCCTCGGAGCATCTATCCCTCCCCGACTCTGAGGATGTGAGAGAGGGTGTCGTCGCAACCCGTATCGCCGCCCATGCTGGCGATATCGTGAAAGGGGTTAAAGGCGCCCGCGATTGGGACCTGAAGATGTCTCTCGCCCGCAAGAACCTTGACTGGCGAGAGCAGATCAAGCTGTCTATAGACCCTCTCAGAGCCGAGAAGGCTCGTGCCCAGCATGAGACATCAGGCTCAGGTTGCAGCATGTGCGGCCAATACTGTGCAATGGAGCTTGTTGCTAATTATTTAAAAACCAAAGCAGGGCGCTGCTAGTATTACCAGCACTGGAGGAAAGAAAAATGCCGTTGTTCCATCCCGTAAAAGAGAGCGATGTCACACGCGCCATCGTCAGCAACTTCCTGCGCCAGTTTGAAGAGTACGCCGAGAGCGATGTCATCATCGTCGGCGGCGGGCCCAGTGGCCTGATTGCGGGGAAGGAGCTGGCTAAGGCCGGTCTCAAGGTAGCTTTAATAGAGAGGAACAACTACCTTGGTGGCGGTTTCTGGATCGGCGGCTACTTCATGAACAAGTTCACGCTGAGAGAGCCGTCACAAGAGGTACTGGATGAGCTGGGAGTGCCCTACGAGAAGGCTACTGCCGGATTATACGTGGCGGACGCTCCCCACGCATGCGCAAGCCTCATCGCCGCTGCCTGCAATGCCGGGCTCAAAATATTCAACCTGACCCTACTCGAGGACATCATACTACACGAAAACGACCGCATGGCGGGTGTAGTGGTCAACTGGAGCCCGATTATCCACATGCCCAAGGAGTTGACCGCACTCGACCCTGTGCCGATGGAATCTAGGGTCGTGATCGACGCTACCGGCCATGATGCCGTGGTGCTAAAAAAGCTCGAGAAGCGGCAACTGATCCAGCTTGCGGGCGAGGGCGCACTGTGGATTGACAAATCGGAGGACGCAGTAGTAGAGCACACTGGTGAGGCTTATCCCGGCCTAGTCGTGACCGGTATGGCGGTGGGTGCGGTATACGGTCTGCCCCGCATGGGCCCTACCTTCGGCGCTATGCTCCTTTCTGGAAAGAGAGCAGCAGAGGTCACCCTTGGAATAGTAAAAAAAGCCGCTATACCCTAGCCAATAGGCAGAGTGCCCTCATTTTTTTCCTACCCTACCTTGGGTAGATTATAGCTTAGTGAGCACAGGCAATAGCATCAGTCCACAAGGAACCACCCCTGATGAAGACGCTTATTGTTCATTTTCGCTCTGCCCCTGATAGAGACCTAAAGGAAGAGTTGGCAGACGCAGACCCACTGGACTCAGCAGGCACAGACGGCGTCTCCCTGGAGATGGCGAAACGTCAAACCCTGCTTAAAGAAATGGGCCACGAGGTTGCGATTTGCTCAGCATACGACTGGGCGGATTTCCCAGTGCCTGCGCTGGAGTTCAACCGAGAACAAGTGACAATGCTGGTACGTAATCTCTACGGGGCTGGGATAACGGAATTTACCAGCGAAGCCGAACTCAGAAGTGCCTTCGATGCATCTCGACTGGAGTTGCAACGACAGTTGCGTAGTGTGATCGAGTGTTTTGCACCCGACCTGCTCTTTATACACAATATATTCTCCCTCCCCGTTCATCCGGCAGCCACCGTGAGCCTGACGGGACTTCTTCGAGAAAAGCAAATACCCTGCGCTGCTATACACCATGACATGCTCAGTGAAGGGGCATACAAATTCACGCCGACATGTGACCTGGCTAAATCTATACTCAGTGAATATTATCCCCCAAGCATGGCTAATATCAGGCACTGGACGATAAATACGCGTAATAAAAAAGCCCTTTGGGACAAGGGTGTAGATGCCAAAGTGATTCATGACTCAATGGATTTTGAGCAACGTCCCGAGCCCTCAGAGCGTGCCAGAATACGGGCTATTCTGCGAGCTAAATACGGTATTGATTCACATGACGTTGTCCTTTTCTCAGGTGCACGTATAGTGCCCAACAAGCAGACTGAACTGGCGGGACACCTGACCGCTGCTATGCTCAGCCTGCGCCAAGAGATTATAGGAAAGAAGCTCTACCATGGCGATGTATTTTCAGACAAGAGCAAAGTATTTCTCGTTCTCGCCGGCCGACCGGAGCGGGCTTTTCTAGACTACCGAAAGAACCTCTTCGAGCTTTTCGATACGCTGAAGATTCAATGGAGCTACGTAGGTGACGATGTACGCCCGCATCGCAACATAGATGAAGGTCTCTATGCACTATATCCCGATTTCTATACAATAGCCGACTTTGTCCTCTACCCCACAGGTTGGGAGGGATTCGGCAACCAGCTTCTCGAGGCATTAGCCGCTGAACTGCCAGTTGCGGTCTTTGAATATCCGGTTTTTAAGGAGGATATAGCTCCCACAGGCGTTAAGATTGTGTCTCTTGGAGACAAACTGCTGCCGGAGAAAGATGGCAGAGGTCTTGTTAAACTTCCCTATGAGGTGCTGCAACAAGCAGGCCGCGAGATAATTGCCATTCTCACCAGCCCCGAGGTATTTCGGAGCATTACCGACCACAATGTCGCTGTTGGAAAGAAATATTTTAGCTACGATGTGCTCAGAGCCCACCTGCGTGACGCACTGCAATGGGCCAAAACATGTAACGGCTAGTCTATCTATTACCGTAAAGTACTCTACCTTATCAACGAAAAATATGATAATCTGTATTGGTTTGGCAACACTATTAATCACCTTTCCCGCTAGAACAAGGAATAAACCTATATTAAAATGACGAGCAAAGATATCGCGGAACTTGAAGCCTTATACGCAGAGTCGCTAGGCAAACCCCTCAAAGAGGCCAAAAAAATTGGAGATGCTGACATAGTAGTCGGCATCACTCTGCAAAATGAAGCCGGCACAGTCACTAACATGTGCCGGCAAATAGCGAAAGCGGCCTCAAAGCTCTTCCCCGATAGAAAAAGCGTTTTGGTCTGCGCTGGCGATCCAGATAGTAAGCAAGCAATAAAAGCCGTTCAAGAAACACGTCCAGAACGGGATATGAAGAGAATTGCTTTTTCTATGAAGGACAAACGCCTGAGCGGCAAGGCTTGGCGTCTCAGGGCGATGATGGAGATAGCAAATAGTCTGAAAGCCGATTTGGTTGTTCTGGATGCCAACCTCGAGAGCAGGAAATCCAGGAACGAAACCGAAGATACAGCCCTGGAATGGTTCAAGCACCTATTGACACCGATAGAGAAAGAAGGGATTGACCTCGTTATACCCAGGTCTAACGGTCATCATCTCGACGTTCCAGATTTCACTCATCTGGTTCGTCCCCTGCTTGCCTCTATATTCAATCTCAAAATTGGAAGCTTGCCCAATCAAGCGTTCGGGGTCTCGAGCAAGCTCGTTGGGATCTATATGGCTGACCCCGACGTCTGGTCCGCCCGCATCGGCGATCACGGCATCGGTACATGGCTCGTCATAACCGCCGTCACCAGTAATGCTCAAATATGTGAAACCAGTCTAGGGTGGAAAAGCTATCAGGCTTACCCAGACAAGGAGCTGGTATGGAGACAGCAGACTGAGGTGCTCTTTGAACAGATAGCAGCATGGAAAGAATGGTGGCGGCAAAGAGGGGACCTAATCCATCCTCTGGCCATATTTCAGGATAGCAGGAACCACTGGCCAGAGGTTGTGATGCCAGATACTAATACCCTGATAGAGCGATACAAGCAGGGGTACAACGAGTTCCAAGGCTTATATGCAGAGGTGTTATCTCGAGACGCGTCAAGAGAGCTCAGGAAGCTGTCAGGAAGCGAGCCAGAGAAATTTATGTTTCCTTCGCATCTCTGGGTAGAGATAGTCTATGACTTCCTAGTCGCCTATTGTCTGGAGCAGGAATTCAATAAAACCAACTTGCTCAATTCCTTCATTACCCTATGCTATGGGAGAGAAGCCGGATTCATTCAGGAGCTTAAAACACTTGAGGAACGGTTGGCAGCCGCAATACCTGATAAGGCAGACCATTTGACAGCTCTCATGGCAGAATGGGAGATCGAGCGTCAGAGCCAGGAATCTATAAAGCAGAAGCCCGGTTTCCTGGCGAGATGGCGAGAGATAGAGACAGAACGCAAACCGCTTCTCCCCAAGGTGACCTACCGCGAATTTATTCCCGGAGTACCCTTAATAGTACTCAAGGAGCTTGTTTCCCCTTCAGGTGATATCATTAGAACAGATGACATCTATAGAAATATACTTCAAAGATACCACAAGGAATTTGAGAAGTTCATTCACGAGAGGCTCAATCTCCGTTCAACAGCAACTCCCGAGGATATCGTTAAGTCCATCACCGATTTGATGTTACAGGTAGAGGATGATTTAGATAAACTCTTGATACCTGGCGACCTCTCAAGTATAGACGGAACCCAAGCCGTCGCCCAGGCTATATTCCGCCATTTCCCCCACTCTGAAACATTCGCCCTGAAACCTGAAGTAGCTTCCTGGATTCTGCGGCGAAATCCCCCATCCAATCTATTCATACGGTTCAGCGCAGCTAACCTCGCTGAGCTTGAGAAAAAATTCGGTCCAAATGATCTCCTGGCTCTATCAAGCGTATCGGAGGAAACAGCATATACATCGGGTGTATGGGAATGGATAGCAGGAAATGCCCGTTCTGAACACTTTGCACCATTGAACTTAGAGCCACTGGCCGTAAACTCTGAGGACTTCCGCATGCTCACCATTCTCAAAGAGACCTCTACCTTGAGCAAGCTTACGGGAAGAGTAATTATAGGCAATCTGCTTAAAGGAACAGGCGGCAAATTCCCCAAGCTGCGTTACTTCATCACGATGGCCAAGAATATCGTCGAGGCTGAGAGTTTAGGGAAAATATGGGAACAGTTTGCCCGGGAGAGAAAGGAGTTTGGCACGAGGGTCGTAAATTCGCTCAGAGGGCACTGGGGAAAAGAGCCTTTATCAGCCCACAACATATTTGAAAATAAAATCCAGAGGATATTGATTGAGCGGCTTAGGGGCATGAATAAGGACTGGCATGAAAGGGGCGAACCCACAATGTCCCGCCTCGTTTCAAATATAAACAACGTTGTGGATTGTTATCACCTTGCTTCGTCTTTTCCAGACGGGACATTCATTCCCTGCTCTGCCTGGACATGGGCAAGTTACAGCTTCAAAGGTGGCAAAGGAATGCCCACGCCTCTGTCACTGCATGTAGAGAGGGACTGGGCATCGAGGGAGTTCCTCGTGGAGTTAGTTAAAGCCCTAGGTGGCAGCGAGGAGCATATTGACAGGAAGATTACGGAACTGATGGGAGAGGGGAGAGAGTCAGAAAATCTGGCTACGGTAATTCTCCCTGGGTGGGACACTGTGCAGGAGGTTATCCCTGAGCAATTACCACTGCCCGCAGAGCCCGAGGCCGGCAAGCTGAGCAGGTTCCCTGATAATCCGATTCTGAGAGCAATAGAAGATCACCCCTGGGAATCCAAATATGTGTTCAATCCAGGTGTCATCAGGCTAGATAGTAAAATATATATCTTTTACCGCGCATTTGGAGATGACCAAATCTCCCGAATCGGACTGGCAATAAGCTCAGATGGCTTTCATATCGATGAGAGGCTGGAAAGCCCTATATACGAGCCAAAGGAGAAATGGGAGAAAAAAGGCTGCGAGGACCCCAGACTGGTATTGATAGGGGAACGCATCTACATGACTTATACTGCATACGACGGCGTTGTGGCCCAGATTGCCCTAGCCTCAATTGAGCTAGCAGATTTTCTCGCCCGCCGCTGGGATAAATGGGAACGATGCGGTCTCGCTTTTCCCGGGTTCGAGGACAAGGATGCAACGCTGTTTCCCCAGCTGTTCAATGGACGATATATGCTCTATCACAGGATAGAGCCAAGTATCTGGATTTCTTCATTTGAACGTATAGAATGCCCCTGGCCCCGTGAAGAACACCGTATACTGATAGGTCCAGGCGCAGGTATGGTCTGGGATGGCCTGAAGATCGGAGGCGGCTCACAGCCTATAAAGACAAAATATGGCTGGCTCCTTATCTACCACGGCGTTGACAACTCCTGGGTTTATAGGCTGGGCGTACTGCTGGTAGCACTGGACAACCCGGGACGGGTGATCTATCGCTCCCCCAATCACGTGTTAGAACCCGAGGCTAGCTGTGAGCTCGGCGAAGAGGGTTGCTTCGTGCCTCACGTTGTATTCACCTGTGGCGCCGTTTCCGGTGTGGACAAAGCGATGCTTGATGATGATGATGAGGTCATCATTTACTACGGGGCAGCAGATACAGCGATTTGTGTCGCCACAGCAAAGGTCTCAGAGCTTATACCAGAGGAAATCAGGCTAAGCAGAAACCACGGATTCTATTAGTAATATAGAGGAGCAGTTTTTTCCTACAACGTTCTTTCTCTCTCAAGCATCAGCCGGCCTGCTTAGCCCTACCCCTTCGCTTCCAGCCCAGCATAACCAGGAGCTCCCCAACAGCAGCATCCGTGTCTTCATCCTTGAGAGGCACATCCGAGTGAATTCTGTACTGATTCTGCCTGCCCACCTTGGTCTTTGTAATGTACCCTTCCCTTTCGAGATCGTTTATTATTTTGTGGGCTGCCCTCTCGGTTATACCGACAGCATCGCCGATCTCCCTGGCTGTACTGCGCGGACGTTTGGCAATAGCGGCTAATATAAGACCGTGGTTTGTAATGAAGCTCCATTCAGGCATTTTTGTAAAATTCTCCTACAATATTCCGACAACCACTTGACAAGCCCCTCATATTATGCATACTTAAAACTGCTATATATTTCATGTTATATAGACGTAGCAGTAATTATCTAGTATAATATAGCAGTTGTTATTATTCACGAAATAATTAGCACACTCCATACTTCTTGTAATGTCTTTCCTGAAAACTTGAGTAGAATTATTCCACAGAAAACCCTGTCTGTCAAGCCCCGTAGGAATATGGCAGTTAAAAGATGAAGTTAAATCGTACGCGTAATGACAGAGTGATTATATGGAATTTCTAGATGACTATGATTTTCCCGCGGATTATTATGAATTATTCGAGTGGAGCCTCGTAAAAAACTGCTTGACAATCAGTCTTTTATAACCTAGTATACAGGTGGCCAAGCGCGTTTTCCACAATTGCCCCTACTGGCCTATGTGCCATTCATCTGCAGAGGCAAGCGGGAGGTGTGGGTGGCTCCGACACAAGGGAGGATTGGATGGCATATATTACTTTTATCACAACATATAAACCAATAATCTGTGGAATCGCGGACTACTCAGACTTCCTCACCAGAGAGAGCACGCCCGGTACATGGGCTGTGATCACGTTCGATCTTGACAACTTCGTTGTACCGTTCAGCGACGACCTGATCGAACTCACCACTCCCGTAAGCTACTGCATACCCAGCCGAGAGGACTACACCGCCGACTCCATTTCAAAATGGCTGAAGCTAAAAGAAGCCCATGTTCTCTGGTTTCAACACGAATTCGGCATCTGGGGCAACGGGGTTCGATTCACTAACATGCTCAGAGAGCTAAACGATGTTACAGTGGTATCCCCGCACACACTCCATTTTCAAAGCAACGAGACCACGTATGGACTGCGTAAATTTGAAGATTCCTTCCTGCGTTCGCTCCTGCCCAGCACGGATGCAATTACAGTGTTCAGCGATGGCGTTTATAGTGCAGTAACCCGTGCATTCCCTGAGTACAGCGACAAGGTGCATGTAATGAGGCACGGCACTCATTGCTACCCGACGATAGCCAGAATGAGCAGAGCGGAAGCTAAAGCTAAGATCTATGACTACCTGATGTACGAATCGAATCTAGACCAGGCAAGCAAGGATAGGATACAGCGGGAAAATGTGTTTACCGACCCTGCCACAACGCTCATAGGCGGAACAGGGTTTATCACAGCGAACAAAGGTATCGAGCTCATCTACCAGGTACGCAATACACTGCTGAAGATGCTGCCTCAGCAGAAGATGGTAGCGGTATATGTAGGCTTCCTGAGGGAACCCGATAATATCATTGATGGAGGGTGTGCTGCCAAATTGCGGGCCAAATATAACGGCTCGGGACAGTTCTTCTTGGAGAATTATCTGCCAGAAGAGATGCTACCTATTATGCTTAGAGCCTTTGATATCCATTTCTACTGGCCGGGAGACTGCACTCAGAGCGGAATCATTGCCCATGCCCTCGGTGCCGGCGCTACGATTGCCTGCCGTGATATGGAGGGTGTAGGCGAAACGGTAAAAATGGCGGGTGGACTCGCCCGGTCAGAACTGGGGCAGCTCATCACAGGGATCAAGGAGCTTATCCTCAACCCTGAACTCAGGGACGAAATATCTCAGAGAGCGGTGAGATACGCCATGAAGTTCTCGTGGAAAAATCAGGCCCTGAAGCACTTTGAGCTGGCAGAAGAATTATGCCGTTCCAAGGCTAAGCGTTCAATTACAGGTTCTACCCTTCTTCTCAGCGCCTCGTTAAAAGAAAACCGTCTCCCACTGTAAAGAGACAATCAGTATATCCTGAGAATCTGGGTGTCACACATTCCACAGTCTTTGTGATATATACTGCCTCCACAGTTACCCCCCAAGTGTTTGAGTGGTATAATCAAAAAAAGCGAGGATACCTGTTTACGGATAGCACCGCTAGGCCATATCCAGAGACACATGAAGGCTGAGATCATTTCCATCGGCACCGAGCTACTGCTGGGGCAGATAACCGATACCAATGCCGCGTATCTTGCCTCCGAACTACCTCTGCTGGGCATCGACCTCTACTGGATAACCCAGGTGGGTGACAACCGCAGCCGGCTGGTAGATGCCTTAAGGCGGGCCTGCGAGCGCTCCGATATCGTCATCACCACGGGAGGCCTAGGCCCCACCGAGGACGACGTGACTCGTGAAGCTATTGCCGAACTGCTAGGCGAGGAAATGACTGTTGACCCTGAGATCGAGCAGTGGATACGGGACATGTTCCAGAAGATGGATATTGACATGCCTGAATGTAATATCAGGCAAGCGAACCTGATCCCCTCGGCACGGGCTATCATCAACCTGCGGGGGACAGCTCCCGGGTGGTGGGTGGAGCACGAGAATAGGATAATCCTGACTATGCCCGGCCCCCCTAGTGAAATGCAGCAGATGTGGGAAAGGGAGATAAAACCCGAACTAAAGAAAAGACTGAGTGGTGATATTATTGTTTCGCGTACCGTCAAGACACTGGGGCTCACCGAGGCCAGGGTAGACGAAATGGTGACCCCGCTTTTACACTCGACAAACCCCACTCTGGCGGTCTACGCTAAGCTCGACGGTATACACCTCCGCCTTACTGCCAAGCACCGCGAGCAAGCAAAGGCGAGAGAACTGATTGCACAAGCAGAAGAGCAGCTAAGCGACATTTTGGGACAATATATCTGGGGATTCGACGAAGATACCCTTGAAAGCATTATCGGCTCAATGCTTAGACAAAAGATGCTTAGCCTGGCAACTATGGAGTCATGCACCGGTGGTCTTCTTGCCAGCACTATTACCGATGTCCCCGGCAGTTCCGATTATTTCAAAGGGGGCCTGGTCGCCTATTCTGCAGAGATGAAGGCTACTTTTGGAGTTGACGATGCACTCCTCGCCGAAAAGGGCACTGTGGCCTCAGAAGTAGCAGCAGCGATGGCTCAGGCAGCGCGCCTCAAATTAAAGGCTGATATCGGCATCGGCATCACCGGCGTCGCAGGCCCTGCCGAACTCGAGTGGAAAACAGCCGGTACCGTTCACATCGCAATCGATGCCGATGGAAAAGTAAGCTCGCTCTCGACTCGCTTTCCACCACGACGCCAGGAGGTCAAGCGCCGCGCTGTATTCGCCGCCCTCTTTATACTCAGACAGCTTCTAATCGACTGGAAATAGCCTGGCTCACTTCAGCCCACCTGAGCCGAAGACCAAATTCAGGAACTGGTCCAGTATTATGGCAGTGATACCTGTTATTCTATGCTCTCCGAACTGATAATGGACCCAAGGGTGAAGCCTGCCCTCGGAATCCGGAGTTTGCGTACTGAAGCAGGACGGGTCCATAAGTGCCGTTACAGATGCCTCTACCAATGCCTCCACCTCTTCACGATTTACCTTGAACTCATATGGATATGGAATGACACCGACGAAAGGCGTGATAGCAAAACGGCTTGTTGCCGTTGCCTGGTCATCCAGCTTACCGAGTATTTCCACATCACCGGGTCGAATCCCGACCTCCTCGTAAGCCTCCCGGAGTGCAGTAGTCTCCAAGTTACCGTCCTCATCGTCATAAGCCCCGCCGGGAAACGCCATCTGCCCTTTATGATGCTCTACATCCTGCGTCCTCTTAGTAAGCACGATGTAATACTCTCCGCCCCTTTTATAGATGGGAACCAGCACCGCTGATGGCGCCAGCCCTTTTCTGGTGATTACCCTCCTCCGTCTTTGAGACAGTATTTCCGCGATTCTTCGCTTCCAGGATTCTTCTTTATTCATAATTCGATTTCAATATGCACACAGGGCTAGTCGGTTGTTAACGACCCAAGCGCCTGCCAGAGCCCAAGGACTTTTTCCTCGAGCGTATCGATGTCGGCATCATTTTCAATAACTACGTGAGCGTGTTTCACTCGCTCAGCTATGGACATTTGAGCGTTTAAACGTGCTCTTGCCTGATCCTCGGTGAACCCTTTCTGTTCCCGCAGCCGATTAATCACGGTAGCCTCCGAGGCGGCTACAACCCAAACCTGGTCCACAAGGTCAGTCCAGTTGGCCTCGATAAGCAACGCAGCCTCCAAAATCACTACCTTGACTTTACGGCGGCGCAATGCCTCAATTCTTTGCTCTACTACGCGACGCATTCTTGGGTGCATAATCTTGTTGAGTTGCTCCAGAGCCTGCGGATTATTAAACACAATTTCGGCAAGCTTGCCCCGGTCAACCTCGTTGGTTTGGTCAAGGATACCGTTGCTGAAGGCGGCTATTACTTCCCCCCGGGCTTCGCTGCCGCTACGAAGGGCTTCATGCCCTACCCTATCAGCGTCGATAAGGGTGGCTCCCAACCTCGAGAGCATACGGGACACAGTGCTCTTACCACTGGCAATTCCACCTGTCAGACCGATAACAATCATTTGTTATTCCCGAAGCCAAGCCCGTGCCGGGCTATTCTATTAAAAAGCCCAAGCCTTACGGGCCTGGGCTTTTCGACAGCAACCATGTCAAACAGCCTGAAAACATCTCTAGTTTTTAGAAAACAGACTCGCGATATCTCCCTCGAAATCCTTCAAGAGATTATGTACATCCAGAACGTCATCTATCCCCACCACCTCGCCATCAGTAAATCTATCGTACTCATCCTCGGTAAAATCGGTAATAACTTCGGCAATAGTGCCATCCTGAACAACTGCGGCTATCAACCCCTGAGTTCGACAGGAGTTGCAGTAGACACTGAGAACCCAAAGCCCGTCCTCCTGGTCGATCACCTTGATATTCGACATATCATAGCGCTGACCACAAATCCCGCACTCTACTTTAGAAAAAAGCCGCTTCAGGAATGACTCACGCATCTCGCAGCACCTCCCTAAGAGTCCGATTTTCCCTTGTCAAAGTCCGAAAGGTCAAGACTCTCGATAAAATCGCGGAATGCAGACATCTGCTCCAGTTCCTCAGGAGGGATATCACGTACTGGTGTCGGCTTTCCAGTCTCCGGATCGATAACAATCCCCGCCTTCTCGAGCACGGCTTCCTCCGCGTAGATGGGCGATTGCGTCCTCACTGCCAGCGCTATAGCATCGCTGGGACGTGAATCCACTTCCATCTGCTTGCCGTCAACAGCAAGGATGATCTTTGCGAAGAAGGTATCGTTTTGCAGGTCACAAACGACAATCGATTCCACAGTGGCTCCGAGGGTGCTGATAACAGAGCCCAACAGGTCATGCGTTAAGGGACGGGGCACCTGATAATCCTGGAGTTTAACGGCTATAGCATCAGCCTCAGCGGGGCCTATCCAGATTGGCAGGTAGCGTTCCGCTTCCTTCTCTTTGAGGATAACCACCCTCTGGTAATTGAGAGTGCTCACACGTATACTCTCAATAACCATCTCAAGCATAACCCACCCCTCGCAGGAAGTATATTTTACCTTATGGGCAGCCTCAGTGTCAAGGTTGACAAAGCTGAGCCTTTGGGCTATATTTTTACACTGCCAGCAAGGGCGGTTAGCTCAGGGGTTAGAGCGCCCCGATGAATCGGGGAGGTCACTGAGCGAGACCCCATGTATTATGTATATATTCTAAAGAGTCAGAGAAAAGGTGGCTTCTACACCGGCTTCACTAAAGATGTAGTGAAAAGGCTCTCGCAACATAATACCGGAAAGGTCAAGTCAACTAAACATTTAATACCTTTTGACCTTGTTTACAGCGAAGCTTACCAAAATGCTGCTGAAGCAAGAAAGCGAGAGTATTATATCAAGTCCCAGAAAAGCCGGCAGTTCATAGAACAATTAATAGCGAAGGCTAGTTAGCTTAGCAGTTTGAAAGCCCCGATATAATCGGGGTAGGTCACAGGTAATCATTGACAAGAAGGGCGGTTAGCTCAGGGGTTAGAGCGCTGCGTTGACATCGCAGAGGTCACTGGTTCAAATCCAGTATCGCCCACCATTCATTCTACTTCGTTCATAGTGTCCCACCCAGTTACCACCAGATAAGGGATTTCAATTCTCTTGTGCAGAGAGACAAAATAATGTAATATTTTTAAAGTGAACCTCTCGTTCCATACGGGCGGGAGGTTCTGCTTTCGAATCCATTGAAAGGTTGTGTGGTGCCTGGCAGGAAAATTGAGGACGCTCAGAAAGCAGAGCAACGTGAGGGCACACGCCACTCGGCAGCTCATATCATGGCCGAAGCGGTATTATCGCTCTTTCCCGAAGCCAAATTCGGCATAGGACCCGCCACAGCCGACGGCTTCTACTATGACTTCGACCTGCCACGTGCACTGACGCCAGAAGACCTGGCTACCATCGAGACCAAGATGCACGAGAGCATAGCCTCTAATCATCCTTTCTTCAGAGAGGAAGTCAGCAAGGATGCAGCCCGCGAGATGTTCAGCGCCCAGCCCTATAAGCTCGAGCTTATCGATGAGTTGCCCGATGATACAGTTACGGTTTACCGGCACGGCTCCTTCGTAGACCTCTGCCGTGGCCCTCACGTGACCTCGACGGGTGAGATCAAGGCCTTCAAGCTGCTGAGCATTGCCGGAGCTTACTGGAGAGGCGATGAGCAACGCCCTATGCTGCAGCGGATATATGGCACCGCCTTCGACACCGCGGAAGAGTTGGAGAGCCATCTCGAGAAGCTGGATGAAGCTGCAAAGCGCGACCACAGGAAGCTGGGTAAGTCGCTTGACCTGTTCAGCATCCACGATGAGGCAGGAGCAGGGCTCGTCTACTGGCACCCAAAGGGTGCCCTCATACGCAACATCATCGAGGACTTCTGGAAAAGCGAGCACTTCAAGCGGGGCTACGATATCATACACACACCTCATATCGCGAAAATCGGCCTTTGGCAGAGCAGCGGTCATCTGGAATTCTACAAAGATAGTATGTATCCACCCATCGACATCGAGGGGCAGAACTATCTGATAAAGCCGATGAATTGCCCCGGCCATATCCTCATATATAAGACACAACTCCGCAGCTATAGACAGTTACCACTTCGCTGGGCAGAACTGGGTACCGTTTACCGCTGGGAAAGGTCCGGTGTCCTCCACGGGCTAACCCGCGTACGAGGCTTCACCCAAGACGATGCCCACATATTCTGCCGCCCCGACCAACTGGAGGACGAAGTAGTCGGTGTGGTAGAATTCGCCTGCTTCATGCTCCGCATCTTCGGCTTCGATGAATACGATGTCATGCTCTCCACACGTCCTGAGAAATACGCGGGCACTATCGAGGTCTGGGACCAAGCAACAGATACGTTAAAGAGAGCGCTCGAGCGCCTCCACATAGACTATGAAATAGACCCTGGAGAAGGTGTATTCTACGGCCCTAAGATAGATATCTCGCTCAGAGACTCACTTGGGCGAACCTGGCAAGGACCTACCACGCAGGTAGATTTCAACCTGCCCGAGCGGTTCGACGTCAACTACATCGGCGATGATGGACTTGAGCACCGGGTAGTGATGATACACCGCACCGTTCTGGGAAGTATGGAACGCTTCCTGGGCTGCCTCATAGAGCACTATGGCGGCGCATTTCCGCCGTGGCTTGCACCTATCCAGGTAGAGGTAATACCCATAGCCGACCAGCATCTGGACTATGCGCACAAGGTAGCCCTTGAGCTTGAGAGCGAGGGGATAAGGGTTGAAACAGATGAGCGCAGCGAGAGGATGAACTTGAAGATACGCGATGCACAGCTTCGGAAGGTGCCCTACATGTTGATTGTAGGCAATGAAGAGGAGGCAAGCTCGACGGTCTCGGTTCGCCTCCGTAATGGCGAGAACTTAAAATCCCAATCCCTATCCCAGTTCAAGTCCCTCGTTAAGGTAATCGTGGAATCAAAGAAAAACGTTTGATTTCTTTGAACAGTTGTGTTATAAAAGTATGCTAGCTCATTCTTGGGAGGGAAAGTATAGTTAAACACTTTACGGCGCGGGAGCGTGTAAGCAAGCAGTACCGAATCAATAGCATGATCAGGGCTAAAGAGGTCCGGGTGATCGGGGAGAACGGTGAGCAGCATGGTATTCTATCACTGAAGGACGCCCTTAATCTCGCCCAGGACAAAGAGGTTGACCTGGTCGAAGTAGCTCCCACCGCCGACCCACCGGTCTGCCGCCTGCTCGATTACGGCAAATTCAAGTACGAGCAGCAGAAGAAGGAGCGGCAGGCACACAAGAAGCAGACCACGATCTCCATAAGACAGGTGCGTCTTCGGCCGAAGACCGGTGAGCATGACCTGTGGTTCAAGACAGCCCTGGTAAAGAAGCTGCTCGATAAGGGTAACAAGGTCAAGGTTCTGGTGCTCTTCCGCGGACGTGAGATTTCACACCCTCAATTGGGAAAGGAATTGCTAGACAAAGTAGCCAACGCCCTGAAGGAAAGGGCAAGTGTGGAACGGCCGGCTTCTATAGAGGGACGCTCCATGAGCATGATACTTTCCCCCCAGACAATTAGGAAACCCAAGAAAGAACAAAACGAAGTGGCTGAAGAGGTTGCAGATGCCCAAAATGAAAACTCATAAGGGAGCTAAGGACCGTTTCCATATTACCGGAAGTGGTAAGATTATGCGCGTAAAAATCGGCAAAAGCCACCTGCGCCGTAAGAAGCCAAAACGGGTGCGACGGCTGTATGATGAAACGATTCCCCTCCACCCTACGGCAAGGAAGCGAATAAGAAGGTTGCTGCCGGGGGTCTAAAGAGCTAATCGGGCTTAGAAAGGCCCGCCCACAGATAGAATTGTGGGAAAGGATTTCCAGCCTTGAAATCATATATTGCCACAGGAGGATTACCTTGCCTCGAGTAACAGGCGGAACAACAACCCGCCACCGTCATAAGAAAGTACTGAAGCTAACCAAGGGGCACCGGGCCACCAAGCACTCTCTCTACCGGCGAGCCCATGAATCGATGCTGAAGTCGCTGTCATATGCGTATCGCCATCGAAGAGAACGCAAGGGCGATATGCGCCGGCTGTGGATTACTCGAATTAATGCCGCGACAAGACTCGAAGGTCTTTCCTACAGCAGGTTTATCGAGGGTTTAAGTAGAGCTGGAATAGCCCTCGATCGCAAGATGCTCGCCGAGTTAGCAGTAACGGACCCCACCGCTTTCGCCCAGTTGGTGGCAGTAGCCAAGGAGAATATCCAGCAAGTAGATGAAAGATAAGCTTGACGAGCTCCGATCAAAGGCGATCAGCGAGCTCGACAGCATCGATGCACCGAGCGACCTCGATTCCTGGCGTGTCCGCTATCTGGGCCGCAAGAGCGCCCTGACACAGGTTCTGCGTGGATTAGCGACGTTGCCCCTGGAGGAGAAACGGTCAGTAGGGGCAGCCGCCAATGAACTCAGAGCCTTCCTGGAAAAGAGCCTGGCACTTAAAGAAGAATCGGTCAGGGAGTCTGAGGTGGCCCGGTCTATCGAGAGGGGACGCCTCGATGTTACCCTGCCCGGCCGCCCCCCTGCCCTCGGTCGGTTGCACCCCGCTACCCAGATGCTTCGTCATATCTGCGATATTTTCCTGTCCATGGGCTTCGAGGTAGTCGAGGGGCCCGATGTGGAATGGGAATACTATAACTTTGATGCGCTTAACATACCCCCTGACCATCCCGCCCGCGATATGTGGGACACGCTGTGGATAGATTTCGAGACCGAAGATGGGCAGCGGCCAATGCTCCTCCGCACCCACACCTCTCCCATGCAGATTCGAGTTATGGAGTCCCGGCTTCCACCTGTGCGGGTGATAGTGCCGGGCAAAGTCTATAGATACGAGGCAACCGATGCCACCCACGAAGCCATATTCTACCAGATAGAAGGATTCGCAGTTGACAGGAATATCACCCTCGCCGACCTGAAGGGAACCCTGTTCGAGTTCGCCAAGCAGCTTTTCGGAGAGGAGCGGAAGGTGAGGTTCAGATGCGACTACTTCCCCTTCGTTGAACCGGGAGTCGAGATGGCAATCGACTGCTTCGCGTGTAACGGCGCCGGCTGCTCGCTTTGCTCAGGAAGCGGCTGGATCGAGATACTGGGCGCGGGAATGGTGCATCCCGATGTCCTGCGCAGGGTGAACTACGACCCCGAGGTCTATACCGGCTTCGCCTTCGGACTGGGAGTAGAGCGTATGTCCATGCTCAAGTACGGCATCGAAGATATCCGTCTCTTCTACTCAAATGACCTGAGATTTTTGCGGCAGTTTTAGCTATGAGAGTCTCCCTCAAATGGCTAAAGGATTATGTTAAGCTATCTGTGCCCGCTGAGGAGCTGGCCGCAAAGCTGACCATGTCAGGAAACGAGGTCGGCGAGATAGATGTCGTTGGCGCTACCTGGGAGGGTGTCTCCGTAGGCCAGGTGAAAGCGCTGGAAAAGCATCCCGACGCCGACCGCCTTTTGCTAGCGACAATTGACATCGGTAAAGAAACTATAACTGTGGTCACCGGCGCTCCTAACCTCGAGGCGGGCCAGAAAGTGCCCTTCGCCCGCGTCGGAACGCAGCTCATAGATGGCCACACAGGCAAACTAATAAAGCTCAAACCCGCCACTATTAGGGGCATACGGTCGGAGGGAATGGCTTGCTCGGAAAAGGAACTCGGCATCTCCGAACGACACGAGGGGATAATGGTCCTGCCCGAGGAAGCACCAGTGGGCATGCCCCTCTCCCAATACCTGGGAGATACCATCATCGACATCACAACAACACCCAACCGTCCCGACTGCCTCTCGGTTATCGGTATCGCCCGAGAGGTTGCAGCCCTTACAGGGCATGAAGCGCATATACCCGAGATTACCTATGAAGAGCAAGGGGCGCCTATCCAAGACGCTGCCTCGGTTGAGATCGACGACCCCGACCTGTGCTCCAGATACTGTGCCAGCCTGGTAACCGGAGTGACAGTGGGGCCCTCACCACAATGGATGCAACAGCGGATTATCGCCTCCGGCATGCGCCCTATCAGCAACATCGTAGACATCACCAACTATGTGATGATGGAGTACGGGCAGCCCCTCCACGCCTTCGACTACGAGCAGATCAAGGAGAGGAAGATAATCGTACGGCGGGCGAGGGATGACGAATCGCTCTACACACTCGATGGGATGAAGAGGGAGTTAAACAGCGATATGCTTATTATCGCCGACGCAACGGAACCCATCGCCCTCGCCGGTGTCATGGGAGGAGCTGACAGCGAGGTAATCGATTCTACAACATCCATCCTGCTCGAGTCGGCGAACTTCAACGCAGGCAGCATCAGAAGAACCTCCATGAGATTAGGCCTGCGCAGCGAGGCCTCCGCCCGCTTCGAAAGAAGCATCAGCCCGGAGCTTGCGCCGATTGCGCTGCGCCGCGCCACCCAACTGCTCGTAGAGCTGGGCGGCGGCAAGGCAGCCAGGGGGATAATCGACGTCTACCCGGGTAAAAGCGAGAGGAAGCCTATCCTGCTAACCCAAGAGCGGGTAGATCGTATTCTTGGAGTAGCAGTGGAAACGGAGCGCGTAAGGCAAGTGCTAACATCGCTGGGGTTCAGCAGTGAGCCCTCGGGGGTTTCCAGCGAACTGCTGGTAACAGTCCCCTACTGGCGTACCGATATTCGACTTGCCGATGACCTTATCGAAGAAATAGCACGCATCATAGGCTATGACGAGATACCAACCACCATGCTCAGCAGCGGAATCCCCGAACGGGCACCAGCGCCTTTGCTATCCCTGAAAGAGACTATCCGCGACCTCCTCGTCGGAAGCGGCATGCAGGAAGTAATCACCTACTCCCTGGTCAGTAGAGCCACACTGGAAAAGATAGACCCTCAACAGAAGCTGGGTTCTGCGCTTCGAACAGCCAACCCTATGACCCTGGAGCAGGAATACCTGCGTACCTCTCTGCGGGGAGGCCTGCTCGCTACCTTCTCAGCAAACGAGAGGCATGAAGAGGACGGCATCAAGCTGTTTGAGGTAGGCAAGATATACCTCCCCAAGCAAAACGACCTCCCCGAAGAACGAGAGGCGCTGGCGGGTATCCTTGGAGGCACGCGTCTTGACCGCTCCTGGCTATCCGGGGAGGAAACGCTCGATTTCTTCGACGCCAAAGGCATTGTAGAAACGGTTTTCAACAGATTGCATGTCGAGGCCAGCTTTCAGCCAGCCGAGGCCCAAGGCCTTATCCCCGGGAGAACGGCAGCGGTAATTGTCGACGGGCAACAACTGGGAGTCCTGGGAGAGGTGCACCCTAAAACCGCTGCGCTGTTCGACATCTCGACAGAACCGGTAGTTCTTTTCGAGATCGACCTGGAGAAACTGCTGCCCTTCGCCGGCGCAGTACCCAGATATCAACCCCTGCCCCGCCTCCCTGCAATAGACCGCGACCTGGCGCTGGTGGTGGATGCCGATATTGCTGCAAATCAAATTCAAGCTATCATACGAAGCTTTCCGCTGGTAAGCGAAGTTACCCTTTTTGACGTGTACAGCGGTAAGCAGGTACCCGAGGGCAAGAAGTCCCTGGCTTTCTCCGTCCGCTACCGTTCACCGCAGCGTACCCTCACCGACGAAGAGGTCGACCGAACGCAGCAGAAGATACTGGAGCACCTGGAGCGTGAGTTCGGCGCAACCTTGAGAAGCTAGACCAGCTATCTCCAACCACAATCCCTTGCTTATACCCTGTACTTTTTATTGGAATCTAGAGAGCTAGTTGCTGGTTCAGACTTATGTTAGAATGAACCGTAATCCTAACTTGGTTTAAACGGAGACTTGCCTGAAGATATGGAGATAATCCCTGCTATCGACCTCAGAAACGGGAAATGCGTCCGTCTCTACCAGGGCGACTACGGGAAGGAGACCGTATTCTCCGATGACCCCATATCAGTTGCCCTGCGCTGGCAGTCGGAGGGAGCTAGAAGACTGCACCTGGTCGACCTCGATGGAGCCGCCAAAGGCGAGCCCTGCAATATCAATGCCATCGAGAAGATAACAGCAGCGGTCGAGATTCCCACTCAGGTCGGCGGAGGCGTGCGACGACTGGATACTATAGCGCAACTCCTCGAACTCGGCGTCGGGCGTGTGATCCTAAGTACGATGGCAGTAGAGAATCCCGACCTGATGCAGGAGGCATGCCGCCGGTTCAATGAGCAGGTCATTATCGGCATCGATGCCCGCGACGGTATAATTTCTACCCGGGGCTGGCTTGAGCAGTCAGCGGTCACAGCCAGTGAACTGGCAGACAGGATGGTTGGCATCGGGGCGAGGCGCTTCATCTATACCGACATCAGCCGCGACGGCACCCTCACCAGCCCCAATTTCGAAGCAGTTTCCGAGCTGATATCACAAGTAAGTGTGCCGGTGATCGCCGCCGGAGGGATAAGCTTGGTCGAGCACCTGACCAAGCTCGCTGAACTGGGGGCGGAAGGCGCCATCGTGGGACGCGCCATCTACACCGGAGACGTAAACCTGATAGAGGCACTGAAGATTATTCCGCAATAAACTTGAAAAGGGATATACAAACATGAAATTCGACGAAAATGGTTTGCTACCTGCCATAGCTCAGGACGCAGATACGGGCGAGGTGCTTATGCTCGCTTATATGAACAAAGAAGCTCTGGAGAAGACCCTCTCAACAGGACAGGCATGGTTCTACAGCCGGAGCCGTCAAGAACTGTGGCATAAAGGGGCAACGTCGGGCAACTACCTGAATGTGAAGAAGGTGCTCATCGATTGCGATGAGGATACGGTCCTGCTACTGGTGGACGCCACCGGACCCGTCTGCCATACCGGTAACAGGAGCTGCTTCTTCCGCAAGCTCGACAGCGGATTTGAGATCAGCATCGAGGACTCTCCTCAGGGCTGAGATAGCGACCTCCAACTGACTGTCGTCCGGCTCGCGCGTGGTCATCGACTGGAGGAGGAGACCGGGTTTAATCGTAAGTCGCACCAGACTGTTCTTGATATTAGCAGCGCTGAACCGTATCATCTCGTAGCTAAGCGCACCTATAACAGGCAGAATAGCGAGCCGCTCCAGAAAGCGCAGCCACCAGTCAGGTCGCCCCAGAAAGGCATGGGCTATGATAGCAATTACCAGCACAATGAGTATAAAGCCCGTCCCGCAGCGGGTATGGGCAGTGCTGTAATTTCGAATCCTATCCACCTCAAGAGGTTCCCCGGCTTCGTAGGCATTTATGGTCTTATGCTCCGCGCCATGATAGGCCCATACCCGGCGAATGTCAGGGATCAAGGTTACCACCCTGAGGTAAATAAGAAATATTACCAGGCGAATAAATCCGTCGGCAACATTGCTAACGACATCGGACATATAGGGATCGAGATAGTGGACGATCAACAGCGGCAGCGCCAGGAACAGCCCCAGCGCAAAGATAATGCCCACAGCAGCCATACCCCATAGCATCGTCGGGGTAACCTCCTGCTCCTCTTCAAATGCCACTGAGGCCGAGTAAAGCAGGGCGCGCACGCCGAGGACAAAGGTCTCTATCAGGACAATAGGGCCCCGCACTAATGGAATCTGCCGAAGCCGCCCGGTAAAAAAACCGCTCAGCGGCTCATGGCGGACAACGATTTCACCATCGGGGCGGCGGACGGCTATCGACACGCTACCACGGCCGCGCATCATTACCCCTTCAATGACCGCCTGCCCGCCGTAGTAGAATTTCTTATCCACTATCTCAACTAAATGAAAAGGGCGAGACTTGCTCGCCCCTGTCACTCACCAGCACTTGTTGCCACTAGTCCTTTATCTTATATCTGCGCTTAAAGCGTTCAACCTGTCCTGCCGTATCCACAATCCTGCGCTGACCCCCGCTGAAAAAGGGATGGCACTTGCTGCATATCTCTACCTTCAGTGTAGGCCTGGTGGCTTTAGTCTCAAAGGTATTGCCACAGGCGCAGGTTACCGTGGCATTCACATACTCAGGATGAATATCCTTCTTCACTGTGCCTTCTCCCCCTCATCAGCGTACACGCTCACCATTCGCCTCTCCTTTGAAGCCGGTTCATATTTCACGATGCCGTCCCTAAGAGCGAACAGCGTGTGATCTCGTCCCAAGCCCACATTGTTCCCCTGGCGAATGCGCGTGCCTCGCTGCCTCACCAGTATCGTGCCAGCGCGTACGAACTGACCGTCGTAGCGCTTGACTCCTAGCCGCTTGGGCTTGCTATCGCGCCCCAGGCGCGTGCTGCCACCACCCTTCTTATGCGCCATCTGCCTTCTTTCTCCTTCTCTTTGCGGTGACTATCTCTTTAATAGCCAGCCTGGTATAGGGCTGGCGATGTCCTTTCTTCCTGCGGTACCTAACCTTCGACTTGTACTTAAAAACAAGTACTTTGTCACCCCTGCCCTCCTCGACCACGTCAGCGATAACCTTAGCCCCATCTATCGTCGGCCTGCCCAGGGTGACCTTTTTACCGTCAGAGACGAGGTGCACCTTATCCAGCTCGACGGTTTTGCCACCGGCAGGAAGCTTCTCAACGTCGATTGTTTGACCGGGGGAGACTTTGTACTGCTTGCCCCCGGTTTCAACTATAGCGTAAATCGCCGTCCTCCAAAGATAGCGTACTTTGAGATTCTACCAACTCACGCTCACACTGTCAAGCTGCTTCACTCTGTGCCTACGGTTCATACAGGTAGGGGCGTTCAATTGAACGCCCCTACATCACCATCAAAGATTATTACCCGGCTTCCCTGCTGAACACCAGCCCCTCGGGGCTGAGGTCGACATTAACCGTGTCGCCTTCTTTGAACTCACCGAGAAGTATCTTCCTTGAAAGCGGGTTCTCCACCTCACGCTGGATAGTACGCCTCAAGGGACGGGCACCGAAGCTGGGATCGAAGCCCTCCCTGGCCAGCCAGGACTTGGCTTCCTCGGTTAGAACCACAGTTATCTTCCGGTCGTCGATTCTTCCCTGTACCTCTTTCATCATGAGGTCGACAATTTGCCTTATCTGTTCCTCCGTGAGCGGCTCGAAGATGATGGTTTCGTCGACACGGTTCAGGAACTCGGGACGAAACGTTTGCTTCAGAGCACTTTCGACTGAACTCCGCAGCCGCTTCTGCTCGCTCTTGGACTGCTTCTCATGGTGAAAGCCCAGGGAGCCGCGCTGAAATTCCTGGCTTCCCAGGTTCGAGGTCATGATGACTACGGTGTTCTTGAAATCAACGGTCCTGCCATGACCATCGGTCAGCCGTCCGTCCTCCATAATCTGGAGCAGTATATTGAACACATCGGGGTGAGCCTTCTCCACCTCGTCGAACAGTATGACCTTATAGGGGCGACGGCGCACCGCCTCGGTGAGCTGCCCCCCCTCTTCATAGCCGATGTATCCCGGAGGAGCACCGATGAGGCGGGACACAGTGTGCTTCTCCATGTACTCCGACATATCGAGCCGCACCATCGCTTCCTCCTCATCGAAGAGGAATTCTGCCAGAGCCCGGGCAAGCTCCGTCTTACCAACGCCGGTAGGGCCGAGGAAGATGAAGCTGCCGATAGGCCTCTTGGGATCCTTCAGCCCCGCCCGTGCCCTTCTTATGGCATCCGAAACTGCGCTTATCGCCTCGTCCTGCCCGATGACCCGCTGGTGCAGCGCCTCCTCCATGTGCACGAGTTTCTCCGTCTCGCCCTCCATCATGCGGCTTACGGGGATGCCGGTCCACTTGGAGACGAGTTCAGCGATGGTCTCCTCATGAACAACATTATCGATCTTCTTATCCTTAAGCCACTTGTTCTTGGCTTTGTTGTATTTCTCTTCCAGGCCAATACGTTCGGTCTTGAGCTTAGCTGCCTGTTCAAAGTCACCGCGCTGGGACACTGCCTCTTCTTCGTCTACCAGTTGCTTAAGCTTCTTCTCCATAGTCTTGACTTCAGGAGGAGCGCTCTCAGCATCGATTCTCAGCTTGGATGCAGCCTCATCTATGAGGTCAATAGCCTTGTCAGGCAGAAAGCGGTCGGAGATGTAACGCTGGCTGAGCCTAGCTGCGGCTACCAGCGCCGCATCCTCTATCTGTATCTTGTGATGAGCCTCATATCGCGGCCTCAGCCCCCTCAGCATCTCGATAGTATCCTCCACGCTGGGCTCGTCGATAAACACCGGCTGAAACCTTCTCTCAAGGGCGCGGTCTTTCTCCACGTGCTCGCGGTACTCATCGAGCGTGGTCGCACCCACGCACTGGAGCTCGCCCCGCGCCAGCGCTGGTTTGAGCATGTTGGAGGCATCTATAGCTCCCTCGGCAGCACCGGCACCAACGACGGTATGAAGCTCATCGATGAAGAGCACTATCTCGCCCTGGGCACGGCGAACCTCTTCCATAACCGCCTTGAGCCGCTCCTCGAACTCTCCCCGGAACTTGCTGCCGGCAACCAGCGAGCCCATATCGAGAGCAATGACCCTGCGTCCTTTCAGGGAGTCGGGCACATCGCCAGCCACGATCTTCTGCGCCAGACCCTCGGCAATAGCCGTCTTGCCTACGCCGACCTCACCGATGATGACAGGATTGTTCTTGGTGCGCCGTGTCAGCACCTGAATCACCCTTTTTATCTCCTCCTCACGCCCTATCACCGGGTCCAGCTTCCCCTGCTTGGCAAGCTCGGTAAGGTCGCGGCTGTACTTCTCCAGGGCGCGGTACTTGCTCTCCGCCCTGGGGTCGGTAATCCGCTGCCCGCCACGTATTTTCTGGAGAGCGCCATAGATCTTCTCCTCGTCTATACCTAACTCCTTTAGAATTTTGGCTGACTCTCCACCCCACTCGCCGGCAATGGCGATGAACAAGTGTTCACTGCCTATGAACTCGTCATTGAATCTCTCTGCCTCGCTCGCGGCAGCGCGAAATACACCCTCTATACGCGGTGTGGGGTAAATCTGCTTCCCTTCATAGGCAACAGTCGGGGTGCGCGTAAGCGCCTGCTCCACCTTCCCCCGCACCGGCTCGATGTCAACACCGAGCTCTTCCAGTATCTCGGCGGTAACGCCGCCCTCCTGCTCCAGTAGCGCAAGCAGGATATGCTCCACATCCCACTGGCTATGCCGGTAGCGCCGAACTATCTCTTGGGAAGCAGCGAGTACCTCCTGTGCCTGTTCTGTGAATTTAGGTGGCTGCATCATGGCTTAACTCCTTTACCACAACCATTCGTTTATCAGCTATAGCCTACCTCTGCGAAAGCTCCGCATCAGTGATGCGTTTAATCTTCTTCTCCAGTGCCTGTATCTCCCTGTCCATCTCGGACATGCGCTGGGCCATCCTCATTATCACCTCCACCCCGGCCAGGTTGACGCCGAGGTCGTCGATGAGGGTCTTTATCCGACGCAGCCTCTCTATATCATCCGTCGAGTAGAGCCTGCGGTTACCCTTAGACCGGGATGGCGAGATTATACCCACCCGCTCGTAATATCTCAGGGTTTGAGCATGCACACCGAGCATCCGGGCGGCAACGCTTATTACATAACAGGGTTCAGTATCTTCGAATTCCATCATTTTTCACCCCCAATATTTACACAATTAACTGCTTTTCAAGAATGAAGCGACTTCAGTTCCTCGAAAAGCTCCTTTTCCCGCTTAGATAACTTGGTGGGAAGGACAACCTTGACCTTAACCAGAAGGTCGCCCCTCGTTTTATCGCCAAGCTTCGGCATCCCCTGCCCTGCGAGGCGAAATACCTTGCCATTTTGAGTCTCGGGAGGGATTTTCAAAGCCAGTTTCTTTCCCGCGATAGTAGGTACATGGATTTCACTGCCGAGAACAGCATCCGTCAGAGGTACATCAACCTCCGTGGTAAGGTCATCGCCTGTCCTCTGAAAGCGCTTGTTCGGCTTAACAGAGGTCAGTAGGTAGAGGTCCCCCGCGGAGCCTCCACTGTATCCCGGGCCACCCTTGCCCGCTATCCTCACCCTGGAGCCATCCCTGACACCGGGCGGAATCTTGACCTCGAGCCGCTTCGGCCGTATTATCCGGCCCAAACCATTGCATGAGGGACAACCCTCACCCCGACAGCTCGAACACGGCTCCTCTACCTGCGTCTCAAGCAGGCGTGTTGCCCCATGATACGCCTCCTCCAGAGTTACCTCGACCGGGTACTCAAGATCCTGACCGCGCCGGGGGCGGCGTACCTGCCTGCCCCCCATACCACCCACACCTCCGAGTATCGAATCTAGTATGGAATCAAACCCTCCCCCACCGATGTCGCCGAAATCGAAGGTTGTCCTTGTGCCTCCGGTGGAGAAATCCCAACGGGGCTGCCGCTGTCTGGCCTGCTCGAACTGGTCGGCATACTGCCAGTTTTCACCGTACTTATCATATTTCTTGCGCTTCTCAGGATCAGATAGTACCTCGTGAGCCTCGTTTATCTCCTTGAACTTGACTTCAGCTGACTTGTCGCCGGGGTTAACGTCGGGATGATGCTGCCGGGCCAGCTTGCGATAGGCCTGCTTTATCTCCTTGGCGGTAGCATTCCTGTTTACCCCCAGTATCTTATAATAATCCTTCCCCGCCATACGTTAACCTCCTCGGCTCTATTATAACTATTGACAATGATTTTGTCAACTGTAAATCATATATAAAGTGCTAAACCTATTAGCATAATAAGCTATTATGGACACTAATAATACTTGACAATGAAATTGTTATATGTTACATTATTTCCAGAGAGCTTACAAAGCTAACAAGGAAAGGAGGTGACGAGATGAACCTCATCAGATGGCAGCCCTTCTCTGAGCTGACCACACTGAGGGAGGCGATGGACCGGTTGTTCGACGACAGCGTTGTCAGACCCTGGCATGTCACCGGCCTCCTCGGCGATGGCGCAGAGGCGCCCATCAATATGTACCATACCGATGAGGCCGTGGTTGTCAAGGCCAGCGTCCCCGGCATCAAACCCGAAGAGGTGGATATCACCATAACCGGCGATACGCTCACCATAAAGGGTGAGACAAAGTCAGAGGAGGAAGTCAAGGAGGAGCACTACTTCCGCAAGGAGAGGAGATACGGGGCCTTCAGCCGCAGTATCTTACTCCCCAGCTCGCTGAAAACCGATAAGGCGGAAGCCAGCTTCGAGAACGGGGTATTGACCCTGACTATCCCCAAAGCTGAGGAGCATAAGCCCAAACAGATCAAGGTCAAGCCGAGGGGGGTCATCGAGGGCAAGAAGAAATAATCCACGCCCTCTCAGAGAAAGGAGCTGAACCTCCCGGTCCAGCTCCTTTTCTATGTCTCTCAATCTCTGCCCACACCGCTTCGTGCTCATCTTGACTTGGCGGGATGGTGCGACATATAATCAAGCTCAGGCTAGGTATTGTCCGGAGGGAATCGATTTGACAGTTGAGGAGGGGTGGTCTAGTCTGGGAACCGTAGCTCTCCAGACTGTGGGCTGCAAGCTCAATCAGGCAGAAACAGATTCGTTAGCTCGCAAGTTCCTCGAGGCCGGGTATCAGGTCGTTGCTCACGACTATGCCGCTGATATCTACCTGCTGAACACCTGCACCGTAACCCACATCGCCGACCGTAAATGCCGTAAGCTGTTGCGGCTGGCTCATCGCCGCAACCCAGGCGCACTGATTGTGGCAACCGGGTGTTATGCACAGCGGGCACCAAGGGAAATCGCAAGTATCGAAGGCGTGGAACTGGTAATCGGCAACCGTGATAAGCACAGGCTAGTAGAGATAATAGAGGATACTTATAGCAGTCACAGAGCCTGTAGTAAAGTAACAGAAACTGAAAGCACACTGCTTCGCACCCGTGCCCTGCTCAGAATCCAAGAAGGCTGTAGTCAGCCATGTTCATTCTGCATCGTGCCCCGAGTTCGTGGCCCGGAGAGGAGCCGTCCCCGGGAGGAAATTATTACCGAGGTTAAGGACAGGGTGGCTGAGGGATATAAAGAGGTGATTCTCACCGGTACCAGGATAGGGTGCTATGGGCAAGATAAAAGCCTGCCTGAATTAATAAAGCGCATACTGAAGGAAAGCGAGCTGCCACGGCTACGGCTCTCCTCGCTTGAGCCCGCCGACCTGACCCCTGACCTGCTCGCTCTCTGGGAAGACAATCGCCTGTGCCCCCATATCCACCTACCCCTTCAGAGCGGCAGCGACTCGGTGCTGGAACGAATGGGCCGCGTTTACAGCACCCCCGACTACCTGCGGGCAGCGTCACTTGCGCGAGAGGCAATACCCCATTTGTCCTTGACCACCGATATCATGGTCGGTTTCCCCGGTGAGAGCGAGCAGGAATTCATCGAGAGCTACCGTTTCTGCGAGCGCATCGGTTTCGCCGGCATACACGTATTCCCCTATTCACCGCGACCTGACACCAGAGCAGCACGGATGGAAAACACGATCGCCGATGGGGAGCGGAAGCAGCGCAGCTTGCTTATGCTCGATTTAGCCCGCAGTAGCGGCCAGCGCTTTCGCGAACAGTTCTTGGGCCGGAATATGAACGTGTTGTGGGAAGGGAAAAAGGACGGAATCTGGTTCGGGCTTACAGATAACTATTTCAGGGTATTTTTACCCAGCAAAGAACTAGTAGCCAACAAGCTGCTATCGACAAATATGGTCGCCCAGAAAGAAAACGGCCTCTGGGGAGAATTGATAACCCAAGGGCTTAAGTCCTAACGGGCAAGGGGGTTGCAATCATGACCAATGCAGATGTGGTATATCTGGTACTGTTTTTCCTGTGCCTGCTGCTTTCCGGCTTCTTCTCCAGTTCGGAGGTAGCCTTCATATCACTACAGAAGCTGCGGCTGAGGCATCTGGCGAACACCGAGGGTGGCGCTGCCAAGGAGGTGGCAATTATGACGGAGAAGCCCGAGCGACTGCTTACCACGATTCTCCTGGGCAATAACCTGGTGAACACCGCTGCCGCTGCCCTAGCCACAATAATAGTGGCATCGGTACTGGCCAGCAAGGGGCAGGCGGTGATAGTATCGACAGCGGGAGTAACCATCCTGCTGCTGATATTCGGCGAGGTCTTTCCTAAAACCGCAGCCACCAGGTACGGTGAGCGAATGGCGCTCCTTTATGCCAAACCGATGCAGGTATTGATATGGATTCTGTTCCCGATTGCTACCGTATTCGTCTGGCTCGCTGACAAGCTGGCCAGGGCTGTGGGAGCTGCACCGGCACCGCAGGCACTGGTGAGCGAAGATGAGATCCGCACCGCTGTCTCTGTGGGAGCGGAGGAAGGCACCCTGGTGGAAGCAGAGGCGGCAATGGTGGAAAGAGTGTTCCGATTCGGCGACCGCCAGGTTGACGAGGTCATGACCCCCCGCCCGGATATCATCTGGGTGGAGAAAGGCACTACACTCTCTGATTTTTTCACCACCTTCGCCCAGTCCTCCCATTCCCGGTTCCCGGTCTACGAGGACACGATAGATAACGTAGTTGGCATCCTCTGGATAAAGGATGTGCTCATGGCGCAAGCCAAGGGAGCTATCCAGCAGGACAGCCCCATCGACAGGCTGGCACGCCCGGCATACTTCGTCCCGGAGAGTAAACCAATCGCCGAGCTGTTCACCGAGCTTCAGGAGTCCAGACTTCAGCAGGCAATAGTGGTCGACGAGTTCGGTGGCACCGCCGGTTTGGTCACTATGGAAAGGTTACTGGAAGAGATCGTGGGTGAGTTCGGGGATGAGCTGGCCCGGTCGAGAAAACACTTCGAGACCATCGATGAGAACAGCTTCCAGATAGACGGCGGGATGAGGATCGAAGATGCCAATGAGAAGCTGTCCCTGGAACTGCCAGAAGGAGAGTACGAGACAGTAGCCGGCTTTGTATTAAACGTGCTCGGCCGTATACCCAAAGAGGGGGACCAGTTTAAATTCAATAACCTGAAGCTGGTGATAACCGAGATGCGAGGGAACAAGGTCGGTAAGATCCTGATCACGAAGGAATAGACATGCAGCGCTTGCGCTTGACCTTCAGCATCGGCGAGGAGCTTAAGTATATCTCACATCTCGACCTGATGCGTCTGTGGCAACGGGGGCTGCGGCGAGCCGGGATCCCGCTCGCTTACTCACAGGGGTTCAGCCCCCATCCCAGGCTCTCACTTGCCGCACCCCTGGCTATCGGGGTTACCAGCGGTGGTGAGCTCATGGACATTTACCTGGAGCACCGAGTCTCACCGCATTATTTTATAAAGAATGTCAGTCAACAGCTACCCCCCGGTATAGATATATCCGAGGTGGTCGAGATAGGCCTTGGATTGCCTTCGCTCCAGTCACAGGTGCGCCACGCTGAGTATGAGGTCAGAGTCGAGACAGAAAAAGCTCCAGAGGAAGTGAAGGCATCCCTGCGCGACCTGCTGGCCAAGAATACACTGCCCTGGCAGCACGCCCGGGACAAAGAGATTCGCCACTACGACCTCCGCAGCTTGATCGACAACCTCTGGCTTATCGATTCCCGTTATGATGAATGTACCCTTGGCCTGCGATTGCGCTGCGATAACAAAGGCACCGGCAGACCGGAGCAGGTAACATCTGCCCTCGGCTTTGCTAATCACCCTAAATCCATCCACCGCACCAGATTACTACTCGCTCAGCAGAATAGAAATCTCCTCCACCGATAGACCAAGAGATATGGTAGAGTTAGCCCTCGACCCACGAAGACAAGAGCAGGCACGGGAATACACACGGAAGATAAGGTATCTCCTGATAATTGACCTGACGCTTGGAGCTATCTTCCTGCTCGTCGTCCTGCTCAGCGGCCTCTCCGACGGACTGAGAAACCTGCTTGAATTTCACTATGCGGCTACCGTTGCCCTCTATTTCCTGGTCCTGATGCTGAGCTATAGCATCATCTCGGCACCCCTCAGTTTCTACCGCGGCTTCATTCTGCCCCACCGTTACGGACTGTCACACCAGGGCTGGAGGTCATGGCTGGCCGACGGGGCGAAGGAGCTCTTCCTAGGATTGACGCTGGGCACGGGCATAGTAGTGGTTATTTATCTTTTCCTCCGCGATTTCACGAACCTCTGGTGGCTGCTGGCCTTTGCTTTCATGATAGTGGTCACCGTTATGATGACAAGGATGGCGCCCATACTGCTCCTGCCTCTCTTCTTCAAGCTGGAACCGCTCAGCGACGGCGAGCTCCGTCAGAGGTTGCTAGCCTTGGCTGAACGCTGCCAAACCAGGATAAGGGACGTCTTTCAGATAAATTTTAGTAGCAAAACCACTACCGGCAACGCCATGCTGATGGGCTGGGGAGGAACCAGGCGCATTGCTCTCAGCGACACCCTGCTCCAAGAATATACGCCGGAGGAGATCGAGGTTATCATGGCTCACGAACTCGGGCACCACCGTCACCGGGATATCGCCAGGCTTATCGTGGCGCAATCTGCCCTCATGCTACTTGGATTCTACCTGGTCAACCTGACGCTGCGCTGGGCTGTGCCCAAGCTGGGTTTCGACGGCATATCCGATGTGGCAGCACTTCCCCTGCTGATACTGGTACTGGCAGCCTTCGTGCTGGTGGCAGCACCTCTGGCTAACGCCTACGGCCGGCACTTAGAGAGAGCCGCCGACAGGTACGCTCTTACCGCCACCGCCAACCCCGATGCATTCGCCACAATGCTCACCAAGCTTACCAACCAGAACCTGACGGAGTCCGAGCCAGGCAGGTGGGCAGAACTCTTATTCTATGACCACCCCCCCTATTACAAGCGTATTGAGTTGGCACACAAATATCGCAGCAGGGAGAACGAATGAGACTGATTCTGATCAGGCACGGGGAGACCGACTGGAACAAGCAGGGACGGGTACAGGGGCTCAGCGACCTGGAGTTGAACGAGACGGGGAGAAGGCAGTCTGAGTCACTGGCACAAGCCCTCGGGGACGAGAAGGTGGAAGCACTCTATACCAGCCCCTTGAAGAGAGCCCGGGATACTGCATACGCCATAGGACGCTTGCACCCTGTTGAGGTGGTAACCATCGACGGGCTCAGGGAACTCGATGTCGGGGAGGTGGATGGCCTGACATACGAGGAGATGGTATGCTATTATGGCGACTTCTTCGAAAGGTGGATGAAAGACTGCACCTCGGTATGCCCGCCCGGGGGCAGTTCCATGCCTGAGCTCCAGGAGCGGGCTTGGGCAGCTATTCAGGATATCCTAAGGAGGCATCAGCAGAGGGGCAAGAGTGAAGGGGACGGAGAAGAGGTAGTAATTGCCGTCGCGCATTTCTTCCCCATCCTCTCTATCCTCTGCAAGGCGCTCGGCCTTGAGCTTTCAGAGTGTAGAAGGATGAAACTGGAGTTAGCTTCAATCACCACCCTGGACTTCAACCCAGAGAGGACAGTGCTGGTATCGCTGAACGACACCTGTCATTTGAAAGAAGAGGGCCAATGAAACGCCAGCAGCCACTACCTAAAAGGGTACTGCGGTTTATACGCGAGCACGGTATGGTGAGAGCACCAGAGCCCCTGGTAGTGGGTATCTCAGGGGGGCCGGACTCGGTGTGCCTGCTGCATGTACTGCACGGCTTAAGCCAGACCTTGAAGATAAAGCTGCACGTTGCCCACCTCAACCACCTGCTACGGGGCATTGAATCCGACGCCGATGCCAACTACGTCTCCTCGCTGGCACGAGAACTGAGAATTCCAGCGACTATCGAGAGACACGACGTAAAAGCTTACCAGAAGAACCACCGCCTTACCCTGGAGGAGGCAGCACGAGAGGTAAGGTATGCCTTCTTCGGCGATGTCGCACGTACCATTGGCACGAATACGGTAGCGGTGGGGCATACCGCCGATGACCAGGTCGAGACCATCCTGATGCACCTCATCCGCGGCAGCGGGCTCGCCGGACTCAGGGGCATGCCCCCGCTGGGGACATGGCACCTTCCCGGCGGGATAGAGCTCAGGATTGCCAGACCGCTCCTCGAAGTAAGTCGAGCCGAGACCGAAGCTTACTGCGCCGAACACGGTCTGGCTCCGCGAAGCGATTCCTCCAACCTCATGCCCGACCAGCTTCGCAACCGGGTGCGCTCACAGCTCATACCGCTGCTTCGGGAATACAATCCCGACATCAAGGAAGCGCTGCTACGTACTGCCTGCGCCGCGGCAGCGGATATGGACTACATCGAGGGAGAAGTGGCTGGTCTGTGGGGTACAGTGGCTAGACAGCATGCAGAGGAAATAGTTATCGACAAAGACAGGTTCTCCCACCTTCATCCCGCCCTCAAGCGGCATCTGACCCGCTCCGCTTTCCAGCGCCTGCTCGGCGATCTCCAGGATATCGAGTCCGTTCACATCGAGAGCCTGCTCGAGGGCATGGCAAAGCCGGCGGGAAAGAGGCTCTCCCTGCCCCGCGGCCTGACATTCCAAGGCGATTACAGCCACGGACTGATAACGAGCAAGGAGGCTATAGCCTGCCCCCTTCCCCCCCTGGTGGGAGAGCACCGCTTGAATATCCCGGGCGAGACCGTGTTCTGCGGCTGGAAGGTAACGGCAAATATCCTTAATCAGCGCCCGCCAGAAAGTAGAGAAAATGAGCTTAAGTCCTGCCTCGACCTCAATAGAACGGGTAAGGAGCTAACGGTTCGAGGTCGAAGGCGTGGCGAGAGATTTCAGCCGCTGGGTATGGAGTCCCCCAAGAAGCTCCAGGACTTCATGGTCGACGCCAGGATACCGCACGCCTGGCGAGACAATGTGCCCCTGGTCTGCTCACCGCAGCACATCCTCTGGGTAGTGGGCTGGCGCACCGACCACCGCGCCAGGGTTACGCCCCAAACCAAGCGAGTGCTTTGCCTGGAGTTCGAAAGGGCCTGAGGGTTGCACTCGCTCCGCGGCCTGTGATACAATCTACACGAACTTAATACGTTCTCCGACCTGCTGCGCCTAAACCCGAGAGGGCAGGGCAGGCAGGCGATAGGGTATTGCGGGAAACGGCAATGCCTCCCATGTTTGGAAAGGAGAAAATGATGCAATACCGCAGACTATATATGGGCGCTCATATTTATGGGGCGTCCTTATTTTATCTGCCTTCCCGCTCCCCTCCCCCGAACTCCCGTTAACTCCATGATAGAAGAATTAACAACATCCAGGAGGTTTAAACCATTATGAAAAGGTATTTTCTGTTTCTGCTGGCAGCAGCGTTGCTGCTGGCACTGGTCAGCGTTCTCCCGGCATGCGAAGATGAGGGAACGACCGAAGCGACCCCTACTCCCACTTCCGATGTGGTGGCTCCAATTGAGGCAAAGGGAAGGCTCAGGGTAGCGACGACCACCAGCCTCTACGACACCGGCCTCTGGGGATACCTGGAGCCGATGTTCGAAGATAAGCACGGAGTGGAGGTGGATGTGCTCTACGCCGGTACCGGTAAGGCGCTGGAGTGGGGCACACGGGGCGACGTCGATGTAATAACCGTCCACTCCAAGGCACAGGAAGAGCAATTCGTGGCCGATGGCTACGGATTGGAGCGTGTGCCCTTCGCCTATAACTACTTCCTCATCGTCGGACCGGAAGCTGACCCGGCGGGCATCAGCGGCATGAGCCCTGAGGACGCATTCGACAAGCTGATGACGGAAGGCGAGACGAACTCAGCAGTCAAGTTCGTATCCCGGGGGGACAACTCGGGAACACACAGCAAAGAGAAGGCGATTTGGGCTAACGCAGGTTATGACTACGCGGAGGTCAGGACTTCGGGCAGTTGGTATGTCGAGGCTGGGGGAGGTATGGGGCCGACCCTGACCATGGCAAACGAGATGATTGCCTACACCCTGAGCGATATAGGGACGTTCCTGGCATTCCAGGCAGACCTCGACCTGGTCCCGGTTGTAGACGAGGGCGATGTGCTTCTCAACGTGTATTCCGTTTTGGCTGTAACTTCTACCAAGTACCCGGATATGGCCAACAACATGGTGGTATTCCTCACCTCGGAGGAGATACAGGACTTAATCGGCAACTACGGCGTGGAGGAATACGGCAGGCAGCTGTTCACGCCGTGCGCCGGACAGGATATGTAGAAGAAGATGTCAGAGATAGGTGACGCTTTCGTCACCGCCCTGCGGCTTATCTTCACGGGAGACCCCGAGGTCCTGGCTATAACCGCCAGGACCCTGGGGATCTCCTGCAGTTCCACGTTTTTCGCTGCACTCATATTCGTGCCCGTGGGCTGCCTGATACACTTCAACAACTTCAGGGGTAAAAGGCTTCTAGTAAGTATCATACAGACCTTCTACGCCCTGCCTACAGTATTTGTCGGGTTGCTGGTGTTCATAACCTTCTCCAGGGCGGGGCCACTCGGCGGCCTGGGCATTCTGTTCACGCCGCAGGTCATGGTTATCGGACAGGTAGTATTGATCTCACCCATCATTACCGGACTGACCATCTCTGCCCTGAGCGGTGTGAGCACCGAGATAAAGGATACCGCTGTCTCGCTGGGCGCTACCAGATTACAGACTGTACGAACGGTACTTCTGGAAGCTAGGTACGCCACGGTGACCGCAATTCTGGTCGGATTCGGGAGGGCTCTATCCGAGGTCGGCCTCGCCTTAATGGTCGGCGGTAATATAAGGGGTTTCACCAGAACACTCACCACCGCCATGTCGCTGGAGACATCCATGGGCAATCTTGAGCTGTCCATAGCACTTGGACTCATCCTCATCACGCTGGCGCTCATCGTCAGCGTTCTGGTAAACAGGCTGCAGCAGAGGTAGAAGATGCTGTTAGAAGTCAACGGGATACAACAGAGATACGGCGACAGCGAGGTATTGAAAGACATCAACCTAGGTGTCGAGCGGGGCGAAGTCTTCGTGGTAATAGGCCCCACCGGCTCCGGAAAAACGACGCTCCTGCGCCTTATAGGACTCCTCGATAAACCCGCTTCGGGGAAGATATATTTCAGCGGCCGGGAGGTCCCTGATTCCGAGAAAGCGAGGCTTGAGTTACGCAGGAGGATGGCCGTGGTCTTCCAGAAGCCTGCCGTATTCAACGCCAGCGTCTACAACAACGTCGCCTACGGCCTGAAGATCAGGAGGATAAAAGGGGCTGGCTTGCGTGACAAAGTAATAAACGCGCTCGAGACAGTAGGGCTCTCGGGATATGAGAAGAGGAACGCGCGGACGCTGTCGGGGGGAGAGGCTCAGCGGGTGGCGCTGGCGAGAGCGATGGTGATAGAGCCCGAGTTGCTGCTGCTGGATGAGCCCACCGCAAACCTCGACCCCGTATCCACATCCAACGTCGAGAACCTGCTGTCACAGGTAATTCAAAAACTGGATACCACCGTGATAATGTCCACCCACGATATGTTCCAGGGGCAGCGCCTCGCTCACCGGATGGGTGTGCTCATGGCAGGCCAGATGCTGCAGACGGGCGACCCCAGGGAGATATTCAGCTCGCCTCAAGATAGAGAAGTCGCCGAGTTCGTAGGTATGGAGAATATTTTAAGCGGTGTAATAGCTTCCAACGAGGAGGGGATGGTCACTATTAATATTAACGGCAACGTTATCGAGGCTATATCGAGCCTCAGCCCCGGCGAGGAAGTTCATGCCTGCATTCGCCCCGAGGAGATAATCCTGACGCATGCAAAGGAACCGACCAGCGCCAGGAATACCTTCCCCGCTGTTATAACCCGCATCGTGCTGTTCGGGCCACTTGCCCGTGTCGAGATGGACTGCGGCTTCCCCCTGGTCGCTCTGATAACCAAGCGGTCTGCCGAGGAGATGGCACTGCAAACCGGAACCTACATCCACGCCTCCTTTAAAGCCACCGGCGTCCACATCATCACCAGGTAGAGACACAGCCCGCCTCTGGCGGGTGCTCCTTCTTCAGTCCCCGACCAGGTTAATGATGGCAATCCCTCCCACAATGAGAGCGATTGACACAATCTTCACAGCGATAATCCCCCTGCTGAGGCGTTCTCCCAGTACCGCGGGGAAGAAGAAACTCAAGGCAAGTGCATAGAGGAAAACGAAGAAGGGCCGGGTGCCCATGATAGTGGTTACCAGTGAAATCGGCCCCTTTTCCATAGCCCAGAAGCCGAGGATGATGCCCGCCAGGGCAATCATCTCGTTAACAGCGAGCAGCGTCAGAATAAAGCCCCTGTCTTTTATCTCCCGCAGTTCCCTGAAAACAACGGGCCGCGCCGCAACGAGCAAGAAGAATACACCAAAGCAGAGAGCGTTGAGCGAATACATGTTCCAGAAGGAAATGTAATCCAGGGCATACTTGGTGGCGGTGTTAGCCACGCCGAAGAGCAGGCTGGATGCGAATAGCAGGGTAAATGACCGGCGCAGCCGCGCCCCATGCCCCGACCCGCTCTTCCGCGCCGAGATGAGCATCGCGCCGGCTACCGTCATAAAAATCGCCAGCCACTGCAGCGAGCTCAGGGTCTCATCGAGAAGGGGAACCGCCAAGATAGCCACGAACACCGGATGGGTATGAACCACAGGGATGATTCGGGATATCTCCTCGGTGCGCATAGCATAGAGCATGAGCAGTACCGCTACCGTGCGCAAAACGGATGCAACAACAGCTATGAGCCAGGGAAATGCCTCCACCCCATCGGGAAACGGGTTGACACCCAGCACAATCAGTCCAAAAATGAGGTGGAGAGTGCCCGCCGGGATGAGGAATGTCCACAGGCTGGGCATCCGTTTGGATATGAGGTGGCTATCGACAACGTTCACCAGGCCCAGGATGGCAGCAACCACGATGGAAGCGGTAATCCAGGTCACGGTTAGGCAAGCTCGCTTTCAGCAGATATCGGACAGCCATATATCTTAACCTATGCATGGTGAAATAGATAGGGCAACTCATTTAGAAGCGACTCGGGAGTCGCCCTTAGAGCACCATGCAATCCAGCGCCTTAAACCCCCGTTGAGCCGTGACCGCCACTGCCGCGCTCAGTCGGCGATAGGTCTTCCACTTCGACCACAGGCAGTTCGGCGGCCCTGCCCACTACCATCTGCGCAATCCTGTCGCCGTGCCTTACCTCAAACGCAACGTCGGGGCTCAGCAGGTACATGGTTACCATCACCTCGCCCCGGTAGTCGCTGTCCACCGTGCCGAAGGTAACCCCGACGCCCATGGCCGATAGGCCGGATCGGGGACGTATCTGGACGTCATACCCCGCAGGCACCTCAATGGCGATGCCGGTGCCGATGAGCTTCGGCTGGGGGCCTATCTTAACTGCCTCATCGCCATCGATACAGGCGAAGAGGTCGTATCCCGTTGAGCCGGGTGTCGCCCGCCGGGGTATGATGACATTCCGACGAAGCTTCTTGACCTTGAGCGACGGTTGTTCCATTTTCTTCAGATAGTGTGGCTTTCTAGGTAGCAGCCGTGCGGAAGCGCCACAGGCCGATAAGGAGAAAAGCTGCGGCGAAACCCAGCAGGACCAGCATCTCGGGCACAACGTCACCGAACTCGGCGCCGAAGAGCATGAGCTTATTGAAGCCGGTGGTTGCCCAGCCGTGGGGCGTTAACTTAGCCAAGGCCTGCATCCACTCCGGTGTGACAAACAGAGGCCACCAGCACCCTCCCAGGGGCGCAAGCACGAGTGCGCAGAGTGTAGCCAGCGAGCCCGCGCTGCGCTGCGTTTTAACCATCGCCGCCAGCATGATGGCAAAGGCCGCTGACATTATCACCATCAGGATGGAGAGTACTACGACCGCAGCAGGGGATACCCCCAAGTCAATGTCGAAAACAAGGATGCCCACCCCCCAGAATATCAATATCTGAATCAGGCCCTTGGCCAGCGTGCCTAAGAATATACCGCCGATGATGGACTCCCGCCTCACCGTACTTGATAGCAGCCGCTCCAAGGTATGATTTTGGCGCTCGCGGACTATTATCTCGGCAGCCAGTGCCGCAGCGAAGAAGACGAACATCACCAGATAGCCGGGAATAACGAAGTCGGCCGGGTTGAGAGCCTCTACATCTCCCACGCTCTCCACCTCGAATCCGATGACAGGCTCCTGCGCTGCTGCACCATCCTGCCCCGCAATAATCCCCTCTATAACCTCATCCATAGCCTCTGTATCATCGGGGCTTATTATTCCCGCCTCAATCAGCAGCGTTATGGCAGCGTCGGCAGCCACCCAGTGCGAGCCAATCTGAGTAGCGATGGAACCGCCCAGCCCGTTGAGGGCAGCCCTGGTGTAGGCCGCACCAGAGTCAGCTACAACCTCGAGTGCCGCGCCACCTCCTGAATATATACCGTCGGTGAAGTTCTCGGGGAACGCTAGGAAGCCCTCGAGTTCTCCATCCTCAACCGCCCGCAGATTCTCCTCGTAGTCCCTATCCCATATTATCTCCGGAGCACCCGGCTCGAGTTCCGAGGCATTCCCCGTCTCTAGAGCACCGATTATCTGGCGGCTGAGCCCTCCCTCCGCCTCCTGAGTAATTAAGTGCAGTGCCAGTCTCTCGTCCTCACCGCCGACGTCGCTGAGGACAAAATTGAATAGAACAACAAACAGGAAGGGAAAAAGTATGAAGAAGAAAAGGGCCATACGATCCCTAGTGAAGAGCTTCAGGTCCTTCAGCGCTATGAACCAGATATGACTCAGGTGCCTCATTATCTTCTATCTGCCTCCAGGCATTATCCTGAAAAGGGACCTGCCGAGGTACAGCCCCACTACCGCCACCCCCGCCAGCACCCCCATCTGAAGGCCTACATCGGCCAGAGAGCCGCCCTCGGCTATTATCGTTTTGAAGGCATCATTGGCATAGGTATTTACCGATACCTTACTCAGGATATGCAGCACGCCGCTCTCGGGGATCTCAAAGAAGGTTCCACCCAGCATAACCATAACCATGGTGACGAATACAGCGATCCAGGTAGCCTGGTCCTCGGTGCGGGCAATCGAGCCGATGATGAGCCCCAGGCTGCTTACCGCGGCTATGAATATAACAGCGAGAACCAGTGACTCGATGAAGGAAAGCGGCGTGAACATTTGGAACACTGCGTAGGCCAGTCCCAGTAGAATAAGGGTCTGGATGAAGCCACGGGATAGATTGACCAGGAATTTGCCCAGGAAAATCTGCCCCACGCTGAGACGCGTGGTGAGCAGACGTTCCAGAGTTCCCTTCTTGCGCTCCTCTACCAGTACCCTCGCAGTCAAGGTTATGGCGAAAAGGACGAACATGGTCACGATGCCGGGGAGGAATTCATAGACCGGATCGKTATCGCCGCCCACTATGTCCTCCTCTACCGTCACCGTAGGATTACCGCGCTCCCGGTCGAGCAACTCCTCAACGGTGATATCTATAACGCTCTGCTCGATATCRCTGCCGGCGAGGGCTTCRCCGACCTGKCTSCGTACCTGGAAYTCCTGTGCCATSTCRCYGGCTACTCCGCGGACTATGCTRGCCACTATCTGCCCCTCATCACCACCRTTTCCCCTCTGCTTGAAGACCAGCTGAGCTGGCTCACCGGCAGCGAGCTTATCYGAGAAGCCCTCCGGAATGTAGAGAACCATCAGCAGGTCAGCCCTGTCCAGCTTGGAATCCGCCTTAACCATGGAGAGCAAATCGACTTTTACTCCGTCTACCTCATCGAGCCGGTCAACGAACTCAGTCGAATAGGCACCTCCCTGGTCCTCGTTGACAACGTAGGCAGTGCCGCGGAACTGTAACTCGCCGAAGGCGCCATAGCTCAGGGCAAAGATTGCTATGGGCAGCAGCAGACTGAATGCCAGTTCTGCCTTGTCACGCAAATAGATACGGACTTGCAGCAGGGCGATTAACAGGGGTCTAACGATATCTACTCTAATCACGTAAGCTCCTGCCGGTTAAATGCAGGAAAACGTCCTCGAGGGTCACCTGCTCCGGCGGCCCGATCTGGCTCCTGAGGTTCCTGGGGGTATCCATGGTGATTATCTGGCCGCCATCCACGATAGCAACGCGTTTACAGAGGCGGTCGGCCTCCTCCATGTAGTGTGTCGTGTAGAGAATGGTCATCCCCTTATCCCGCAGGCCCTCGATTGTCTCGTAGATATTATTACGCGACTGGGGGTCGATACCCACCGTGGGCTCATCGAGGAAGAGAAGCTGCGGGTGCCCCATAAGGGAAATGGCGAGGTTGACACGCCGCTTCATACCGCCGGAGAACTTGTCCACCCTACCCTTAGCCCTCTCCACCAGCCCTAACAGCTTCAAGTGAGACATGGCCTGCTCACGCGCCTCCCTGCCGCTCAGACCAGCCATCCTGCCGAAGAAGACCAGATTATCGATGGCGGACAACTCTTCATAGAGGGCCAACTCCTGGGGACAAACCCCAATGATACTGCGCACGGCATCGGCATCACGGCGCACGGAATAGCCCCCGATCGTAACGTCGCCGCTGTCGGGCTCCAGGACAGTTGATAGCATGCGGATAGTAGTCGTCTTGCCCGCACCGTTGGGGCCCAGAAGCCCGAAGATCTCGCCCTTGTCGATAGTGAAAGAAACGCCGTCAACAGCCTTAATATGATTGAAGCTCTTGTGAAGGTCCTTCGCCACCAGAAATGCCTCAGCCATCGTACTTGCCCCCAATCTAAGCAGTTACTGTATAGTTGACTCCGTCGGAGATTGACAGAGTTAATCCGAATTATATGCCACTAAAGTTACCAATGACAAGCTCCCCAGGGGTGTATATGGTTTCTGTTGTGTGTAATGGCGACCCGGCGGATTGCCCTTCTGAGAGGGAGGCCGCCGGTATGATATACTGAAACTGGTTGACAGCTAATAAGAATAAGGGGTGACACTATGGGGCCTCTGGAAGGTATAAAGGTGCTGGACCTGTCACGGCACAGCCCGGGGAGATATACGTCGATGGTCCTCGCGGATTTCGGCGCCGAGGTGATTACAGTAGAAACCCCGCGTACGGCAGGAGCGCCCGCGCTCTCCTTTATGTTCACCGACGATACGTGGTTCCGCTACGTCGGCATGAACTGCAATAAGAAGAGCATCGCGGTCAACCTCAAACACGAGCGAGGACGGGATATCCTGTACCACCTAGTGGACAATGCCGATGTGCTCATCGAGGCGTTCCGGCCGGGAGCAGCAAAGCGCCTGGGAATGGACTACGAGACGCTGAGCAAGCGCAACTCGCGTCTGATTTACTGCTCCGTAACAGGTTACGGCCAAGACAGCCCTTATGCCAACCGGGGCGCTCACGATATAAATATCGTTGCCCTTACCGGCATCCTCGGAGCCACAGGCTCCAAGGATGGTCCGCCGATTCACGTTATCTCCCCACAGATATCCGACCTCTCCGCCAACTGCCAGGCCATCAGCTCCATACTGGCAGCACTCTACGCCCGCGAGAAAACAGGGAGGGGTCAGTTCATAGAAGTCGCCATCGCAGACGGTATGTTCTTCTTCAACTGGGTGATGAATATCCGCTATCTATCGACCGGCGATATAGCCGGGCGCAGCACCCTTCCCACGGGCAGTGACCAGGCGTGGTTGAACACTTACAAGGCCGGGGACGGCAAATACGTCGCCCTGTCCTGCCTCGAACCGCCGCTCTGGACCAACCTCTGCAAACTAGTGGGAAGGGAGGACTTCGTAGCGCATCACTTTGCCCCGCTGGAGAAGCAGCAGGAGATGTATGAGGAGCTCTGCGAGATCTTCGCTACCAAGGATAGGGATGAGTGGCTGCGGCTTTTCGACGAGGCTGATGTCGCGGCTGCACCTGTGTACACCGTGGATGAAGCCCTGTCCGACCCCCATGCCGAGCACCGCGGTATAGTGGTCGAGGTAGAACACCCCAAGATAGGCAGGGTCAAGCTCCTTAAGAGCCCCTTCAGGCTCTCGGATACCCCCGCCAGACCCAGAGCCCGACCCCCGCTCTATGGCGAGCATACGCTGGGGATACTAAAAGACGTCACCGGCGCCAGCGAGCAGGATATCGAGACCCTCCGCAAGGAGGGAGTAATAGAGTAAATGACCCAAACTCTGCTTAACACGATAAAACACCCCAGAATTCGATTCTGGAGCGTCTCAGAGCAAGCTAGGGCACATCAGGCGCTATAATCTACCTGCTTAGAACTAGAGCGAGCGCGCTACTCACCCATGATCTGGACTACGATGTCCCGAGAGCGCGACCTGTTATCGAAGTCAACCAGCACTATCTGCTGCCATGTCCCCAGCGTCAGTCTCCCGCTAACGAAGGGCACTACGAGGGAAGCACCCTGGAGCGAAGCCCGCACGTGGGCATGCCCGTTACCATCCCCCCACGCAGCATCGTGACGATAGGTGATATCCCTGGGTACCGTTCGGTCCCACATGCTCTGGTAATCGCTGAGCACGCCGCGCTCATACTCTATAGTCGACAGCCCAGCCGTCGAACCCGCCACGAAGAGGGTGACCGTCCCGTCTTTTACGCCTGACTCCCCGACCTTCTCCGCCACCTGCCGAGTGATGTCGATAAGCTCGCAGTCACCCTTTGTCTGAACATGGATATGTGTATTGGTAACCATAATCACACACTCCTTGATTACGGAATATACAGAGCAATTATAGCACAGGCTCATCGGGATGATGGTATAATTGTGCCGTCATCAACCCTCCCAAGGAGGTGGCTATGGACTTCTTCGAGACGGTCAGGGCGCGGCGCAGCATCCGCCGCTTCAGCGACCGGGCGGTAGCGCACGAAGACATACTGGCTATGCTCGAGGCTGCGACGCTCGCCCCCAGCGCCACCAACGAGCAGCCGTGGCACTTCATCGTGATACGCGATAAGGAACTGAAGAACAGCATGCGCGACGTAATAAACGCTATAGTAGAAGCCTCGATGGCAGCAACGGACGACAGGGCACGCAAACAGCGCCTCGCCCGGATGCGCCTCTACAGCACCCACTTCGCCGATGCCCCGGTGGCCATCGCCGTGCTGGCACGCCCCTGGGAGGGACCACGCTACAGCAACTCATCCTCTGAGCCATCCCACCGCGACCTCGGCATAGAGAGCGTGGCTATGGCAACCGCCCAGCTTCAACTGGCAGCTACCGCCCTGGGCTACAGCTGTTGCTTCTCCAGCGGCCCGGCGGAGTTCGCCCGGGAGGAGCTCGAGGCCATGCTCGGCGTGGAGAAGCCCTGGTTCCTGCTCGGCATCATCTCCTTGGGCACGCCCTCCAAGCCACCTCGGGAGAGGCCGCCGCGAAAACTCGTGGAGGAAGTCTGCACCTTTATCGGGTAGAAGATGAAGATTTTAGGTATCGAAACATCCTGCGACGAGACCGCCGCCGCCGTCGTCGAGGACGGCACTACGATGCTATCCAACATCGTGGCCTCCCAGGTCGAGATCCACAGCCGCTACGGCGGCATCGTCCCCGAGGTAGCCTCCCGACAGCATATGCTGTCCATCATACCCATCGTGGAACAGGCCATGGCGGATGCCGAGGTTGCATCGAGCAACCTCTCGGCTATCGCCGTTACCAACGGCCCCGGGCTGGCAGGCTCCCTGCTGGTGGGCGTGAACCTGGCGAAGGCGCTGGCGCTGGCCTGGGACCGGCCCTTCACCGGCATCAACCACCTCGAGGCGCACATCTACGCCAACTGGCTGGGATCAGAGTTGCCCACCTTCCCGCTGCTCGCACTCATCGTCTCCGGAGGCCATACCGACCTCGTCCTGATGAAAGACCATGGCGAATTGTTGAGGCTGGGCAGGACGCGGGATGATGCCGCTGGGGAGGCCTTCGATAAGGTGGCGAGGGTGCTGGGGCTGGGATATCCCGGGGGCCCCGCTATCGAACTGGCTTCAAAGGAAGGAATCCCCCGCTACCACCTGCCCCGCGCCTGGCTCAAGGGCAGCGACGACTTCAGCTTCAGCGGGCTCAAGACAGCGGTGGTGCGTCTGGCGGATGAACTGGGCATCCCCTCAGCCAAACACGACTCAATAGTAGCAGACGTCGCCGCCAGTTTCCAGCGCGCTGTGGTCGACGTCCTGGTAACCAAGACGATAGACGCCGCCAGCAGGCATGGAGTAGTGCAGGTACTCCTCGCCGGTGGCGTTGCCGCCAACGGGCTCCTGCGTGAGACCATGCTTCTCCGCTCACCGATACCGGTGCTCATCCCCGACCTCAACCTCTGCACCGACAACGCCGCCATGATCGCCTCCTGCGGCTACTTCCACCTTCTCGCCGAGAAAACGGCCGGCTGGGATCTGGACGTGCTCCCCAGCCTGAAGATAGGTTAGAACTCCATAACACTGTTCAGCTATCAGCTCTCAGCCGTCAGCTCATATAACCTAAGCACCGAAAGCTGACAGCTGTAGAACCCCCATTGACAAGCGTGGTATAATTTAGCTGGTAAAACAGTATACCAGTACACCAATATACCAGTGAAAGGTGGTGATATGGCTAGAGTAATAGCTATTGCTAACCAGAAGGGCGGTGTGGGCAAGACCACCACCACCATCTCCCTCGGTGCCGCACTGAGCGAGCTGGGAGTTCGCGTCCTGCTGGTGGACATGGATGCCCAGGGCACACTGTCTATAGCGCTGGGTGTACAGGAGGTGGAAAAAACCATGTACGATGTCCTCCGCGATGCGGACCGGCACATTGAGGACATCCTCATCCCGACAGTCACGAATTGTGACCTGGCACCGAGCAACATGCATCTCGCCGGCGCCGAGGTGGAACTGATCAACGAGCCCGGCAGAGAGTTCATCCTCAAGAGTAAGCTGAATCCAATCGATACAAGGTACGACTATATACTCATCGATTGCCCGCCATCGCTGGGGGTACTGACGCTCAACGCCTTCACCGCCGCCGGCGAGGTCCTCATCCCCGTCCAGGCGCATTATCTCGCCTTCCGGGGCATGCAACTGCTGCTTACCACCATCTTCAAGGTAAAAGGCCGCCTGAACCCCGATCTCGAGGTCATGGGGATACTTCCCACGTTCTACGATAAAAGAACCCGCCACTCGCAGGAGGTGGCGGAGCAGTTGAGAGAGCGCTATGGGGAAAATGTCATCGACATACCCATCCCAGCCACGATAAAATTCGCCGATACTACCACGGCGGGCGAGTCTATCCTGACCTACAGCAGTTCCTCCCCCGCTGCCGGCGCCTACCGCAGGCTAGCAAGAGAGGTGCACAATGGCAAAGCGAATTAGCGTGGGTAAACGACTGGCTGAAGATATGGCGGCGAAGCGGGGAATCGATGCCCTGTTCAGCGATACACCAGTATACCATTCTACCAGTACGCCTGTAAAAACAAAATTCGCAAAGGGCACGTTCTACTTCGATCCCGATGACCTGCTACTGCTGGAGAAGGTCTGGCTCGACCTCATGGTGCAGGGAATCAAGTGCAACAAGTCGGAGATCGTGAGCGTCCTGCTCCGGGAGGGACTCTCGGGGCACGAGAAAGACCCGGAGAACAGTCCGCTCACTCAGCGGTTAACCGGCAAGCGCCGCCGAACTTAGCCTCCGCGCGACAGGACAGGCAATACATTCTCGCGGACGGCAATACATCTTGTCCAGGTGAAGCAGCCCCTGCTGCCGCCGCGCAGAGCCTACCAACTCTGAGGCACCCACTCCCAGCAGCCCCTTCAATTCGCGCGTCATCCCGTACTCACCCACTACAGGATACCTCCGATAGAGCGCCAAAATCCGCCTCTCCAGCCTTCTGTGCGAGCAAGCCTCAGCCCAGGCGAAGATAAACGGCAGCACGATATTGACCACTATTTCCCTCGCTCTCCCCTGCCCTATCAGTTTACGCTTACCGTTCGAACAGGGTCCGTAGTCCCTGACCATGAAGCTCGATTCGAGCTTCCCGATAGACAGAGAAGACGCGGACACCAGTTGTAGCACTCCCTCAAACAGCCCGGTCTCCATAAAGCGGGCAAGCAGATGTGCAGCGCCAGCGAGGCGGCGTGCCGGATGGTTCCCAGGGCGAATCCTGAAGACACGCCAGCGGTCAGGACTCATCGTCTCTCCACCACCCAGAGAATGCCAGATTCGCTCCCGCTCATCGCCGCCGTCATCAGGTAACAATCCCGCTTTCCCCAGAAGTAAAGCCTCGAGCACCGTAACTCGCTCCAGATAAGATTTGATGCAGCACAGGCCTTCCAGAACCTCCAGCGGCAGGCGACAAGACAGCTCCTCGAACGCCTCTTTGTTCTTGGTATAGCCCAGAGCACCCATCACCCCCCGGTACAATACCTGTGAGGGCTGCTCCACGCATAATGCCGCCGCGAAATCGCCTGCCTTAATACGGAATCGCTCCTCCCCAGCTTCATCCAGCAGCCTGCCGACCACACGATCGCCAAGCCGCTCTCTAGCATTGCAGCAGGGCTCACTGGGCACCAGGGGAAGACCGGCCTGATAGTGGATATCATCCAGCGAACCATCAAGGCAATGGCACAGGCTCACTGTGGGCGCCACCCTACCACTCTCCAGAACCGCAACCTCATCCCCCTCCCATACCACCTGAAGGATCACATTGTTGTAGTTGGAGTCACGATGGTGGCCGTGAATCCTCCAGTCGCTCGCTCTTGAGTGAAGCTCTACGTCTCCTCTCAGCGTTACGCCATCGGCGGTGGAGATCACAGCACCCACGAAATCGGGGCCTCTATCCCTGTTCTCCCTCCCCGGATAAATAACACAAACCCTCTCCCCGGAACCGGTGACCAGCTTCCTCGCCTCCAGCAACTGCCTCTTCCACACCTGGGCGAGAAGGCGTTCAGCTACCTCCACCCTCTTCATGAGCCCCTTTCTGCCCACGACGCACCCGGTACTTGAAGCTAGCGCGCTCGGCAATGATGTTAAGTACTGTGTTGGATGTGCCCCGAGGGCTGTACAGGCCGGTTTCCCACTCGCTTATCGTCTGTTGACGCACTCCGAGCTCCTCCGCCAGTCCCTGCTGGGTCACCCGCAGGTGTTTTCTTAGGGCACGGACTCGCCTGCCGTCCCAGCGGACTCCCCTCTTTTTTTGCGACGCCATAGAAAATAGCTTACACGGTTTCGTGTAAATTGTCAATGCCCCAAAGCAGTGAATTATGCCGGCAAGACCGGGAGTCCCTCATGTTTAAGCAAGGGACTATACTTTCTGTTGCTGTCCATTTGATTAAAATTGTCGTAAAAGATGCGGGACTGAGGACTGTCCCGACATTAACAGTCCCCCTTTTTTACACCTAATCCGTGCCTTTCCGCGTACGATAGGGAATAAATATAGTACTTTTTTCACGGACTGTTGACAGTCCAGCCTTTTTTGTGATATAATTCCGCAGATGGACTGAACAGTTCAGTCCTTATTATTTGAGTCCAGGTGAAAAGACGATGGCTGCTAGAGAACGCGAGCTAGATGGGCGAGGAATGATACCCCCTTACGGTCCGACAAGGGGTACCCTGCAGTCCCTGCAACTACTCCGCAGGACCACCCCCGCGCGCATAGACAGCGATTTCCTTCGTGTTAATAAGGTGGCGCCCGGTAACGAGTATAAGGTTGTGGGTGCGCTCAGGTTCCTGAACCTGATAGATGACGATGGCAGGCCCACGGAGAACAGCCGCCTGCTTAAAACAAAGGGTGCAACATATACCCTGGCATTGCAGGATATCGTGCGCAACGCCTACTCCGGCGTATTCCAGCAGCTTAAGCCGACAGAACTCACCAGAGACGGAATCTACAACTATTTTGTCACTGACGGGGGACTGGGCGCCGAGATGGCTACCAAAGCCACCCGCTTCCTCATTAAGCTATGCCGGCTGGCCGAGATCGAGATAGCTCTCGATACAACCCAGCCAGCGCCCCGAGGCAGGCGAAAAACCCGCTCGCCACGGCATGCCTACCGCCAAGTTCAGGCTGAGTCTGTGTCCCATGACGAGAGCCAGTTGGGGCTCCCTACCCTGCCCTTCGTACTGGCACTGACCCCTGAGACTGCAGAGATGGACGTTGACCAACTGGCTGAGCTCTTCCGTAAAGTGAAGACTGCCCTCGAGAGGTCCCTCACCGACTAACCCCCGCTGTCGATTGCCTTCATCGCCTGCAGTGTGCTACAATGTCTCGGCTGCGAGGCTGAGATGTCAGACCTGAAATACTGGGTAGCATTTAACCGTATACAAGGCATCGGGCGCGCCAGGTTCTCGCAGCTCGAGAGCTATTTCGGCAGCCTGGAGAAAGCATGGCTCGCCAGCGCTCGGGACCTCAAGGCAGCGGGGATGGATACCAGGACGGTGGAGTCTATCGTCACCTCACGCCCCGAGATATCCCCCGATGCTGAGATGGAGCTGCTGGAACGCTATAAGGTCAGGGTGCTCACGTTAAATGACCCCGCCTTTCCCGCGAGGCTGAAAGAGATCTATGACGTCCCTCCCCTGCTCTACATCAGGGGCAACCTCACTCCGGAGGACGAGTGGGCGATAGCGGTAGTGGGTACCCGGGGTGCCACCATATACGGGCGGCAGGTAACCGAACGTCTAGTGGCCGACCTAGTACATAATCGAATCACCATCGTCAGCGGACTGGCACGCGGGATAGATTCAATTGCTCACCGCACTGCACTGGAGGTCGGGGGGCGTACCATCGCCATCCTTGCCTCCGGCCTCGATATCGTCTATCCTGCAGAGAATACGAAGCTGGCCCAGTCGATCATAGAGCAGGGGGCGTTGATTAGCGAGTACCCCCTGCGAACCAAGCCCAAGGCCGAACACTTCCCCCGCCGCAACCGTATCATGGCCGGAATGTGTCTGGGCGTCGTAGTCTCCGAGGCGGGTGAAAGCAGCGGCGCTCTGATAACCGCCAGCCTCGCCCTGGAGCAGAACCGTGAGGTATTCGCCATCCCGGGGAGCATTCTGTCGCCGCGAAGCCGCGGCACCAACCGCCTGATACAGGAGGGAGCCAAACTGGTGAGGAATGCAGAGGACATCCTCGAGGAGCTCAACCTGACCATGATCCCGCAGCAGCTGGAGATGAGGGAGTTCGTTCCCGCGAATGAGACCGAGTCACTGCTGCTAAAACACCTCTCCCATGAGCCAACTCATATCGACGAGATATGCCGCCAGTCAAACCTGCCCATCGCCACCGTCTCCAGCACCCTGTCGATGATGGAACTCAAGGGGATTGTGCGCCAGTTGGGGGGTATGAACTACGCCCTCGCCCACACGTAGACGGAATGCCGATAGCTGGCAGCTATTTGCTCTTTATTCCCAGGAACTCATACGCGGCACACGGTCGCAGTGCGGGCATTTAAGGTACTCGAACCCGCGCTGGCTCACGTGGGAGAAGTTTGCCTTGATAGGCTGCTGGCAATTGTAGCAGTAGGCAGAGTACTCCCCTTCAGCACCTCCCTCGTAGCTACTTGATGAATCCGGCTCTGGTTTGGCGAAGTCCACCACCAACTCAGCGCTGCAATTCACGCAGCCCATCTTGGTCAATCTCCACGGCGTCGGATTAGGAACCTGGATAGGGAATCCCATCCTGCAATGGGGGCAATTCACCTGCCACACCGTCGGCGCAAGCCTGCCCACCTGGGCCATAGAGTAAACCCCCAAAGCGGCCAGGCCGGCCAGCGAAACAATCCCCAGAAACTTCCCCCAGTCACCGGTATCCCCGGTCACATACTCATAGTCGCGCTTGCGCCGATCCAACTCCTGCCTCTCCTCGATATTCAGCGGGATATGCCTTTGCCGCGGCTGTTTCATCGCTCACCTGCCTTTTTAGCTTCAAAATGTATCGGAGATATATCGCTAATATATCAAAAATAGCCTCGCTTGTCAATCCCCTGCCCCCCAGCTTGGCCAAAAAACCACAGCGCGGAGCGACACATGGCCGACTCAAAATGATCACGCGGGGGAGGGGTGGACATGCTCAATTGTGGTGTGTTACAGTACAATCAGAACCTGTCTTAATGAGTATACAAGCTACATGATAGGAACATCATTCAATGTCTAAGAATCTGGTTATCGTAGAGTCCCCTGCCAAGGCGAGAACCCTGAGCCAATTCCTAGGGAAAGACTACACGGTGAAGGCATCGCTGGGGCATGTGCGCGACCTGCCGGAGAAGGAGTTCGGGGTTGATGTGGATAACGACTTCTCTCCCACCTACGTCGTCAGCCGGGGCAAGAATAAGGTAATCAGTGAGATAAAGGAGAAAGCCAAAAACGCAACAGCCATCTACCTGGCCACAGACCCCGACCGCGAGGGGGAGGCTATCTCCTGGCACCTCGTCCAGGCAGCACGACTCAATAAATTGCCCCTCAAGCGTGTGGTATTCCATGAGATAACGAGGGAGGCTATCTCCAGAGCCTTCAGCGATCCCAGACACATAGATATGAAGCTGGTGGACGCCCAGCAGGCAAGGCGCATCCTGGACAGGCTGGTAGGCTATAAATTGAGTCCCCTGCTCTGGAAAAGGGTGAGGCCGGGGCTTTCCGCAGGAAGGGTACAGTCCGTAGCGCTGAAGCTGGTCGTCGACCGCGCCGCCAAGATATCGGACTTTGTCTCCGAGGAGTACTGGACAATTGAAGCCGAGTTGGTGAAGAAAAATCCTACCACGTCCAGCTTCAAAGCGGAGCTTGTAGGCTTGTTCGGCGGGGACAGAATCGAGCTTAAGGACGAAAAGCGAACCAAGGAGCTCGAAGCCGAACTCAAAGATGCGCGCTACGCCGTGTCCTCCGTGAGCGAGAAGAGGGCAGCACGCCAGCCAGCACCACCGTTCATCACCAGCACCCTGCAGCAAGAGGCGTGGCGTAAGCTCAGGCTCAGCGCCAAGCAGACTATGTCCATCGCCCAGCAGCTCTACGAGGGCCTGCCTATAGGCGAAGAGGGTCACGTAGGGCTAATTACCTATATGCGCACCGACTCCACTAGGGTCTCACCCTCAGCGATCTCGAATGCACGCTCATATATCTCGAGTAAATATGGAGCCGATTATCTCCCCCCTTCGCCACGCCGCTTTGCGAGAAAGGTTAAGGGCGCCCAGGAGGCCCACGAGGCGATACGCCCCACCTCCATCCAAAGGGAGCCAGCAAAGGTCAAGCCTCACCTCACCAGAGACCAATTGAGACTGTACACGCTTATCTGGCAACGTATGGTCTCCAGCCAGATGGCGTCAGCCCAGATCGATACCACTACCGTTGATATAGAGGCAAAGTCCGCGAAGCGCTACCTGTTTAGAGCCAGGAGGGCAGTAGTAGCCTTTCCCGGCTTCCTCACCCTCTACCAGGAAGGCAGGGACGATGTTGAGGATGAAAACGGAAAGGGGCCGCTGCCTAAGCTTGCCAAGGGCGACCAGCTCAAGCTTCTAGCCCTTTTCTCCGAGCAGCATTTCACCCAGCCTCCACCACAATACACCGAGGCCACTCTGGTCAGAGCGCTCGAGGAACTGGGAATAGGGCGCCCCAGCACCTACGCGCCCATCCTGTCCCTGATACAGGAAAGGGGATATGTGGAGCGGCGCAACGGCAGGCTGGAGCCCACCGAACTCGGTAACATCGTCTCGGGACTGCTCAGCGAGCACTTCACCGACATCGTCAGCGTTGACTTCACCGCCCAGATGGAAGAGAAGCTGGACCAGATCGCCGGCGGCAAGCTGAAGTGGGTTCCCATGCTGAGGGAGTTCTACTCCCCCTTTGAGGAACTCGTAGCCAAAGCGACCTCGACCATCCCTAAATTCAGTGAGCCTACGGACGAGGTCTGTGAGCTCTGCGGACGTCCCATGGTGATAAAATGGGGACGCAGGGGCAAGTTCATGTCATGCAGCGGTTTCCCCAAGTGCAAGAACGCAAAGCCGATACAGGTCGGCACCGGTGTCAAATGCCCCAAGTGCAGTGGCGAGTTGATAGAGCGGAGAAGCAAAAAGGGAAAGCTCTTTTACGGCTGCTCCCGCTACCCTGAGTGTGATTTCGCTACATGGGACAAACCCCTGCCCCAACCCTGCCCCCGGTGCAAGGGGCTGCTGACACAATCGTGGAAAGGGCTGGTCAAGTGCACCCAGTGCGACTACAAGGAAGGGCAAACCTCCTGAGGAAGAAAGTGGAAGAACTACTACAAAAATATATCAAGCACCTCGAACTGGAGCGTAATATCTCTAGGTATACAATGAGGAATTATACAAACGATATCAAGGGCTTCCTCGCCTACCTGAGCGATATAGGGATAGATTCGCCAGCCAAGGTCAAGCGTTCCACCATGCGGCGTTACCTCGGCTGGCTGCACGATGCGGGAACATCTCGAGGCAGTATCAGCCGCAAGCTCAGCGCCCTGAGGTCATTCTACCGCTACCTGCTACGGGAGAAGCTAATAGATTCCGAGCCGCTGTCGACGTTATCATCACCCAAGCAGGCGAAGAGGCTGCCTACCTTCCTCACCCACGGGGAGATGGCGAAGCTGCTAGTGGCCCCAGACTCCTCCACACCACAGGGCCTCAGGGACCGGGCTGTACTGGAACTACTCTACGCCACGGGACTACGTGTGAGCGAGATCGTATCCCTGGACTTGAAAGACATCGACCTCGGTTCGCGCCAGCTCAGGGTCTGGGGCAAGGGCGCCAAAGAGCGCGTGGTGCTCATGGGCAAGCCGGCAGCGGAGGCGCTACAGCTCTATCTCAAGAACGCCCGTCCCAAGCTCCAAAGCCAGACAGACACTCAGGCTGTTTTCCTCAACCGTTTCGGAGAGCGGGTTGTGGAACGCCGCATCCAGCACATAATTAAGAAATATGCAAAGAAAGCAGGGATCGATATGAGGATTTTCCCGCACATAATGCGCCATACCTTTGCCACCCACCTGCTCGACGGAGGCGCCGACCTCAGGTCAGTCCAGGACCTCATGGGACATGCCCGTCTTTCCAGTACCCAGGTTTACACCCATGTAACCCAGAGCCAAATCCGACGTAAATACCTCGCCGCCCATCCCAGAAGCAGCACCGGAAAGGGGGAGGAATGAAGATACTGGCTATCCACGGCCCGAACCTGAATATGCTCGGCTCCCGGCAGACTGAATTCTACGGCGATAAAACCCTGGAAGAGATAGATTCCCTGCTTCAGGAAAAGGCACGCGAGTTGAAGGTCGAACTGGAGACCTTCCAGTCCAACCACGAGGGGGAACTGGTCGATTTCATTCAGAAGAAGGCCCCGCAGGCCTCAGGCATCATTATCAACCCCGGTGCGCTTACCCACTACGGGCTCTCACTACGTGACGCCCTCATCGATACTCCCCTGCCCGTCATCGAGGTCCATCTTTCAAATATACACGCCCGAGAAGAATTCCGGCAGAAGTCGGTTATCGCCCCCATAGCCCAGGGGCAGATATCGGGGCTGGGATGGCGAGGATATATCGCCGCCCTGGAGATCCTAGCGGCGGAGGCATAAGCTGCCCATGTCCAATCGGCTCGACAAGCTCCGAGTCCAACTCGCCCAGCATGGACTCGACGCCATGTTAATCTCACAGGGCGAGAACCGCCGCTACCTCTCGGGGTTCACCGGCTCATCAGGGCTTTTACTCATCTCTCAGGACAGGGCTATCCTAGCTACTGATTTTCGTTATGTCAAACAGTCGCAGGATGAGGCACCTGCATTCGAGCTATTTCGGATACAGGGTGACCTGTCAAGATGGCTCCCTGCGCTGCTGGAAGGAATGGACGTTTACAAGCTGGGCTTCGAGGGGAAAGAGGTTCCCTACTGCACCTACAATGATCTGGTCGCAGCCGTGCGCGGCATGGACAGGGAGATCAGCCTCATCCCCACAGAGAACCTGGTGGAATCTCTACGCGCAGTGAAGGATGCAGAAGAACTGCAACTGATCGAGAAAGCAGCAGCGCTCTCCGATGCCGCCCTCGAAGCGGTCCTCCCGCAGGTACAGCCGGGAACATCAGAGAGGGAGCTTGCCTGGAAGCTAGAGCGCTTCATGCGCCAGAACGGCAGCGAGCCCCTGCCCTTCGATATCATCGTCGCCTCTGGACCGAACTCAGCACTGCCCCACGCCAAACCTACAGACAGGCCTATCTCTCAGAACGAGCCGGTGGTTATCGACCTCGGAGCAACGGTCGGAGGGTACTCCAGCGATATCAGCCGCACCTTCTACATGGGAGCAGGAGATAACACATTCCACCGAATTTATGATATAGTTTTAGGGGCGCAGCTCACCGCCATGGCGACACTACAGGCGGGTATGAACGGTGAGCAGGCAGACCAGCTTGCCCGCACGGTCATCGAGCAGGCAGGCTACGAGGAGAATTTCGGCCACGGACTGGGACACGGTATCGGGCTTGCCGCCCACGAGGAGCCCCGCCTCGGGCCTAATTCCTCCGACGTCCTGACCGATGGGATGGTGTTCACCATCGAGCCCGGTATCTATATTGACGGCTGGGGTGGCGTCAGGATAGAGGACACAGTGGTGCTGGAGGAAGGCAAGGTGCGTCCGCTGACCAAGGCGAGAAAGACTGGAGGTAACAGATGATCGACGCCGGTGATTTGAAGAAAGGTATCGCTATAGAACTCGACGGAGTTCTCTACCAGATCATCGACTGGCAGCATATCAAGATAGCCCGGGGCAGCGCCCAGGTCAGGCTGAAACTTCGCGACATCAGAGGAGGCCACACTATCGAGCGCACCTTCTCAGCGGGGGACAGATTCAAACAGGTACGCCTCGAGCAGAGGCCTGCCCAGTACCTTTACCAGGACGGCAACCTGCACTACTTCATGGATACCGAGAGCTTCGAGCAGACCGCGCTGACATCAGAGCATCTGGGCGACGCTCTCAACTATCTCAAGGAAGGGACCACAGTCACGATGTCACGGCACGGCGATGAGGCAATTGGGATTGATATGCCGATCACCGTAGAGCTCGTGGTAACCGAAACCGGCCCCAGCTATAAGGGCGACACCTCGCAGGCCGGGACGAAGCCAGCTGTCCTGGAAACCGGTGTTACTATTCAGGTACCGTATTTCATAAGCACCGGCGATACAATCCGTGTAGATACCCGCTACGGAAGCTACGTGGAACGAGCGTAAGGCTTCAGGTGAATTAAGTTGTTGAAAGCCGACCTCCATGTGCATACTTGCTACTCGAAAGACTCGACATCCCCGATAGAAAAGGTGGTGCAACGCTGTATCGAGGTCGGGATAAACTGTATCGCGGTTACCGACCACGACCGCATCTCGGGGGCTCTTGAGATTAAGCGCATAGCTCCTTTTACCGTTATAATCGGCGAGGAGGTATTGACCGATCGGGGCGAAATCATGGGACTCTTCCTCAGCGAGGAGGTCCCTCCGCACCTGTCACCCGAGGAGACGGTGGCGCGAATCAAATACCAGGGCGGGTTGGTATGCATCCCCCATCCCTTTGACCGCTTCCGGCCCCACTCACGGCTCCACCGCGATGCGCTGGAGAGGATAATGCCCGAGGTCGACCTGATAGAGGTTTTCAATTCACGGACACTCTTGAAGCGGGATGCGGCACGGGCTCTTGAGCTTGCACAGCGCCACGGACTGCCGGGAACCGCCGGCAGCGATGCCCATGTTATCCAGGAGATCGGCAGGGCTTTCATAGAGATCCCGGAGTTCAACGATGCTCAGCAATTTATAACGGCTCTCAAACAAGGTCGTATTTCCGGGCACAGAACGAGTCCCCTGATACACCTCTACAACGTCAGGAACAGGGTGATTAAGCGCTTGGGGAGGGGCTAGCAGCGGTGTTTCGAATCGGCTGGTTCTCCACGGGGAGGGACAAGGCAGCACGCGACCTCCTGCTCGCCGTTTGGAACAGTATTGGCAGCGGCCACCTCAAGGCAGGGATCTCCTTCGTCTTCAGCAATCGCGAACCCAGTGAAGATGCAGAGAGCGACCTCTTCTTCGATATGGTAAGAGGCTACCGCCTGCCGCTCATCCAGCTCTCGTCGCGGCGGTTCCAAACAGCCGGTGGTGCATATCTCTCCCCCGAATGGCGGCTGGAGTACGATAGAGAGGCGATGAAACGCCTCGACGGCTACAACCACGACATCTGTATCCTCGCCGGCTATATGCTCATCGTAGGCCCTGAAATGTGCCGGAGATATACCATGATAAACCTACACCCCGCAGCCCCCGGCGGGCCAACGGGAACCTGGCAGGAGGTCATCTGGAAGCTTATCGAGTCCGCGGCAGAGCAAACTGGAGTTATGATGCACCTCGTCACTCCCGAACTTGACAAGGGCCCCCCTGTAGCTTACTGCAGATTCCCCATCAGGGGCGCGCCCTTCGATAGCTACTGGAATGAGCTAAAGTCACGCTCGGTAGATAGTATTAAGGCCGAGGAGGGTGAAGGGAATCGCCTCTTTATAACGATTCGGCAGTATGGACTGGCACGGGAGTTCCCGCTGATAATCGCCACCCTCAAAGCCCTGAGCGAAGGCAAGGTGAGGATAGGGGAAGGTAAAGTGCTTTCTGCCAGTGGTGAGGTCATCGCGGGCTATGATTTGACCGGGGAAATCAACGAAGCAGTTAAAGGATAGCTTAGTGAACTACATCTGCTTTGACCTCGAGGGCCCCCTCTCTCCCCAAGACAACGCCTATGAGTTGATGAGTCTGTTCCCCCAAGGGGGCCAGGTCTTCGAGGTAATCAGCCGCTACGATGACCTGCTGGCCCTCGAAGGCAGGGAGGATTACGAGCCCGGTGATACCCTGGCCCTTATCATACCCTTTCTGGTTTGTCACGGTATATCGGAGGATGATATAAGGAGGCTTGCAGAGAAAGCGTCCGTCGTTGAAGGGGCGCATGAGCTTATCACTGGTCTCAAGGAATGGCAGGTATTCTGTATCAGCACCAGCTACGAGCAATACGCTCGCCGCATTGTGCAAAGGGTGGGAATCCCTCAGGACAACCTCGCCTGTACCCGATTTGCCCTCAATCAGTATAGAAACATGGCGAAAAAAGAGGATCTCGCCAAGGTGGAGGGTATGGAGCGAGAGATATTGTCGATGAATCGGGAGGATGACGAAGGCATAAAAAGTCGCCTGAATCTCTTCTTTTGGAATGAACTACCCGAGACAAGCCTCGGCCCGGCGCTCGACGAGGTGAAAGCGATGGGTGGACAGCGGAAGGTTGCGTCACTCAGCAGATTCGCCACCGAAAACACGTGCGCACTTGGCGACTGGATTGTTGTTGGCGATAGCATTACTGATTTCAAGATGCTTCAGGCAGTCCATGAAGCCGGCGGCCTCGCCATCGCCTTCAATGCCAACGAGTACGCCCTGCCCTACGCAACCATGGGGCTGGCCTCGACCAACCTCGGCGACCTGAGGGTCGTCCTTGATGCTTGGGAAAAAGGAGGCAAGGCGTCAGTGGAAGAGGTGGTCCGGGAAAGAGAAAGAGCAGGCGGCAAAGGAGACAGGGAGCATTTCCACTGGCTTTGCGGGCAGGAAGACCTAGAAGAGGTGCTGAGCGTACATAAGAGGATCCGGGGAGTTGTCCGCAAGCAGGCGGCAAAACTAGGCTAAGCGAAGAGAGGACTGTATGGGCAAAATCAAGGTCATCGGCCTCGGCGCTATGAACACCGACCTCATTTACCTTGTGGAGCGCATCGTCAGCGACGGCGAGACCACCGCAAAGAAATTCTGCACCGCCCCCGGGGGATCAGCCGCAAATACCACCTATGGACTGGCTAAGTTGGGGGTGGATACCGGTTTCATCGGCGCCGTCGGCGACGATGAGGCAGGACGGATGCTGCTCGGCGATTTCGAGAGCGCAGGCGTTGAGAGTACCCGAGTTACAATCAAACCGAAAGCCGAGACAGGCTCGGCGCTCTGTATCACCGACCGTGCAGGCAGGAGAACCCTGTACGTTTCACCAGGTGCTAATAGCCTGCTGAACGCCCGGGACGTAGACCTGAAATACCTGAAGCAGGCCGAATTCGTTCACCTCTCATCCTTCATCGACCTCAAGCAGTTTCACATCCAGCAGCGCCTAATCAGCGAGCTGCCGCCCTCGGTTAAGGTCAGCCTCGCCCCCGGAGAGCTATACGCTGCAAAGGGACTGGGCACTCTAGCACCAATGCTGGGAAAGACCTATGTTCTCTTCCTGAACCAGCATGAATTAAAGCAATTGACCGGACAAGGGCTGGAAAAGGGAGCGCAAAGGTGCCTAGAGCGGGGTTGTAAGACAGTGGCAATCACTCTGGGCAAGGGCATTACCCGGCAGGGTAAGACCATGGCCTGCTATCTAATCGACGGTGAGGAGGGGTGCTTTATAGAGGCTGAGCCAGTTGTGAAGCAACGACTATTGGAAACCACCGGTGCCGGTGATGCCTTCGCCGCCGGCGTCCTCTACGGACTGCTCACCGGAAAAGGTCTGCGAGAGTGCGGCGTTCTGGGGGAAATCATGGCCCAGTTCTGTATCAGGAAAATCGGTGCCCGGGCGGGTCTCCCTCTCTTGGCTGAACTTGCTCAACAGTATCAAGACCGTACCGGAAGCCTCCTCTAAACATAGCGACAGCCTGACTCAGGCTGCCTTCTTCTCCGCTTTCCCCTCCCCCTTCGCCTCCTCAGCTTCCTTGGGCCCCTTCAATATCTCGTCGATTACACCATACTCTACCGCACCCGCAGCGTTCATATAGAAGTCGCGGTCGGTATCATGAGCTATCTTCTCCAGGGTCTGGCCGGTATGCTTGACCAGTATGGAGCGGATAACATCCTGAAGCCTCAGTATCTCCCGGGCAG
>DUEY01000020.1 GCA_011174795.1 Dehalococcoidia bacterium
GTGGATGAGGGTGAATACCTTATCCTCCATTGCGAGGAGACCCGCCTTAGGCGGGCTATTCCCTCTCCCTCGAGGGGAGAGGGTTAGGGTGAGGGTGAAGCCCCTACAGCTCGATCTCCTTCAGGTCAGGCGCCGGTGTGAGCCTGGCGCCGGTGAGCCCCTGTACTTCCTCCGCGGTCCAGCCGGGGGCGACCTCCCGGAGCACGAGCCCACCGGGGGTAACCTCTATTACGGCGAGGTCGGTTATTATCAGGTCGACGCACTCCCTCGCGGTGAGGGGGTAGCTGCACTCCTTGACTATCTTGGGCTTGCCCTGCCTCGTGGTATGCGCCATGGTGATGATCATCGTCTTCGCCCCCACGGCGAGGTCCATCCCGCCGCCGATGGTGCCGCCGAGAGCGTCGCCGCCCGTATTCCAGTTCGCCAGGTCGCCCTTCTCCGATACCTCCAGCGCGCCCATGATGGACACCATGCGCCCTCCCCGTATCATGTTGAACGACGTCATCACATCGAAGAGCGCCATGCCCGGCGCAGGTTTGAAGAACCTGCCCCCGGCAGCGAGATAGTGCCAGTCAGCCTTGTCTATCTCCTCCTCCGTTATCAGGGGGCCGTAGCCCAGGGCGCCGTTCTCCGACTGGAAGATGACGCCCTCGGGGATATACATGGCGCAGAGGTTGGGTATCCCGTACCCCAGGTTGGCGTAGTCGCCCTCCCTCAGCTCCTTCGCCGCACGCATCGCCACAACGTCCATCTCCAGCCGCGGCTTCGTCTCCCCCGCCGTTTCGGCGCCCTTCTCGAACTCCGGCTCGCGGAACAGCATCTTGCGCGCGATATCGATACTGCCCAGCAGGGATACCATCGCCTTCAGCTTCGCCGGCGTGCCCAGCCCATCCCCGGGAATCTGCACGATACGGTCGACGAATATCCCCGGCGTCACCACGTGCTCGGGGTCGATATCGCCCACCTCCACTATCTCGTCCACCTCGGCGATGGTTACCTTCGCCGCCATCGCCATCAGCGGCTGGTCCGCACGGTAGGTTCCCTCATAGACAAGGTTGCCCAGCCTGTCCGCCCTGTGGCCGCGGATGAAGGCGTAGTCGAGGGTTATCGGCTGCTCGAAGAGGTACTCCCTGTCCCTGATGACCCGCTTCTCCTTCCCCTCGGCGAGGACGGTGCCGATGCCGACGGGGCTGTAGACACCGCCGAGACCGGCGGCGCCGGCGTAGAGCCTCGAAGCGAGGATGCCGTGGCTGGTAAGCTCTACCTCCAGCCCTTTCTCTACGTATTCCTTGACAAACTCCCCGGCGCCCATGCGCTGCACGCCCACCACGGGAGTTATCAGCCTCTTGAGCTGGGGCAGGAGGGCGGTGGGCATGGTGGCCTCTTCGTCGCTGAAGATAAGCAGGGGGACGAAGTTATGTGTGACGCAGGTAAGGTCCCGGGCACCATTCTTCTTGAGGGCATAGATGAGGTTCTGGGGCGTAGCGGCGACGCCCCAGGACTCGGCGCCGATGGAGGCGCCGTCGGGGATGTCCGCCACCGCCTCATCGAAGCCGGGATATATCTTGTTTATCATAACGTTGTTTGCCCTGCTCCCTGATTCATATCACCATTGCGAGGAGTTCCGCCAGAGGCAGACGACGCGGCAATCTCAGGAGTGTGGAGGTGTAGTAAACAATACCGGGCGATTGCCACGTCCGCCATAGGCGGACTCGCAATGGTAGTGGTGTATTCCCCCTCCCTCTAACTCCCTCCCACCAGGGGAGGGAGGATACCTTTTTCCCTCTCCCTTGAGGGGAGAGGCTAGGTGAGGGTGATATGAATACCCTTCCTTGAGGGCGACTCGCTGTGTCGCCCCAATATTACTTTCAGTTGAGGATTGTTACTTTACGCCGGTATATGCTCCGGCGGGCGCACGAGGTGCATCCGCAGCGCCCCCGGCTCGCAGACCAGCGTGCAGACCCCGCAGCCGAAGCACTTCTCGGGGTCGACAACCGCCTTGAGCCGCTTGGAGCCCTCTACCTTCTGCATCTCGATGGCGTCGAACTGGCAGCGGTCGACGCAGTCCTGGCAGCCGTCGCAGAGGTCCTGGTCGACCCGCGCCTCGTACCTGCTCTTGGCGAAGACCTCGTCGTTCGCTACCCCGCGCAGGTCGGCGTAGTGCCACACCGTGCAGCAGCAGCGGCAGCAGCTGCACAGCGCGTAGGGCTGGACGGCAGCGACCTTGGCGTGGTTGACCCACACGTGCACCAGGCCGTCCTCCTCGTTCCTGTCAATGATCGATATCGCCTCGTCCACCGACACCTCGCGCCCGTGTCCCCGGCTCAGGGTGTACTCCGCCGACTTGGCGAACTGGAGGCAGTTGGGGTCTGCCTCGGTCCTGCTGCAGGGATTGCCCATCATCCCCTTGTGCTTGCGGCAGGAGCAGGAGACGACGGTGACCAGCGGCTGCACCCTCACCATCTCCCGCGCGTCCTCGTGGGGCAGTATCTCTGGGCTGTCCAGTATCGCCTTGTACGCGGGCACTACCCGCAGCGCCTGTATCCCCATCGCCTTGAGGTTGTGCCACCGCTCGGCGTTCATGTCGGCGTAGTCGGTGTTCTTCCAGTCGTCCCACAGCTTGAAAAGCTGCTTCGTCTCCTCGTCGGTGTACAGGTCGTCGAGTCCCATCAGGGACTCGCATATCTCCCACATGCGCTCGGCGTGCTTGCAGAATATGAAGCTTTCGGGGTTCTTGTAGTCGGTGGGGATGACCACGCCCTTGCGGTGCAGCAACCCAAGGTCTTTCTTCACCCTGTCCACCTCCAGGCCCGTCCGCTGCGCCACCTCCTCAAAGGACCCCGGCAGCTGAGCTACCATCTCGGCCTGCTGCGGCGTCATCAGGAAACGCAGCACGCGCAGGTAGGTCTCGGAGTCGCCGAACTTGTGCTTCTCCGCCAGGAATTTATAGGCATCGCTGGACTCAGACACTGTTTGCTCCTTTCCCGGTCGCCCGCTCAGGGGATGATGCTCGTCCGGGTCGCCAGGCCCTTGTCCTGGTGCTCGAAAGCCTTCTCAGTCTCCTCGAGGGGGAAGGTATGGGAGATGAGCCTTTCGAAGGGGTACCTGTTTTTAGCGCGGCTGAGGAATTCGAGCGCCTTCTTCAGGGCGTCGGCGGTGTAGAGCGACATGGCTACGATGCTCCTGCCCTGGATGGTGAGTGTGGAGGGGTCGAGCTCACAGGTCAGCATCGGCGTGACGTTGCCCAGCTCGAGCAGGCGTCCGCCGTTGGCCAGCAAGTCTATGCCCTCGAGGACGACATGGGGGAAGCCCACCAGCTCGGCGACGACGTCCGCGCCCCAGCCACCCGTCAACTCCCTCACCTTCAGCATCCGCTCCACCGGGGTCTTGAGCTCCTTCATGTCGATAATCTCGTCGGCGCCGAATGCCTTCGCCAGTGCCAGGCGCTCGTCGATGCCGTCGATGACGATGACCTTCGCCGCGCCCATGTCCTTAGCCACCGCGGTGGCGTAGATACCGAGTCCGCCCGCCCCCTGGATGACGATGTTCTCCCCGAAGCCGAATCCCACCTTCTCCAGGCCGAAGATAACCTCGGAGAGGGCGCAGTTGGCAGGCGCCACCATCTCATCGGTGACGTCGTCGGGCACCTTGAACACGGTCTGACGGGGGCGGATGTAGTAGTAGTCGGCGTAGGCTCCGAGGAAGTGAGGGGGGTCTGCGCAGGGGTTCACTATGGTGATGTAGCCCGCGGGGCAGAGGTTGTCGTTTCCGGTGAGGCACGCGCGACAGCGCCCGCAGGGGAGGAAGTAGCGGTAGACCACGCGGTCGCCCACGGCGAGGGGCTCGCCCGCCGAGTCGGTGGCAACGCCGTCACCGAGCTTGGCGACGGTGCCCGTCATCTCGTGCCCCAGTATCACCGGCATCGGCTGTCCCAGCGCAGCGAGGTCTAAATCGCCCCGCCACATGTGGAGGTCGGAGCCGCAGATGTTGGCCCGCCTCATCTTGACCAGGATAGCTCCCGGCTCCGGCTCGGGCACCGGGTACTCCGTCAGCTCCATGGGATGCCCCAGCCCCCTATAGATCATCGCCCTGCCTGTCTCAGCCATGACAAGACCCCTCCTTTTTATCCGTGATTTTTAATTTTTGCTCTTTGATTTTCCTCGGCGTATGGAGCATAGAGCATTCACCCCAGAAATGTCAACAACTTCACAAGTTCATCCCGAATGCAAGTTTGTTCTATCTCCCTGCGCTGGCTATAATGTAGGGGCACGCTGTTTCTTCCGTTCGCCCTGAGCCTGTCGAAGGGCCGTCAATGGTTCGACAAGCTCACCACGAACGGCATTATTGACCGGAGAAAAAACGTTATGAAGGGTGACAAGCTCCTGACAAAGGAGGAGCACACCAGGGCGGCGCAGGGGATAGCCGACCTGCTCCTGCCCCGGATAGCGGAGACGAAGGGCAGGTTCATCGTCACCATCGCCGGCGAGTCGGGCAGCGGCAAGTCGGAGGTCGCCGCCATATTCTCCAGGCTGCTCGCCGAGAAGGGCCTGAAGAGCCTGACTTTCCAGCTCGACGACTACTTCGTCTACCCGCCGAAGACGAACGACAAAATGCGCCGGCAGGACATCGGGCATGTCGGCGTCTCCGAGGTACGGCTCGACCTGCTCGACCGCAACCTGAAGGACATCGCTGAGGGCGCAGGCGAGATTACCAAGCCGCTCGTGGACTACGATGAAGACCTCATCTCCGAGGAAACGGTCGACCTCGAAGGCATCAACGTCATTATCGTCGAGGGTACGTATACCACCCTGCTCAAGAACGCACACCGGCGCGTTTTCATCGACCGCACCTACGTCGATACCAGGGAGGTGCGCAGGGACAGGGGTCGGGAGGAGCAGGACGATTACCTGGAGAGGGTCCTCGAAATCGAGCACGGGATTATATCGAAGCATAAGGCGGCTGCCGATATCATCGTGAGCGGGGACTACGAGGTAAGAAAGGCGACGCAGGATGACTGCGCGGGGAAATAGCGACATCGAGAGCATCTGCATGCTGAGTACCCACGGGTACTTCGACCCCGTGCCGCAGCTGGGGAGGACGGATACCGGCGGGCAGGTGCTCTACGTGCTCCAGCTGTGCAAGGCGTTCTCCAGGCAGGGGATAAAGGTCGATATCTACACGCGGTGGTTCGACCGCTCCCAGGAGCAGGTCGACCCCGTCCCCGGCTACCCCGACGTCCGGGTTGTGCGCATACCCGCCGGCTTGTGGGAGTTCATCCCCAAGGAGCGTATCTACGACGTCCTGCCCGAGCTGGCGCGGAATATGGTAGGGTTCATCCGCGAGAACGGCCTCCGCTACGACCTGTTCCACGCCCACTATGTGGACGCGGGCATCGTTATGATGGACGTTGCCGGGGAGTTCGATAAGCCGGCGTTCCTCACCGCTCACTCGCTGGGTGCGCTGAAGCGGCAGCGAACCGCGGGCGACCCCGAAGAGATGGAGCGGGTGTTTAATTTCAGCCACCGCATCGCCGAGGAGCTGCGGCTGTTCAAGTCGGTGCACGCCCAGACGCTCACCAGCAACGAGGAGATAGAGCAGATCGAGGAGCTGTACGGTTTCCGTCCGCCGAGGGCGGAGTTCATCCCCCCGGGGGTTGACGTACACCAGTTCGTTCCCCTCGCGGAGGGCGAGCGGGAGATAGAGACAGAAATCCCGCTGCCGGAGAAGTATATCTTCGTGGTGAGCCGTATCTCCAGGATTAAGGGGCACGACCTGCTCATGCCCGCTTTCCTGCGCGTGGCGCAGGAGGTACCAGACGTCTACCTCGTTATCGCCGGCGGGTCGAAGACGCCCGATGCCGAGGAGACTGAAGTCATGTTGGGAGTTAAGCATTTCGTGGAAGCAAACGGGCTCTCCGGACGGGTGCACATCGTCGGCGGGATACCCCACGACGACCTGCCGCCGTATTACCGCCAGGCACAACTGTTCATCCTGCCCCCGAGGTACGAGCCGTTCGGAATGACCGCGCTGGAGGCGATGGCCTGCCGCACGCCGGCTGTGATATCGAAGTTTTCTGGGGTCCAGGAGGCGTTCACCTCGGGCGTGGACTGCCTCGTCGTCGACCCCTTCCAGTCCGAGGAGTACGCCCGTGCTATAATATCGCTGCTGCGGGATAGAACGCTGGCGGCAAAGCTGGCGCAGGCGGGACGCGAGGTGGTGCTCAGGGAGTTCAGCTGGGAGGCCATCGCGGAGAAGCACCTGGCATTCTACCGCAAGTACATGGCGACCTGATGCCGGGCAACGAGGTTACCGCACTATAGATCACGCTCTGCATTTTATGTAAACAACATATTATCAATCAGGGAGGCGGACATGAAGGGGTATATGGGAAAGGTTCTGGATGTCGATTTGTCTACCGGCTCTGTCGGCCACTCGAACCTGGAGCAGGATATGCTACGTCAATTCATCGGGGGAGGCGGGCTGGCGGCCAAGCTCTTCCTCGACCGCGTTCCACCCGATGTCGAGCCCCTGTCAGGTGAGAACGTCCTCTTCATCATGACCGGCCCGCTGGCGGGCACCAATCTTCCCGGCTCGTCGCGTTTCTGCGTGTGCGCCAAGTCGCCTCTGACCGGTATCTGGGGGGAGGCCAACTGCGGGGGTAACCTGGCTCCGCAGTTGAAATCCGCTGGCTACGACGGCATAGCCATAAAGGGCGCCTCCGATAAGCCCGTCTATCTCTCTATCGAGGACGACCGGGTGGAGCTCCGGGACGCCTCAGGACTCTGGGGCAGGGACGTCTATGAAACGACGGACCTCCTCAGGAAGCAGTTCGGTAAAGGGGGTAAGGTATCAGTCCTTACCATCGGTCCCGCGGGGGAGAACCTCGTGAGATATGCCTGCATCATCGGCGAGAAACACGACGCGGCCGGCCGCTGCGGACTGGGAGCCGCTATGGGCGCCAAGAAGCTGAAGGCTATCGTGGTGCGGGGTACCGGCAAGGTTGAACCGGCGAGGCCTGCGGAATTCACAAGGGTGCGCAAGCAGGTCAGGGATAAGGTCAACGAACACGTAGTCACCCATGCGTTACGGGGCTTCGGCACTGACATCGGCATGGTCGTCGATGCAGCGAGAGGCGACGTCCCCGGCAAGAACTGGTCGTGGGGTGATAACCTCCCCGTAGCCAGTAAAATCGGAGGCGAGGCAATGGCTGAGAAATATATAGTCAAGTCTTATGCCTGCCATGCCTGCCCCGTTGCATGCAAAAACGTGGTCCAGGTAAAGGATCCCCCCTACGAGGTTGCGGAAGGGCCGGGACCGGAGTATCAAACCTGCGCCAGCTTCGGGACCCTGCTGATGAACGATAACCTGGCGGGGATTATCAAGGCGAACGAGGCCTGCAACCGGCACGGTATGGATACTATATCCTGCGGCGCCACTATCGCCTTTGCCATCGATTGTTTCGAGAACGGCCTCATAGACAGGAAGGATACGGACGGTATCGAGCTGAGATGGGGCGATATAGATGCGGTTCTGCAGATGATGGAGAAAATCGCCCGACGCGACGGGTTCGGCGATATCCTGGCCGAGGGAAGCAGAGGCGCGGCGCAGAGGCTCGGCAGGAATGCCGCCGCCTATACAGTCGAGGTCAAGGGACTCGAGCTCCCCATGCACGACCCGCGCGGTGGGGGACACGCCCAGGGGCTGGCATACGCGGTCTCTCCTATCGGCGCCAGCCACAATCAGCATCTGGCGCACGATATCGAAACGAATATGATTACCTTCCCCGAGATCGGGCTGCCCGGGGGCTATGAGGCTGCCAGCAGCGAGGGCAAGGCAGCGTTGAACGTCACCTGTGAGAACGCCGGCATGGTGCGGAACTCTGCTATCATCTGCTACTTCGTCCTCTATGCTCTGGGCATGGACGACGTTGCCGATATGCTGAAAGCGACCACCGGCTTCGACTACAGCATGGAGGAACTGATGGAATGCGGGGAGCGGATTTGGTTTCTCAAGAGGGGGCTGAGCAACCTCATGGGCGCGGGAGCGGTGGAAGACCGGCTGCCGCAGCGGATAATGACTCCCCTGAAGGAGGGGCCGGTAACAGGCACCGTGCCCGATATGGCACTCATGCTTAAGGAGTACTACGAGCTGCGCTCCCTCGATGCCGGGGGACGTCCCTCAAAGGATAAGCTCCATAGTCTGGGGCTGGCGGAACTCGCCGCCAGGCTTTAGGACAGTACATGGCTGGGTGGAGCGATGGCTGATGCAAGCTTCGACGTAGTGGTAATCGGCGGCGGTCACCAGGGCCTGACCATAGCCAACTACATGGTCAGGAACGGCTACACGGTCGGCCTTTTCGAGCAGAGGCGGGAGCTGGGCGGCGGCGGCTGCACCGAGCCGCGACCGGCATCCGGCTTTCGCAGCAACCCCTGTGCCCACATAATCGGGCTCTGGTCGAGCCCGGTGAACCAGGACTTCAAGCTCCATGAGAGAGGGCTGAACTATATCTTCAGCGAAGTACAGACGTCCGTCGTATTTCCCGACGACAGGTGCATCGTCTCCTACCGCGCGGAGCACTGGGACAGGGAAACGGGAGACACCATCCCGGACATGGAGCAGATAAAGAGGACTATCGGGGAGATCGAGAGGATATCTCCGAGGGATGCCGAATACTTGTGGAAGATAGAGCCGCAGATGTGGGAGTGGGGTATGGCGGCCAGCCAAATCCTGTGGAATCCCCCTTCACTGCCCGGCGAGCCCGACCCGCTGGAAGCACTGCTGAGCAATCCTGAGTCTGGAATCGACCCCCGATACCAGTCCATGACGGCAGCCGAGATTATCTGCAGCATGTTCGAGAGCCCTGAGCTCCGTACGTGGGCTTTGCGGGTGCTGAACTCATCAGCAGCGCTGTACCCAGACGATATCCTGCCGCTGCCCATACTTCTCTATACCATACCGCTGGAGCTGCTCGGCTTCGGGGGCTGCTGCATCGAGGGCGGCGCTCATAACGCCGTCCACGCCCTGCAGAGGGCTTTGAGCGAAGAGGGGGGTAAGTTCTTCGTGGGAGCCGACGTTGACCTTGTCCTGGTGGAGAACGGACGCGCCAGGGGGGTCAGGTTGTCTGATGGTACCGAGGTCGAGGCTAAGCAGATGGTGATTACCTCTATCGAGGTAGGGCAGACCGTCAACAGGCATCTCCGCGACGTTGAGATAGGCCCGGATATACGCAGGAAGGTCAACAACCTGAGGTGGGACAGGGGCGGCCTTATCTGGGGAAACATCGCTTTCCATGAACTGCCACGGTACAGGGCGCAGGCCTGGAACCCCGACTGCGGCAAAGCCCGCCAGGTGTATCTCGTCGAAGCCGATGTGGACTATATTTGCCGGGAATATCACCACAGTCACGAGAATCTCAGGCCGGGCAACTGGCCAGACAAGATGTATTTCTGGGAGGCCACCGACAGCAAGTTCGACGCCAGCTATGCGCCTCGGGGAAAACATATCTCCATCCTGGAGTTCGCCGCCCCACCGGCAAGCCGGCTGACCGAGGAGGAGTGGATACAGATAAAGCGGGAGGCACCGGAGCAGTTCCTGAGGTACTGGCAGAGGTTCGCCCCGAACATGACCTGGGACAACATTATAGCCACTATCGTGGATACTCCCTATGATACCCAGCGGAGAAGCGATAATTTCGTCGATGGCTCATGGGTCATTCTGCCGCTCATCCCCAGCCAGTGGGGTGCGATGAGGCCGATACCCGAGCTTGCGCAGTACCAGGTCCCGGGGATAGAGAACTTATGGATGGCGTCGGGGTCGTGCCACACATCCGTGGCAATGCTTGCCTGCGCCAGCTATAACTGTTATAAAAGAATGGCGCAGAAGTACAACCTGTGGAAGCCCTGGGAAGGGCGGCTTTATTAGGGCACAGGAGCGGTCCCGCCGTACAACCTGAATATAATGTGTTAGAATGCCCGTGAGGAAAACCTGCCGATGATTCCCCTGTTCCGTCAATACCCCGCGCTGAGGGATAAGGTTCCCTACACCTCCCTGGGGGGGCTGCCGACTCCCGTGCACCGGCTGGAAAACCTGGGAGAGGAACTGGGATCTGCCATTCTCTATATCAAGCGGGATGACCTCACCGGAACGGTCTACGGCGGGAACAAGATACGAAAGTTCGAGTTCATCCTCGGTCAAGCGCTGAACGACGGCGTCAAGGATGTCATAACATTCGGCGTTGCGGGAACCAAGCATGCGCTGTTCGCGGCGGCGGCGGCTAAAGGGGCCGGATTGAACAGCATCACTATGGTTCATCCTAACCCAAAGCCCTTCGGGGAGCCCGCCAACGTCCTTATGGCCCATTACTGCGGGACCGAGCTTCATCACCACCGGAACTTCCGTCTGATGTTGATCGGAGGAGCCTACCAGTGCCTGAAGCGCCTGCTTACCCGGGGCAGGCCTCCCCGTCTGCTGCGCAACCGCTCTTGTCCCCTGGGTACGGTGGGTTTCGTTAACGCCGCATTCGAGCTGAGGGAGCAGATCGAACGGGGCGAGATGCCCGAGCCGGAACGCATCTACGTTGCCCTCGGCAGCATGGGCACTGCAGTGGGCCTTCTGCTGGGGCTCAAGGCCACCGGCCTGGAAAGCCGGGTAATACCCGTGAGGGTTTCTGCGAAGAGCCGTACCAACGCGGCTGCAATGGCGCGGCTATTCCATGACACAAACAACCTGCTCCATTCACAGGACGCATCCTTTCCCGAATTCGAGCTATCCGAACGCGACATCTCTATCAATCAAGAGTTCACCGGAGAAAGCTACCTCGCTTTTCCACCAAAGGCAGCCGAAGCAGTCGGGCTCATGAATCTCACCGAGGGAATTAACTTAGAGGGTATTTACACGGGGAGGTCGCTGGCCGCTCTCATTGCCGACGTTAAGAGGGGTGACGTGCGAGGCAAGGTAGTGCTGTACTGGAATACCTTCAACTCACGGAACCTCACGCCATCCCTAGCCTCCATCGACCCCCGCAGCCTGCCACAGTGGATGCGCCGCTACTACGCAGAGTGGGCAACTCAGGCTAAACCCAGACGCGAGAGGGCGATATAGTAGTAGCTTTTAACCTTCCTTTTAATGGAAGGCCCTTTAATCCTTTTATTGCGGTACAGTCTATTTACATCCCACAGAAAGTGACGCACCCTGTTTGCCTTATACTTCGATAGATCGAATTCCCTGAACCACTCAAGAAATTCCCGTGAGCCGTGGATATCGGTATCTATGTGCTCGGGCAACAGTTTTTGAATCCCTTCCCACTCGAACCGTCGTGATTCGTCCAATGCTGTTTTACCCTTGATAAAACAATCTTTTATATGTGCGAATGTTCTTCTATCGACGCTGAAGTTACAGTTGTTGGGATCGACACCCTCCACAGTCAAACCTACGATTGTTCTGAAACACTTCTCGCATTTGCCACAGTTCTCCCTTACTACGCTTTCCCGGCAGACCCTCAGCTTCGATAAATAGCCCATGTCCCCCGTCTGACAAATGTACCCCAATTTCTGCTGCCTTCTGAGCTCATAACCGTCGTGAACCACCCTGACCCCCGCCCACGAGACCTTTTCATCGATAAACGGGCGTGCTGCCGATGATTCCTTATCATCCGCTGTATGTGATGCAGCAATGAGCACAGTGCCGATTGCCCTTGGAGCCGTTATGGGGGCACATACACCGAGCAGGACGAGATCACCGGCAATATGCTCGATCCATTCAATTCCGAATTGCCGTGACAGTAATTCGAAGTTTATATCTCGGAGCAATGACGTATCAATAAATAGCGCTTTAATCCCGTCTCGATTCGCTATGCTGAGGATGTCAGACCGCATCCCGCGCCAGTACTCCCGCTCAAAAAGCGGAACCTGAACGCCACACACCAGGACCAGGTCCGGCTTCTCCTCCTTATGTCTGAGATACGAAGTTAGTGAATCCACACCGCCGCTGAACGGCAAAAGGGTTCTGCTCCCGCCGAACGTATTGACCACGGCTTTTTCGGCATGGATGTTGCCTGAGTAAGAGAACTGAGGGCATATGTCCCTGAAAATATCTTTAATATTGGCCATTGCTTCTAGATAGGTAGCGTCAAGCTCGCGTACACGGACATCGGCGCCGACCGCCCATGCAATAGGAGCCACCATGGAAACGATGGGTATAGCGAGGATGCTTTCACCAGTCTTCTCAAGGTCGATTGCACTGTCATATTTAATGGAGAAGGTATCCGTAATAAAGTACTTTCTGAGGGGTCGGGGCATACGTGGTTTATACCGCAGCTCATTACCCGATACCTCTATTCTATCTATGCTTATCTCCATAGTACGTTCCTATTCAGCGCTCCGGCTATATGCGCTTCTAATGCAAGAAAAGGCAACTCAGGCTAATCCCAGCCGCGAGAGGACAATGTAGTAGTAGCATTTAACCTTCCGTTTAACGGCAGGCACCTTTATCCTTCGGTTTCTATACAGAAGAAGGGCTGTCCAGAGAAACCGACGCACCCTGTTCGTTCTATACTGCGATAAATCATATTCCCTGAACCACTCAAGGAATTCCCGTGAGCCGTGGATATCATTTTCGATTTGCTCGGGCACATACTGCTGTATATCGCCCCACCAGTAAAGCATGAAGGGCGACATCTCCATCCTGCCCTTGAGAAAATTGTCTTTTATACGTTTGAATGTGTTTCCGTCGATATGAAAATTGCAGTCGTTGGGGTCGATGCCCTCAACAACCATATTCGTTATTGTCCACATGCACTTTTCGCATTTTCCGCAGTTCTGCCCCAGCAGGTTTTCCCGGCAAACACTGAGTTTCGATAAATAGTCCAGGCTCCCGCTGCGACGAATATACCCTATCTTTTGCTGCCTAGATAGGTCATAGCCGTCGTGAACTACACGGACATCCGCCCATGCCATATTACTGTCGACCTGAGGGTGAGCCATCGTCCGCTCTATAGCGCCGGTGCTGTATGTCGCGGCGATATACATAGAGCCTATATCACGGGCGGCGGTTAGGGGAGCACACACGCCCAGCATGCAGAAGTTCTCAGCGACATCGCCATACCAGTCAACGCCGAACTCCCTCGACAGCAATTCAAAGTTCGTGTTCTGGAGCATATCCGTTTCAATGTTGAGAACTGTAACCCCACCGCGGTCAGCCAGACAGCGGACGTCGTCTACCAGCCCGTCCCAGAACTCATCCGCAAAAGTCGTGACCTGAATGCCACGCACCACGATCAGGTCCGGCTTCTCATCTTTATGCCTCAGATACGAGGTCAATGAATCAACGCCGCCGCTGAAGAGCAGACCGGCTCTGCTGCCACCGAATGTATTCACAACTGCCTTTTCAATATGGATGCTGCCCGAGTAAGAGAACCTCGGATATATGTCTCTCAAAATGTCTCTAAGCTTGATCAGTGCTTCCAGATAGGCAGCGTCAAGCTCGCGTATGCGGACATCGGCGCCGACTGCCCACGCGATGGGAGCCACCATGGAAACGATGGGGATGGCGAGGATGCTTTCGCCAGACTTCTCAAGGTCGATTGCGCTGTCATACCGGACATAGGAGATATCTCTGAGGAAATACTTTCTCATGGCCCTGGGCACACGGAGCCTGTAACACAGTTCGCTAGCCGATACCTCTATCCTGTCTACGCTTATCTCCATACTGCGTCCCCAGTCAGCGCTCCGGCTCTATGCGCTTCTAATCCACGAACAGGCAACTCAGGCTAGTCCCAGCCGTGAGAGGACAATATAGTAGTAGCATTTAACCTTCCGTTTAACGGCAGGGACTTTTATCCTTCGGTTTCTATACAGAAGAAGCGCATGCCAGAGAAAACGACGCATTCTGTTCGTTTTATACTGCGACAAATCGAACTCCCTGAACCACTCAAGAAATTCCCGTGAGCCAAAGATATCATTATCGATTTTCTCAGGCATGTTCCGCTGGATATCACGCCAATAGTAAAACCTAGACGACGACATCCCTATCATGCCCTTGAGAAAACTGTCTTTTATACGTTTGAATGTGTTTCTATCTATATTGAAGTTGCAGTCATTAGGGTCGATGCCCTCAACAACAATGTTCATTATTGTCCACATGCACTTGTCGCATTTTCCGCAGTTCTGTCCCGACAGGTTCTCCCGGCATACACTGATCTTCGATAAATAATCCAGGCTCCCGCTGCGACGAATATACCCTACCTTTTGCTGCCTCGACAGGTCGGAGCCATCATGAGCCACACGGACATCCGCCCATGCCAGGTTGTTATCAACTTGAGGGTGGGCCAGCGGCCGCTCAAAGTCGCCGGTGCTGTATGTCGCGGCGATATATATCGAGCCTATATCCCGCGCCGTGGCTAGGGGAGCACACACGCCCAGCATGCAGAAGTTCTCGGCGAAACTGCCATACCAGCTAACGCCGAACTGCCTCGACAGCAATTCAAAGTTCACGTTCTGGAGGATGTCTGTTTCAAGATGCAAAACGGTAATCCCATCACGTTCAACCACACTGCGTATGTCGGCTATCAGCCCATCCCAGAACTCCGCCTCAAAAGGCGCGGCCTGAATGCCACGAACCACAATCAGGTCTGGCTTCTCATCCTTATGTCTCAGATACGAGGTCATTGAATCCACACCGCCGCTGAAGAGCAGACCGGCTCTGCTGCCACCGAATGTATTCACAACCACCTTTTCTATATGGATGCTGCCTGAGTAAGAGAACTGAGGGTACATGCCCCTGAAAATATCTCTTATCTTGGCGAGTGATTCGCGATAGGTAGAATCCAACTCACCTACCCTGACATCAGCGCCGACCGCCCATGCGATGGGAGCTACTATGGAAACGATGGGGAGGGCGAGGATGCTTTGGTCGGACTTCCTGAGGTCGATTGCGCTGTCATATTTAACATAGGAGGTACCACTGAGGAAATACTTTCTTAGAGCCCTGGGCACACGGAGCCTGTACCGCAGTTCATTATCGGACACTTCTATCTTGTCTACGCATATCTCCATACCATGCCTCCTGTCAGCACTTCGGCCTTTTTCTCGAAGAATTCGCTCTCAGCCGCCTTTTCTCCTTTTCTTCCTTCTGTTTCCTCTCCCTCTGCTTCAGGGCTTTGTCGCTTTTCTTCCAACGGTAGATGTAATACAATTCCCTCAAACTGTATTTCTTTATCGCTTTAAGCTGATGTACACGCAGGAACGCATTCACCATTCCGATACGGAGACGGCGACAGAAGCCTTTCCTGATTGCTATGACCTCTATATACCTCCTGGCAGACTTTGTCCAGTAGAATTTATACGGTTCGTCACCCTGCAGAAAGTCGAATTCACGCAGGTTCTTTTCAATCGCTTCCTTTATCAGGAACTTATAATGCAGGTGCCCCAGGCTGTACTTCGACAGCCAGGGGTCACGAGCCACTGTACCTCCGTAGAATTTGCGCCCGTAGATAAAGCCGTATACTCCTGACACCATTTCACCATCTAGATTTAGAGAGGAGAAATGCAGCCATTTTCTCTCCATAAACCGTTTCGCTATATCTCTATAGAATTCCATCACCCTGGAATCGTAAAACACGCCCCTCACATTGACCGCTTGCCAGCGTCTCTGATGAAGGTCGAAAAATTTCCTCAGTTCTTCTTCCAGGGAGTCCCCGGTACATTCCCGGAACTCAAATTCATGAGTATCTTGCAGAGACCGCAGACTTCGGCGCAGCCGCTGCCGTGTCTTGGTGTGCAAAGGGAGGGCTGCTTCGTCCCATGTCGCAGGCAGGGGGAGGTACGGCGCTAGAGTCTGAACATTTTCCTGCACGGCCAGGTTTTCCGAAGACAGAGGGCAATGGCTTCGCAGTAAATCGAGAAAAACGCTGTCGTCAGGTACCAGGGTTAGCCTTAAAATCAGGCCGTTGCGTATTATCTCCTCCTCCAGATATGCCAGGAGCGCATTTATCGCCTCTCCCCTGTTTTCAGGTGGAACCACCCCTACGTAGTTGCAGTTTACCACGCCTGCTGTCTCCAGAAACCGAGCCCTGACCGGCCCTATCCTGTATTCGTTTACCATGAGCGGCATAATCCCGATGAGCTTGCCCTGCTTTTCCGCCAGAAGTATGTTGAGTTTCCTCCCCTGGCCGAAGTGCCTCCACCATGTAGACAGCCATTCATGTGTTAGATAAACCGAGCTTTCGTCCCTGTTCTCCTGAATCAGGCTGTCCCAGGCTCCTGCCAGCGACTCCAGCTCTTCTGCGTCATTGATAACTCGTACAGTTGTGCCGGCCATCTCATATCACCCCCGGAATCCGGGGTATTCCTCAGGTAATAGTGCGGTTAATGCAGCCTTCTGAATCCGATTCTTTCTTTCTCATGACGAAGAAAACCGATTTGAACCGCCCGGGGTTGCTCTTGAACATGTCTATCTCACGCTGGTCCTTCTCAAGTACCGCGAGAGCCCCGGAATCATCTTTGTATTCAGTTCCTATTTCGCTAATCCACCTTTCCAGAGGAGCGTAGTACTCGTTCCACCACACGTCTTCGTCCAGCATGAAATACTCGACGAGTTCATAGCCGCAATCGGATATCTGCGCCAGCTTCTCGTCGATATTCCCCATCTCGTCATGGACAGCGAGGAACCCATTCGGCTTGAACAGCCGTCCCCACGCCTTGAGCCCCTTTTCGAAGCCGACCACGAATATGGAACCCTCAGACCAGATGATGTCGAAGCTTTCGTCCGGGAAATCCATATCGAGCATGGAACGCTCTACAATCGTAACCCGGTCCGCCAGTCCCGCTTCCTCTACCTTTCTCCTCAGAACAGCGATGGCATGCCGGTCGACGTCCAGCCCCACTATCTCGCCGTCGCTCAGCCTCGCAAGCTCCATAGTGGGCACACCCGAGCCGCAGCCTACATCGAGAATGCGGGGCTTATCCAGCTTGGGCAGCGCATGAAATGCCCTCCTCGTATATTTGTTGAAACCCTCTCTTATAAGGTCTCTTTCGGCATCGAACATCGTTTCTTCAACCATCTATGGCTGATTCCCCCTGATAGTCGTGGCGACACACTTTATATATTAGACCACACAGGAAAGGACAATGCACGGATATACCAGCAACGCTGCCAGTGAAAGGAGCAGCAGCCTCTTGTAGTTCGACTTTAAGAACGCCACGCCCGGGTCGCCCAAATCCTCCCTGGAAAACAGGAACTTCTGTATCCGACCGCTGTTCGTGATATGACCGTGCCCCAGTATCGGTACATTGAAAGTGAGATACTCCCACATCTGACGGTGATTTGCTTTGAGATAATACAGCAGGCGCTGGTATTCGTGGACATGGAGTGCCAGGAAACCTGCTGTCAACAGAATGGTGAAGACCGCCAGCAGGCCGAATCGTGCGTCCTGCGTTGTCGATAGAAAGGCGGTGAACCGTACCAAGAAGAAAACAGCAACGGAGATAGACCACAGTATCCAGTACAACCTGATGCGGGATTTCAGCCTTGTCTCACGATCATCCATACTGCATTGCCATAGGCCCACTTAGCAGGGTGGGTGCAGCACCGCGAAATCCACTACCCTGATACATCACGAAACCCTGGACTACCAGCCTGGGCCTTAAATATCTACAACTTAAACACCTTTATGGCGTTCTCACGCAGGAACTTGGGCCATATATGGTCGCGCAGTGGCAGTGCCTCGATTCCGTCTCTCAGCGTATGGTAGTCGATGTACGGGTAGTAGCCCGCGTACAGTATCTTGTCCATCCCCCTCGTGTTCATATAGTAGATGATGTCCTGGGGGATGTACTTGGGCACCATGGCAGACGTCGAGTAGTACAGGTTGGGCCATTTGAGCATGAGACTGACGCAGAGCGCCTCCCAGGGCATGCCGCCATGGCGCATAACCACTTTCAGGTCGGGGAAGAACCAGCAGACCTCATCCAGGTAGATGGGGTTCTGGCAATCTCCCGGGACGCGCGGGCCCGGGATTCCCGCATAAACGATGATCGGTATATCGAGTTCGACGCACTTAGCGTACACGGGGTAGTAGACCTTATCGTTATAAGGGCGCTGTATCTCGAAAGCGCAAACGTGGGCTGCCTTCACCCCCTTGTGCTCCTTGACCAGCTTCTCCAGCTTCCTCACATGGTCCATCCCATAGTAGGCGTTGAGGTGGGCGTAGCCGAAAAACCTGTCCGGGTGCTTCTCTATCACTTCGAGGTTGGGGCCGTGATCCTCCTCAACAGACACGCCCACCAGCCCCTTCTCCACCCCTATCTCATCCATCAGTGCGATAACCTCTTTCAATTCGGCGCCGTCTTCGATTGCTTTCTTAGCGTCCTTAAAAAAGTGCTCAGCGGGCTGAGTGTACGTCTTGCTGTCGGCATCCCTGAGCAACCCCTGCTCAATCCACTTCCCCAAGATGTGAATCTCCTGCTGCTCATGAAGGCCCATCATGCAGTCAATTGTGGGAATTCCCTTCATTCTAATTTCTCCTCCTTGCTAGCGATGCCTCCATATTTATTTACATTAGTAAGATATTATAACCAATCGAGTAGGGTCTCTTAAAAAGCGTATTAAGTACTGCTATTTCTCCAGCCTCTCCACCAATTTCTGGTATTTCTCGTGTATCATCATTCTATCGAAATCCCAGAACTCCTGGAGCATCTCATCTTGTTCCTCCCTGGTGAAGTAGTCCAGGATGGGATAGAAGAAGTGCTTATCCTCTTTCTCGATATGCTCCGGGTATAGTTTTACCAGCTTCTCCAAGCTCTTTATGATTTCACCTAGAACTACTTCGCTATTGTCGAGTTCATATCGCTCATTCATCTCGCTGAGGCTAGTCACCGTCTTTCTCGCATATACGTGCTCGTTTACCAGTTCATCCATTATCTTCCTGTGCTCCGCCGAGAGCTGTTTCTCATTGAGCGCCTTAAAAAGTATGTCCTCTTCTTTGCCATGATGAGTCCTGTCGGCATATGTTCTGAAGAAGTCAACCGCGTGTTGAATGAAAAGCCTGTCTGCCTCACCCTGGTTCTTAAGCTGGTTGAGTTCCCGGTTCATCAGACCTACCATACGTTCTATTAGCCTGTGTTCCCTCATTAAAGATCCTATAGGCTTCATGTCAACCCTCCATATCTTAACTTACATCCATTGTAAGTATTAATGGGTTACCCGTCTCGAATATCCTCCCTAGTCGGCTAGCCCCGCAGCGATGTTGATATGCGGATGGCGTCGGTGGGGCAGGCATCGATGCACTTGCCGCACCGGATGCAATCGCTGGAATCGCCGATATCTTCTACTTCGTCGATGCCGGTGGGGCAAATATCGAGGCATTCCCTGCAGTGTGTGCACTTATCCATGTCCAGCTTCACCTTCAATATGCTCACCCTGTTGAGCAGGCCGAGCGCCCCACCAAGGGGGCAGAGGTAGCGGCACCAGAACCGTCCGATGAGAAAGAAGGCGACCAGCGCTATCACCAGTGTGCCGATGTGGACATAGAAGAAGGTGCCGAAGGACAGCTCAGGCGAGATGAACCTGTGCGGTATCGCGGCGAACAGGCTGCCCGCAGGACAGACCTTGCAGAAGAGGGCGTCCGTGGCAATCCACGCCGTGATTAGGGTTCCAACCAGCACTACGAGCCTGCCCCAGGGGAAGGTCGGCAGGCTGACGAAGTCCCGGCGCCGGCGCCTCAACCAGACGACTAAATCCTGCAGCGTGCCGAAGGGGCAGCCCCAGCCGCACCAGAACCGCCCTGCAATAACAGCGAACAAGCCCAGCGAGCCCAGCGCATAGAACGGGAAGGGCCCCAGCGCCGCGTGATTCTGGAGAAGCCCTATGGGACAGGCAAACGCCGCTGCAGGGCAGCCATGACAGTAGAAAAAGGGGCATACCACACCCGTCTCCAGTATCCCGATGAGGCCCAGGTTGACCAGAATGAGGGCTAATACCTGAGTGGACCGCCTCAGCTTAGCCATCGCCTTCAGCTATCCAACCCCAGGCAGGAAATGCAGAGGAAACGTACAACGCCACGGGTTAAGAAATACTGGTCAGCAGCGAAGGCAACCGCGAGAGAAACAAAACCGACGAGCAATATAATGCGGATGACAGAAATACTTCTCTGCAACATGCTCTAACGCTCACCTTTCATAGCTATAGAAGCCCATACAGGTTGCCCCGTTTCCTGACGCTACCCCTGCACCTGCTCCAGCGCTGCTTGCGCTGCCTGATAGAAATCCTCGGCAGGAGCAGACCCGATGAGCCTTGCAATCTCGTACTGCTTCTCGTAGCCGTCCGGTTTACTGAACACGGTTGTCGGAACCGTTCCCTTTATTTCGTATCTATTATGCAATGTGCTTCTATCGGCGTTGCTTTCAAGGCAGATGATGTTATCGTTCAGATAGGCGCTGAGGGCACCGTCGGAGAAGGCGTTCTCCTCCAGGTGACGACAGGCAGGGCAAAGCTCCGTATAGAAGTATATCATTATGGGTTTGTTCTCGTCCTGGGCCTTATTCAACGCCTCGGTCCAATCGCTCAGCCAATTTATCTTTACATCACCACTATTGGAACAACCCGCCGCGCCGATGGCAACAGCAACGAGAAGCGCCAGAACCATCATTATCGCGACAGCTTTCTTTACCATAGAGATTCTCGCCATTTCTTCTCCGCAGACGATTGACTGAGCTAGCTCCACCTCCAGACCAAATGCCCCTCCTTCAGGTCGTACTTCAGCAGCCCTCTCCCGACCCACCTCTCTATGCACTCACTGACCTGCTCAGGGGGATAAGGCACCAGCTCAGCTACTTTATTTGCCAAGTCCTTTATCGGGTCCCCCGCCAGCTCCATCATCCCCAGGCTCTCGATTACATCGCCATGGAGGAGGGTCCAGCCTAATGCGCTGGGCCCCCTCGGTCTCATCGCCTCTATCAGGTCTGCTTCGTCCACTTTTTCTATCTCTGCAAAGAGGAGCTTCAGACGTTTGTAGTACTGTTGGAGGGTCTCGTTTATCTCCTCCGGGCCAGCGCCCGCTGTCCGCGTCACCGCCCTGTTGGCATCATACTTCGCCCAGTCGTTCGTCAGTATTTCGATTCCGTATTCCTCGGCTTTCTCGCGCACCTCGGTACCCGGGAAAGGCGCCAGTACATTGAATCCGTAGGAAGCCCCAAGCTCCTGGGCAAACTGGTCGGTTTCGTTCAGCGTCTCCCTGGTCTCCCCGGGCAACCCGATGATAAATGAGGCCATAACATTGATGCCAGCCTCCTGACCCAACCTGACACCCTCCCTGATTTTATCCAGGGTGATTTTCTTTTTAACTGTATCCAGAATCTCCTGATTTCCGCTTTCAACCCCGTAGAGCATCCAATTGCATCCCGCCGCCTTCATCCTGCGCAGCAGCTCCAGATTTACCGTATCGGCCCTGGAGAAAACACTCCAGTTGAATTTCAAGCCTCTGCCAGCTATTTCATCGCAGATGGCATACAGATGCCTGTGATTCAGCGTGAGCAGGTCATCCTCGAAGTTCACTTCCTTGAAGCCATAGCCTAAAACCTGCTCCACCTCGTCAACTACAAGCTTCGGATTGCGGTACCTCGCCCTCCTGCCCCCCATCTTGGAGCCAACGCAGAAGATACAGTTAAAGGGACAGCCCCTGCCAGCAATGATACTGGCGTGTACGTCGAGCGCATGGTATCGCGACAGGGGGAAGAGGTGTCTCGCCGGAAGAGGGAGTTCGTCCAGGTTTTGAATCAAGCCGCGCTCACCTGTCAGCTGTATCTCTTTGCTATCAGCCCTAAACGCTATACCCTCTATCTCATCAAGCTTCTTTCCGCCGACGATATCGAGCATAGTCTGCTCCCCCTCTCTTCGCACCACGATATCTATCCAGGGGGCTTCGTTGAGCGTCTCTACGGGACAGAAGGTTACGTGCGGGCCGCCAATGACGGTGATAATATCCTTATCTACAGACTTGCAGTACTTGAGGATATCAGATGCAACCGGGTAGTTCATCGTTACCGAGGTCACTCCGACGATATCCGGCTGATAGCTTTCGAGTTCCTTTCTTATTTTATCCCTTGAATACTTCGACACCAGCAGGTCCAGCACCTGCACTTCATAGCCACGTGCTTCAAGAACTGCAGCGATGTAGGCTGGCCCCAGTGGCATTATTGGGACTTCCGAAAAGGCGTATGGCGGGTTTATCAGCAGCGTTTTCATAGGCTCGGGTTTTTTATGATACCGTTAATGGTTCGACAGGCCTGCCCTGAGTAGAGCCGAAAGGCTCACCATGAACGAGACTCAAGGACTCACCAAAAACGGCATCTAGTATATCAAATTTCGCCTCGTTTAGATACCAGCTACTGCTGTCGCACCACAAGTATAATCAATCCACGTAAAAATGGAGGAAAAGGTAACTGTCATACACTTGACACATGCAGACTGCATCCTGTAAGATACGTAAGCCATCACAAAGTGGCCCGCGGAACCGATGAGTCCGCCGGGGTGAAAGGAGAGGGAAATGCCAGACAGTGTCTACAAGGTAATCACGCTGGTCGGAACCAGCAAAGATTCGTGGGAGAAGGCTGCTGCGGCTGCTGTGACACAGGCCGCGAAGAGCCTTCGAGACCTTCGTATCGCTGAGATACAGGAGCTGGATATGCAGCTCGAAGACGGTAAGATTCTCAGCTACCGCGCAAAGGTCAGGGTCTCCTTCAAATACCAGGGCGGTCAGTAAGCCGAATCGATGCAGTCAAGATTCTGCTAAATGCCTGAAGCCCCATGCTCCAGGCCAAGATGTAACTATATAAAGAGTTCCCGGTAAACCGGGAACTCTTTGTTTTATGTAGCTAAGACTGTCGCAGGCAGTGACAGCTGTCTAAGCCAAGCCACCACTACTTATTGCCCTCATCCCTGAAAGCATCCAGGAAAGCCTGAGGTATCAGCGCATTGCTTTTCACGAACTCACCACAGGCCTCGATAAACCTGGCAAAGGTATCGAAATCATTGAAAACACAAGCCCCTTCAGCCTGCCCTCTTAAGACCAAGTGGATGTGCTGATCATCACATATGTAAATGTCTACCTGTAAATACATCACTTCTTACCTTCCCTGCCCAAGTACCATGCACGCCGCTACCTCTAAGTAAACAGTAGCACAGCAGCCACCAGTCCGACCATAGGCTTTATGGGCATTTTTCAACCTCGCCGAGGGCACAAGGGTACTAGCTAGTTCAGAGATTACAACTTATGACTTCACGCTTGCCCTGGCAGGGAACCACTTGCCCAGACTGAAAAGCCTGGGGGCAATCACTTTTCGCACCTCTTCAATGAAGAAAAGAGAGCCAGCGACGCCGATGACTATGCCCCACTGGGAAATGTCCAAAGGCTCAGTGTGGAACGCCGCCTGCATGAAGGGGGCGTAGACTACAGCCACCTGGAGTAAAGCTGCCAGACCTATGGATGCTATCAGGTAGCGGTTGCGGAAGAGGCCCAGCTTGAGAGCGGTATGCTCGTCGGAGCGGGCATTGAAGGCTCGAAACCATTCGAAGGCTACTAGAGTGCAGAAGGCCATGGTGCGTGCCTCATCAAGGCTTACCCTGTCATAATACCAGTTGAATATAGCGAATACCCCCACGCTCATCATCAGCGCCAAAAAAGCCACCCGGAGGAGGAGGCCGGGGTAGATGAGCCCCACTTCGGGGTGACGGGGCGGCTGCTTCAACTCGTCACCAATCTTGGGCTCCAGCCCGAGGGGTAATCCCACCGCTGCGTCCGTGACCAGGTTGACCCATATTATCTGCACTGCCAGCAGCGGCGCTTGCCCCACGAAGATAAGGGAAAGCAGGAAGGCGAGCAGTTCGCCAACGTTGGTGCTGAGCAGGAAGAAGATGACGTTACGCAGTTTGTTGAATATGACCCTGCCCTCATCCACAGCAGCCACAATCGAGGCGAAGTTATCATCGGCCAGCACCATATCAGACGCCTCCTTGGCCACATCAGTACCCTTGATGCCCATGGCGATGCCAATATAGGCTGTCTTCAGCGCAGGCGCATCGTTTACCCCATCACCAGTCATGGCAACGACATGCCCGCGTTTTTTCAACGCGTTGACAATCCTCAGCTTATGCAGAGGCTCCACCCTGGCGAATATGGAGATATCCTCCACCTGACTGGCCAGCTCCTCATCCCCCATCTCTACCAGCTCAGCGCTGGTCACCGACCTCCCCGGTGGCATCCCGAGCTGCCGGGCTACAGACTCTGCAGTCACCCTGTTGTCGCCTGTAATCATGACCACCTTTATGCCGGCTCCCTTACACAGAGAAACAGCCTCTATAGCTTCTGGCCGGGGTGGGTCGTCCATTCCCGCCAGCCCTACGAAAACGAGATTCCCCCTCAGGTCAACCTCCTCCAGCTCCCCGGTCTCCGGGGGCAACTCGACATAGGCGAGGGCGATAACCCGCATAGCCTCCGCAGCCAGCGCCAGGTTCTCCTCCTCAATACTCCGGGAGTCACCCGCCAGCAGAGGCACAACCTGACCGTCCTTCAGAACATATCCACTCATAGAGAGAATCCTCTCGGGGGCACCCTTCACATACGCAACCCGCCCGCCGTCATATGGATGCAGTGTAGCCATGTACTGTTTCTCGCTCTGGAAGGGGAGTTCGTCAAGGCGAGGGAAGGTCTCTCCCAGACTCTCCCTGTCCACGCCTGCCTTGGCAGCGGCTACCAGAAGCGCCCCCTCGGTGGGGTCACCAAGGATGCTGCAGCATTCCTCCCCGGTGGAAAGCAGCGCGTCATTACAGAGAGCGCCTATCCTCAGCAGTATCATCAATGACGGGTCTATAACGGGTCGTAGCAACTGTCCATCGTGGCGGAACTCACCCGCTGGCTCGTAGCCTTCACCGGTGACTTCTATGGTCCTGCCGCCAGTGACTAGCTTACGCACCGTCATCTCATTGAGGGTCAGGGTTCCAGTCTTATCCGCGCAGATCACGGTGGCTGCCCCCAGCGTCTCCACAGCCACCAGCCTGCGTATTATGGCATTGCGCCGGGCCATTGTCCGCATTCCCAAGGCGAGGACGACCGTAACCACCGCCGGCAGGCCTTCAGGGATAGCAGAGACTGCGGCAGCCACAGCTACGAGAAATATATCCAGCCATTCCAGTCCCTTGACCACCCCCACTATAACCAGCAGGGTACAAATTGCCAGAAACAAACCGACCAGATACTTGCTCAGCTTGCTGATGCTCTTCTGAAGCGGGGTCTTCTCCGGCTCCACCTCCTTAATCGCCTGGGCGATTTTACCCATCTCGGTAGACGTTCCCGTGGCCACGACAACAGCAGTGGCCCTGCCATAGCTCACGATGGTTCCCATATGCAGCATGTTCTTCCGCTCGGCTAGGGTAACGTCCTCGCGGATGGCCTTGGTGTGCTTCTCAGCGGCTACCGACTCGCCGGTGAGAGCTGCCTCATTGACCTTCAGGTTGCTGGCTTCAATAATTCGGGCATCGGCAGGTACCCTGTCCCCAGCCTCCAGAATCGCGATATCTCCGGGGACGGTCTCCCTTGAAGGGATGAAGCGTACTGTACCTTCCCGCCTCACCTTTGCCCGGGGCGCCGCCATCTGCAGCAGTGCCTCCATAGCTTCCTCAGCCCTCGCCTCCTGGATATAGCCGATGATGGCATTGAGCAGGAGCACCCCCGCTATGACACCAGCATCCAGGTAGTGCTCAACTACCAAGGAGATAACGACCGCCACGAGGAGCACGTAGATGAGTGGGCTGAGAAACTGTCTTGTAAAGGCGACGATGGGTGGGGGCTTCTTTCTTCCCGGTAACTCGTTAGGACCGTATCGCAGCAATCGGTCCTGCACCGCCTCCTCGGTGAGACCGGAGCGACCCGAACTCAGCGCCTGAAGAGCTTCATCGACAGCGAGTTGAAACCAGTGCCTATCTACTATCAATTCTCATCGCCTCACGCTCGTTTAATGAAGAAATTACCGGGTACATTCCCGCAAATTGTAGCACAGGTAAGCAGCGTGTTACAAAATAACGTGCTAAAACTGTTGACATTTCGGTACTGAATGTACTATGCTCCATACATCAAAAAAGGAGGTGAGCCGATGCAAGCCTACTGTGTGAAGTGCCGCGCCAAGAAGGAGATGAAGGACCCCAGGCCAATAACCATGAAGAATAAGAAGCCGGCGACCCAGGGTGTGTGCCCGACATGCGGCACTAAGATGTTCAGAATCGGTAAGAAGTAGAGCCACGTATCATCGTATCAAGATTATCATTTAGTAGCGAAGAGGCCGGGCTGTCCAGAAATACACCCGGCCTCTTCGCTGATAGAGTCATGCCATTTCCCCCGCATGTCTCCAAGTGATTGAACCACGAGGCGGTATCTATGATTATAGATGGACACGCCCATCTCGACCTTGATGAGATCACGGCTGAGGATTATATCCGGCTTATGGATGCATCAGGTATCAGCAAGGTTGTTCTGCTGGCCAGCTTAAATAGCTATATCCCGCCGACACCGGACTGGCAGATTGCTATATTGAGATTCCTGCTTACCTCACCCCTTCACCCCTTCGGGAAGAGAATCTACGAGTCCATCATCAAGAAAGGGGCTATCACCAGCGGCGGTAAAAATATACAGATTATCCAAGACCCGGACAACGACAGCGTCAGCCACGTTATATCCAAGTACCCAGACCGCTTCATCGGCTTCGTGATCGTTAACCCAAAACTTGAAGACGCCATGGAGACCTTCGAGAAGGGTATAGAGGAGCAGGGGATGGTCGGCGTTAAGTGCCACGCCTGGTGGCACCGATTTGATCCTTCCTCGGACCTTATCCCCATCGCCCGGCGGTGCGAGGAGAAAGGACTGCCTATTCTAATGCACCTCGGGGGAGGTCCACAGACCGGCAACTTCCAGGGGCTGCTAGAGAAATGCCCTAGGCTGAAGCTAATCCTGGCCCACGCCGCGATCCCCTTCTTCGGCAAGGTCTGGGGCAGGGTCAAGGAGGAGAAAAACTGCTTCGTGGATATCTCCGGCTCTTACCTGAATGCCTCCATAGCGCGAAAGGCGGTTAAGGCTCTGGGGCCGGATAAGGTCATCTTCGGCTCCGATGGGCCGGTAAGCCTGAGGTGCAAGGAGGGCCACAGCTACGAGCCTATTCTGCAGTGGACCCGCGACCTACCCATATCAGAAAGTGACAGGGAGAAGATATTCTCCGGAAACCTGTTGAAGCTGCTCCCGTAGCATAGAAGAATATTGAGTGAGGAGGTTTGAGATAATGGCAAAGATGTACTACGACAAGGACGCTTCGCTGGACATTCTCAAGGGCAAGACCATCGGCGTCATCGGCTACGGCAATCAGGGCTGCGCTCAAGCCCTCAACCTGAGGGACAGCGGGCTGGATGTTATCATCGGGGTACGCGCTGATGAGACGCGACAGCAGGCTATAGACGATGGGTTCGAGGCGGTTCCCATCAATAAGGCAGCGGCCAGAGCGCAGGTCATCCTTATGCTCATACCCGACGAAATCATGCCCGATGTTTTTAAGAGCGAGGTTCTGCCCGGGCTCTCCCCGGGTGATGCCATCTGCTTCGCCTCCGGCTACAACGTGGCGTTCAAGTTCATCGAGCCGCCGCAGGGTATGGACGTCGTCATGGTAGCGCCGCGAATGATAGGCGCCGGCGTGCGCCAGCGGTATCAAGAAGGCCAAGGCTTCCCCAGCTTCATCGGCGTCGAGCAGGATGCCACCGGCAATGCACTCAATACCACCCTTGCTATCGCCAGAGGTATCGGCTCTACCAAAAGCGGCGTTATGGAGCTCACCTTCGCCCAGGAGGCAGAACTCGACCTCTTCACGGAACAGGGCTTCGGCCCTGCCTTCGGCCAGGTTCTGCTGGCATCGATACAGACGATGATCGATGCCGGCTACCCCGTAGAGGCGGTGATGATTGAATTGATACTGTCCGGAGAGTTCGCCTACTCCATGGAGAAGATAGTGGAGTTGGGATTCTTCCCGCAGATGGACCTTCACTCACATACCTCCCAGTACGGCTCCATGACCCGCTCCGTGCGCTACATGATTCCCCAGATAGCCGAGACCATGAAGGAAGTGCTGGAGGATATCCGTTCAGGCGCCTTCGCCAGAGAATGGGACGCCGAGCAGAAAGCCGGGCTTCCCGTGTTCAACCAGATCAAGGAGGCGAGATCCCTCCACCCCATCGCGGAGTGGGAGAAGGCGACAAGAGAGGCGTTCCACATCTAGAAGGCTCAGTGCTTGCAATACCCCGGAAACACCATCAAGCAATGGAGGATTCTGCCTGTCACAGGTCAAGGAAGTAGCCGACAACGTATTCTGGGTCGAGCTACCGGTTCGAGGAGTGGTTACCGTCTTCTCCGCCTACCTCATCCGTGAACCTGATGGAGTCTTGATAGAGCCAGGACCGGCCTCCGCTGTTCCCGCCATACGTGAGGCGATGGCTCAACTGGGGATGGATGACCTAGCGTATATCATCCCCACCCACATCCACGTCGACCATGCCGGAGGCTCGGGAGATCTGGCCCGTCTTTTCCCCCGTGCCAAAGTTATAGCCCACCCCCGGGGGGCGAAGCATATGATAGACCCCTCCAGCCTCATCGAAAGCACCAAAATGGTCTGGGGTCCCGGCTACGAAGACAACCTCGGCCCCATCCTCCCCATCCCCGAATCGCAGGTAAAAGTGCCCGACGACGGCGAAATAATAACGGTCGATAGCAGGGAGCTCCAGATTATCTACGCGCCTGGCCATGCGCCCCACCACATGGTTATCTTCGACCGCAGCATACGCGGTTTATTCTGCGGAGAGGCTATCGGTCTGCCGGGACGAGGCGTAGAGCCGGTACTGATACCCACCGTCGCCCCACCGAGCTTCGACCAGGAACTCTATCTTGAGACAATGGAGAAGCTTAAGCAACTGGATGCTCGATCACTCTTTTTCTCACACGGCGAGGTGGTACATGAGCCAGACAGGCTCATTTCTCAAGCTATCGAGAATACCACCGCCTTCGGCGACATCATGCTCCAGGCGATGAAAGAAGGTGCGACGCCAGACGAGATGAGCCGCAGGATTGCAGACTATGCCTCCGGCTTAGGTATAGAGCTGGATGAAATCGAACTGACGATGATTGTGGGAGGATACGCCGTCTACTACAGCAGCAAAGGCTTGGCATAGGGCGCTTCTCCCACGTTATTGCGAGCCAAGCGTAGCAATCTCCTCACAGTAAGCGGGTCTAGGAAAGCACCCCCAGCCCTGAGAGGATACCCAGAATGCCCGTCACGATGACAACAGCTATGGACAGGCGTCGAAAGAACTGAGGATGTATCCTGAAAAATGCCATCATCCCCAGAGCGAGGCCAATGAGCATCGCCGGTAAAAAGGATGCCGCGGTCACAACCGTCTTCGCATCCACCACGCCCGATACCGCTAGGGCAATAAGCGCAAACAAGCAGGCGAAGAAAAAGTACACCGCGAGGCTGGAGTGCACCATCTCCTTGCTCCAGTTCTGGTTGTGCATGAAGAGCACCGCCGGTGGCCCGCCCAGGCTGGTTGCGCTTAGTAGAATCCCGCTCAAGAATCCGGAAATGCCAGAAGCAAGGCGCTCTCTCCTGAACGCTGGCGTCAGGCCCAGCATGATCAATATTGCAAAGAATACTGTAAGTCCGCCGATAAGCACCTTCAGGTCCGAAGAGGCAATCACTTTTATTATCCAGGTGCCCAGTGGAATACCCACCAGGCAGCAAACCGCCATGATAATAACAATCCTAACATTAATACTGCGGAAGGCATAAATCAGCAGCACGGCGTGGGAAACCATACCGAGGAGAATATTGATAACCACCACGGGCTTGGGGCTCACAATCAGGATCAGTATCGGCGCCAGGACGAGCGCGTTGCCAAATCCCACCACCCCTCGAATGAAAAAGGCGAAGACGACCGCAAAGAATACCCCCACCCAGGAAAGACTAAAAATATCTATACTTTCCATGAAGTCCAGCAGCAAGTACGAAAGCGGTACAGGCGAATTATATCACCTTTCCAAGAGCCTGTGTCATTCCTTGACAACACGCCTGAAATGCTATAAAACGTACAACACCAGCAATGAAACAGCGCTAACGCAGTGACAATCCATCCGTCCACTCACCTATTTTACTATTAGCGTGAAACCAAAGAGAATATACGAAGGGGTAAGCTATGAGGTTCCCACATATTACAGAAGACAAGGAGTACCGGGGGGACTGGCAGGACGACTACAAGAGGAAGCTGGTATCGGCTGAGGATGCAGCAAAGGTCGTCAAGTCAGGCGACCGGGTTGCTTTACCCTTCGCGCATCCTACGCAGGTACCCCTGGCACTGGGCAAGCGCAAGGACGAACTGAAAAACGTGTACCTCGAGATCAACGCCCCCTCGGTTGACCCCGGCTGGCTCCAGCCCGGCTGGGAGGAACATTTCTTCGTCGGCGCCATTAACTTCCTGGGGCCGATGGGTCGCCCATCGCACGATGCCAAAGTAACTTCCTTCATACCATGTCTTATGTCGCTGCGGCCCAAGCTTATCGACGAAGGGCGCAGGAACTGGAAGAGCGACATCGACGTTTTTATGACAAACGTCGCCCCGCCGGATAAGAACGGGTTCTGTAGCTTTGGGCCCCATCTGTGGAATAAAAAAAGCTATGCCCAGAGAGCCAAGACCGTCATCGCCGAGGTCGATGAGAACATGGTCTATCCTTACCGCGGCAATAACCTCATCCATGTATCGGAGATAGATTACTTTGTCGAGGCGCCGACCCCCCGGGTGACCGACGAGCAGCTAAGAGAGCTCATCCTGACCACCGTCAAGGATGAAAGCAAGCACCAGGTCTGGATAGACGTTCTCACCAAGGCAAACAAGCATGAGCCGGAATATATGGCGAGGGGATATAATCTCATGGGCCCGCTTATGGATATACTGAGCCCCGATTTCTTCACCGGGGTTATGGGGCTCGAAGACCCTTATCCCGAGGCCGAGGTCATGGCTGGATATGTGAGGGAGCTTATCAGAGATGGCGATACTATTGAGATCGGCGCCGGCAGGCCGACCACATGGCTGCCGCGGGTTGGGCTCTTCGATGGTTTCCAAGACCTCGGTGTTCACTCCGAGATGACCGCCTGGGGTCAGCATGAATTGATTGAGCAGGGGATATTCAACGGGAAGAGAAAGACCCTCCACCGGGGCAAGGCAATCTATTCCGCGCTGGACGGCGCCGGCTGGGACGGATACCTCTGGATGAGCGATAACCCCCTCGTAGAAATGTACGACTGTGAATACGTGCACAACCCCACGGTTATCGCCCAGAATGATAACATGGTCGCTATCAATAGCGTCCTCCAGGTCGATTTCACCGGCCAGATAACCTGCGAGACCCAGTTCGGCCCCCGCATGATTAACGGACCCGGGGGACAGCTCGACTTCCACTTGGGCGCTTTTATGTCACGGGGTGGACGCGCCATCAGCATGCTGCGCTCCCTTGCCTTCGGCGGCAGTTCTACCATCGTTCCCCAGCTGCCCGAGGGTTCCCTGGCTACTATACCCCGCCAGTTCGCTGACTACGTGGTCACGGAGTACGGCATAGCCAGCTTGGCAGGAAAGAGCCACCGCGAGAGGGCTAACGATCTCATCGCCATTGCCCATCCCGACTTCCGGGCTGAGCTTAAGAAGGAAGCCCAAAAGCTGTTCTACCCCTAGCGGAATTCATTGCCACGGATGTGGCAACACCATCCGACCTAAGGTATAATTGTAGGGGCACGACAAGCCGTGCCCCTCTATAGAAACCGCAGACCGCGAGGATGATTTGTGACTGATAAAGCTGAGGGAGCGCTGACAAAGGCGCAGAATTTATATGAGAATAGGGTGGCGAGGGTGAGGGAACTGGCAAACGAAGGCAAGAAGGTTATAGGCTATTTCTGTGCTTATACCCCCGTTGAGTTCCTGACCGCTCTCGACCTTGTGCCGTACCGTATCCAGGGCGGAGTGGGCAAGCCCCTGAAGCAGGTAGACCAGTACCTGGAAACCATCGTCTGTCCCTACGTGCGCAGTTGCTTCGACCTCGCGCTGGGCGGTGAGTACGATTTCCTCTCCGGCATGGTCATCCCCCATACCTGCGACGCCATGCACCGCCTGCACGATATCTGGAAATACCACCTCAATCCGCCCTATACCTATTGCATCACTGTTCCCCATATGACCCATGAGGCATCCTTCGAATACTTCCGCAAGGAACTGGAATTATTCCAGCAAAGCCTAGAGAGCTTTGTCGGGCGACCTATCTCCAAAGAGAAACTGGCGGAGGCCATTGAGCTTCACAACCGCAGCCGCGCTCTCCTGCGGGAGCTGTACGAACTGAGAAAACCGGCCCCGCCGCTTCTCTCAGGCACCGAGAGTATTCAGGTGTTAGTGGCGGGTATGACTATACCTGTCCAGGAATTCAACGAACTTCTTGAGGGGGTTATCGCTGAGGTGCGCAGCCGCAGCCCCGGCTCCGATTCCAGGCCGCGCCTCATCGTTGTGGGCAGCGAGATAGACGACGTGGCCATGGTCCGCCTAGCGGAGGATTCCGGTGCTAGCGTTGTCATGGACGACCTCTGCACCGGCAGCCGCGCCTTCTGGAAGGATGTGGACACGACCAAGGATGCATTAACAGCGCTGGCAGAACGTTACCTAGGTGGTATCACCTGCCCCTGCACCTTCCGCCCGGGCAAGCTCGACCAGCGCTTCAGCTACCTTGATGATTACATCCGCGATTGGAACGTACAGGGCGTCCTGTTCTACACCATCCGTTTCTGCGATACCTACCAACTCGATGGCCCTGAGCTTCAGGAACACCTAGAAATCATGGAGTTGCCAGTGCTCCATCTTGAAGACGACTATATCAAACCTCCGCTTGGACAGTGGAAGACTAGGATCGAGGCCTTTCTGGAAACGATAGAGGCAAGAGCACAGGAGTAGGGATTATGACACAAGAGGCTAGAGAGAAGACCAGCTCCAGGAAATCCACCGAATCGGCGGGGAAGATACGCACCGTAGTTAAGCGCATGTACCAAAAGGCGCAGCAGGCCAAGGAGGAGAAACGTAAAATAGCATACTGCATGGTCATGTGTAACTACGAAGAGATTTTAGAGGCCATGGACATCGTCCAGGTCTATACCGAGAACTACGCCGGCCTTTGCGCAGTTAAAAGAGAGGCCGAGCAATATATGGATAAGGCACGGGCTGAAGGTTACTCCGACCTTCTCTGCGGCTATGCCCAGGTGGGCATCGGTTTCGACGCCCTGCGTCACGAGCTAGGTGGGATGCCCCCCGACGCCCCCGACGGCGGCATGCCTGACCCGGACATGCTCCTCGGCTGCACTATGGGCTGTGACCCGCGCTGGAAATGGTACCAGGCGCTCGGTCGCTATACAGATGCCCCCATCTATAACATCGAGGTGCTCATGCCGCCCAGCGATGCCGATATGGACGCTATCAAGGAGCACAGCGTCCGCTACATGGCGGAGGAACTGAGGGGGCTCATCGCCTTCCTCGAAGAGCAAACAGGTAGGAAGATGGACTACGACCGCCTGATGGCGATCATCAGGCAGGTGGAGGAGACACGGTGGTGGTGGCAGCAGGCCTACGAGCTGAGAAAGGCTATCCCC
>DUEY01000021.1 GCA_011174795.1 Dehalococcoidia bacterium
CCACGCGGCGTTGCTGCGTCAGGCTTTCGCCCATTGCGCAAAATTCCTTGCTGCTGCCTCCCGTAGGAGTCTGGGCCGTATCTCAGTCCCAGTGTGGCTGGACATCCTCTCAGACCAGCTACCCGTCGTCGGCTTGGTAGGCCGTTACCCTACCAACTACCTGATAGGACGCAAGTCCCTCCTCAAGCGCCTTGCGGCTTTAGTACCAAGTACTTACCCTCGGTACTTCATGCGGTATTAGCTCCGATTTCTCGGGGTTATCCCCCACTCGAGGACAGGTCACTTACGCGTTACTCACCCGTTTGCCACTAGAATGAAAACCGAAGTCTTCATTCCCGTTCGACTTGCATGCATAAGGCACGCCGCCAGCGTTTATCCTGAGCCAGGATCAAACTCGCACTTCTAACCTTACTTCCTTCCACTATCCAGTTGTTAAGGTGCAGGCTATTCGCCTTTTAGTTGTAGTTTAAGAAATTTCACTGTTTTTGTCAAGGTCGCCCTCTTTCGAGCGCAGTATTTTTTAACACGCTTTCAGCCGCTTGTCAATACCTTCCATCTCCTATCGAATCCGGCTCAGGCTACGTTGACAATCACATCCCAGCAATGATATGGTAGAAGTAGACCGGTGGAACATATAACCTCACGGAGGGATTGAGTGAGAGAGAAAGTAGAGGCTGCCCTAGCCCTGATAAGACCTCAATTGCAGGCAGACGGTGGCGATGTCGAACTGCTGGATGTTTCTGACGGAACCGTGAAGCTGAAACTAACCGGCGCCTGCAGCGGATGCCCCATGGCGGCGATGACCCTTAAAGGCGGGGTGGAGCGGGTGATAAAGGAACAGGTGCCCGAGGTCGTCGAAGTAATCGCCCTCTAGTAAACAACGCAACCTGGAACAATGACCCTCTAAACCCTGACTCTAAAGCCCCTTTTCCAGTTCAAAAGCCTTGTGCAAGGTGCGCAAGGCATCCTCTGTCTTAGCCTCGTCTATAATACAGGTTATCCTTATCTCCGAAGTGGTGATCAACTCTATATTGATACCTGCTTCATAGAGAGCGCTGAACATCCTGGCGGCATACCCCGGAGCGGTCTGCATCCCGGCACCGATAACACTCACCTTAGCGAGCTTGGTATCGCTGACGCACTCACGTGCGCCGATGGACTTAACCACAGGCTCGATAACCTTCATCGCCTTGGCCGAGTCGCTCTTGGCAACCGTAAAGGTCAGGTCGGTGATTTTGTTTATACTGGCATTCTGGACAATAGTATCCACGCTTATATTCGCCTTGGCCAGAGGCTCGAAGATTGCGCTGGCGACGCCCGGCTTATCAGGGACACCGACTACCGTTACCTTGGCTACATTGAGGTCATGGGCAATTCCCCGTACCTTGTTCGCAATTTCCACTGAAGCACCTCCATGAATAAGAGTGCCCGGCTCGTCTGTAAAACTCGAAGCTACTAATATAGGCATCTTGTACACCTCACCCAACTCCACCGCCCTAGAGTGCATCACCTTGGCTCCGGAGGATGCCAGCTCCAGCATCTCGTCATAGCCTATATCCTCGATCTTTCTCGCCTCTGGAACCAGACGGGGGTCCGCAGTGTAAACACCCTCGACGTCGGTATATATCTCGCACCTGTCCGCCCCAAGGCTCACCGCCAGGGCCACCGCCGTGGTATCGGAGCCACCCCGTCCCAGCGTGGTGATATCCATCTCCTCAGTAATGCCCTGAAAACCGGCAACTATGACGACCCTGTCCTTCTCAAGCTCCTTTTTGATTCGATTGGGGTCGACACCAAGTATCCGGGCACGGCTGTAGACAGAATCCGTCCTAATCCCCGCCTGGGCACCGCTGAGGCTGATCGCCTCCACCCCCAGCGTTCTTAATGCCATAGCAAGCAGGGTGCTCGATATCAATTCGCCTGTAGAGAGAAGAACATCGAGCTCCCGCTCATCGGGAGAGTCTGTAACCTGATTCGCCAGCGTGATCAGGTTATTTGTGGTCTTACCCATAGCTGAGACTACCACCACAACATGGTTGCCTTCCTCTCTGGCGGCGACCGCCTGCCGGGCGACGTTTTTGATTTTATCGGCATCAGCCACAGAACTGCCGCCATATTTCTGCACAACCAGTGCCATTTCTTCCACCTAGCCTTTTAGTAACTTTCCCATAATAGTATAGCCATCTTCAATAAAAATGCCCGTGCCCTTCGCTTCAGCTTCGCTGAAAGCCCCAGCACCCGCTGTTCTGAACCCGGGGCCCCAGAGTACGAACGGAACCGGGTCCGATACGTGGGTCCTCGCCTCGATCGGTGTGGGGTGGTCCGGCATAGCCAGTATGCGGAGGTCACCGCCCCCTTTTGAAAGGAGCCGGCCTACTACCTCGCTATCCACCCGCTCAATGGCCTCTATCTTATCATCAATATGACCGGCATGGCCAGACTCATCGGGGGCCTCAATATGAATAAACACCATGCCGTGCTTACCCAGCGCTTTGAGGGCGCCACCTGCCTGCGCGGCATAATCGTTGTCCAGTCCATCCGTTACTCCCGGAATATCCAAGTTCTCCACCCCCACCATCTTCGCCATTCCCTTGAGAAGGCCTACCCCGGACGTCATGGCAGCATCGAGCCCGTACACCTCCTTAAACAGCGGCATCTGGGGAATTCTACCGCTTCCCCAGAAGAGCCAGATCATGGTAGCGGGCAGTTCTCCCCTGGACTCTCGCGCCTTGTTCACCGGATGGTCGCGCAGCACATTAACAGAGCGTTCCATCAGCTCTCGCAGCAGGTCGCTCCCCAGCCCGTGGGGAATAAACTCTTCGATAGGTTTATCCGGTATATCATGCGGCGGGGTGCAGGTCGCCTTAAGCGTATCCTGGTGTCCTTTTATCTTGCATATATGCCGGTAGCCAACCCCTCTGTAGAAATGGATTGACTCATCTCCAAGATTCCTCTGCAGAGCATCAACCAGGGCATGTGCCTCGCTATCGCCGATGTGCCCCGCGCTGTAGTCCCTCATCCTTCCGTCCTGAACAGCCACCAGATTACAGCGAAAGGTGACCTCATCCTCACCGACAGGGATGCCCATACTCACAGCCTCGATACCGCTCCGCCCATGATAGTATACCATCGGATCGTAGCCCATTATGGACATACAGGCGCAGGCGCTGGAGGGCTCCATTCCCTCCGGTACCGTTCTCACCATGCCCAGCGTCCCCTCCCCCGCCATCCGGTCCAGGTTCGGGATACGCGCCAGCTCAAGGCAGGTCTTATTCCCCCGCTCCGGCAGCGGCCAGCCCGAGGCGCCATCGATTATCACAACACAGTACTTCATGGTTCCGATTCAAGTAAAGCGGTGGCTACGAGTCCATTCAAAGCATCAGCCGATATCGTTTGGATAATCAGTCGAGGATAGTCTGCGTGCCGGCACTATTGAGGAAGAAGATATCGCCGAACTCCTCGGCCAGTGCTGCAGAGGCATTAAAGCCCGTGCAGTGGGACACCCCCAGTTGCTGTAGCTCCAGCTTCTTCAACTCTCTGGCGGTATTCTCGATTCGTTCCTGAGGACTGAGATACAGATGCGTGCCGCCGATTATGGTGTGAATGTACCCCCCCCCCGTTATGTCTTGGACATGGCGGACAGTGTTCACAATACCGCGGTGAGCACAGCCGGTAATCAAGGCCAGCCCCTGCTCGGTCCTCACCACAATGGCGAGGTCATCGGCCATAGGGTCCGGCATCATCTCGTCGCCAACTTTCAGACAAAGCCTGTCATCGATCTTCTCGTAATCCGTAGTCATAGCGATCTCGCCCACGGTCATTATATCTCCGCTTATGTTCAGAGGCTCCTTTGTAAGGTTGAAAGATGCCCCCAGTGCCTCCAGGGCCTCTCTCGCAAAGAGCATTCCTGCGTAGCGGCTCAAATCGCCATACTGAACATACTTCGGTATCCATATATCGGGGTGAGCAATAACCGGTATCTCCTTCCTCACCCTCCGCAGTACATCGTGTAGACCCCCGGTATGGTCTGCGTGTGCATGGCTGAGCACTATGGCATCGATAGTAGAGAGGTCGATTCCCATCAGGTCAGCATTATGCACCGCCGAGATACTCATGCCGGTATCAAACAGTACCTTACAGCTCTCCGTTTCTATCAGGATGCTCAGCCCCCACTCACCGAGAAAGCCGAGTTGAGCGGTATTCTCGCTCAAGGTAGTGATTCGAACAGACATTCAATTGCCTCCAATCACAGCCAAGTATAGCACCTGCAAAGGTTCATCTCAAGGGAAGAAATATGGTACTCGCCGTGGACGTACCTTGAGAGTAGGCTGGACGGCGACCCGGTATTAGCTCCTCCACGATATTACAGCGGTATCTATTTTTAAAAACAGGCGTTGATTTGCCATTATAGAATAGCTATACTAACAGACACAATCAGACAGGCAGAGGGGGTGATTAGAATGCCAGAGGATGAAGTTGGCCGGGTAAGCACATTCTTTGCCCGACCGGTGGTAGCAGGCATCGATTTGACCGCAGTTCTTAATGTGGGAGACAGGGTTCATATAAAGGGGCACACGACCGATATTGAGCTTACAGTCGAGTCGATGCAAATCAACAATGTGGATGTGAAGCAGGGCAACCCCGGAGATTCTATCGGTGTCAAGGTTCCCGACCGTGTGAGGCCCGGCGACCACGTCTACAAGGTCACCTAGTAGTACAGCCTGCAAATCGGCAGAACATATAAGCCAATTCCCACAGGCTGTTAAGCGCTTGGGATTGCCTTACCCAGGTTTGCCATCTCGATTGCGTGCACCGCAGCTTGAGAGCCATAGTTGCCTGACTTTGTCCCCGCCCTCTCTATAGCCTGCTCAAGGCTATCGGCAGTAATCACGCCTAATATGACCGGTATACCGCTATCCAAGCCCACCTTAGCGATCCCCTTGCTCACCTCAGCAGCAATATAATCGAAGTGCGGCGTTCCGCCACGCAGCACAGCCCCGAGACAGATTATTGCATCATACCTTCCCGAATCAGCCATCTTCTTGGCAATGAGGGGTATCTCAAATGAGCCAGGGGTCCAGGCTACATCTGTGTCATCCTCTTTGACGCCGTGGCGGGCAAGCGCGTCCTGTGCCCCTTCCAGAAGCTTACTTGTGATAAACTCATTAAAGCGTGAAACCACTATCCCAAACTTCAACCCTTCGCCCAGCAGCTTACCTTCATACTGTTTACCCACCGTTTACCTCCTCCTAATTTAATTCATCGATTTTGAGAAGATGCCCCATCTTCTTACGTTTTGTCTCAAGATACCTGCGATTTTTCGGGTTGGGTTTACATACAATAGGCACCGTCTCCACCACCTGTAACCCGTACCCCTCAAGTCCAATGACCTTGCGCGGATTGTTGGTAAGCAACCTGATGTTACGCACCCCGAGTTCCGCCAGAATCTGGGCGCCGATACCGTAATCACGGATATCGCTCTCGAAACCGAGCGCCTCGTTGGCCTCCACCGTATCCAGCCCCTGGTCCTGGAGTGCATACGCACGAATCTTGTTATGGAGCCCGATACCCCTCCCCTCCTGGCGCATATAGAGGAAAACTCCCCTTCCCTCATCAGCGATTGCCTTCATAGCAAGGTCGATCTGCTCACCACAATCGCAACGCAGGCTGTGGAAAACATCGCCGGTAAGGCACTCACTGTGCACACGGGTTAGTACTGGCTCATCGCCATCCAGTTCACCTCTGACTAAGGCAACATGCTCATCAGGATCGATAGCGCTCTTGTAGGCGATGGCGAGAAAGTCCCCGTACTGAGTGGGCAGATTAGCCTCAGCCACCCGCTGAATAAGTCTCTCCGTAAGGCGGCGGTAAGCGATGATTTGAGCTACACTCACTATCCTGACCTCATGCTCGGCCGCCATCTGCTCTAACTGCGGCACCCGAGCCATAGTGCCGTCCTCATTCATAATCTCGCAGATAACCCCCGCTGGATACAGCCCGGCGATCCGTACCAGGTCCACCACCGCTTCGGTATGCCCGGCGCGTACCAGAACGCCGCCATCCCGTGCTCTCAAGGGGAACATATGCCCGGGACGAGACAGGTCCTCCGCTTTAGTTGCAGGATTGACTAGAGCTTCAACCGTAACTGCGCGGTCATGCGCAGAGATGCCCGTCGTCACATTGTGCTTGGCCTCAACAGAGACAGTGAAAGGACTAGCGAACTTGGAGGTATTGTCATGGACCATCATCGGGATCCGCAGTTCATCCAGCCTCTCACCGGTCATGGCTATGCATATCAGCCCCCTGCCGTATTTAGCCATGAAGTTTATCGCCTCTGGGGTGACCTTCTCCGCAGCTATAGCAAGGTCGCCCTCATTCTCACGGCCTTCATCATCAACGATGATCAGGAACTTCCCCGCCCTTATGTCTTCGATTGCTTCCGGTATCGTTGCCAGCGCCATTTCAATAACCTCTGAATCCTAGGTAGATAAAAAGCCATGCTCGCTGAGAAACTCATGGTTAATGCCAGGCTTGTCCCCTGACTTCATTTTCTCAGCGTATTTAGCCATTATGTCAATCTCCAGGTTGACCGCATCACCCGGCTTCCTGTTTAATAACGTCGTGTTTTTCTGCGTGTAAGCTACCAGCGAGACAGTGAAGGATGTCTCATCACATTTCACCACTGTGAGGCTAATACCGTCCACAGCGATAAACCCCTTCTCAACAATATAATTCATTATCTCCGCAGGGGCAGTGACCCTCATTACCAGTGCTTCCGCCTCCGGCACAACCGTGGTAATCTTACCCGTACCATCCACGTGCCCCTGAACAAAGTGCCCGCCGAAACGACCATCCGCCGCCAGCGCCCGCTCCAGATTTACACCCTGCCCCGGACGCAGCGCACCGATATTAGTACGTCGCAGGGTCTCCGGCATCATTTCTACGGAGAAGGTGTTTCCGCCAACGCCGGTAACCGTCAGACAAGCGCCGTTGACATTAACACTGTCGCCCGGTTTCATGCCTCGAGGGATCTCGGTAGCTTCGATGGTAAGCTTACCTGACTGAAGCGACTTTACGTTGCCTACTTCCTCTACTATTCCGGTGAACATCCCGTGACTCAGCTTCCAAACTTACCGTATCGTCCATTCTATCATCTCGTGCACTACGTTGCAACTTCAGACGAATAAGGAGGCAGCCTGCGGCTGCCTCCTTATGCCAACCCAAACGCCAGCTATTCAGTATATAACGAGATTGAATTAGGTGCCTATGCCCCACTCCATCTCCGGCGATGCCTTGTGGCAAACACCACCATGACAACCAGGATGAAAACCACCACCCCGATTGCTATCTCGATCTGGCGCATCGGCCAACCTTTCTCTCCATCTGACACCTGCTCGTCGTAATCAAGCACGCCCGCCGTATAGCCACCCTCCGGCTCCGGAACCTCAGCCTGAGCCTTCCCTTCACCCCCCAGAGGAAGCACAGTACCATCATTAAGACAGAGTGTCCAGTTCCCTTCCTCCTCCACCTCACTCACATTCGCGCCTCTATCATCTGCAAATCCCAATAGAGGCTGTTCCGGCGGCAGGCTAACCACTTCGCCGCCATGGGGAACCACCTGAAGGAAATCCAGCATAAGCACCAGCACGAGTGCGACAGTGGCAACCGCCGCCGCCGGTCGAAGCCAGCTTAGGCTCTGCGGCTCCAGAACGGCCGTGGCAAGCGCCGCCGCCGGGCGCAGCCATCCCGTCAACCGGGGCTCGAAAACGCCTCCCCTGGCCGTCTCAGCCTCTCTCAGGGCAAAGGACCTCGGCACCTGCACCTCGGGCATCTCGCGAAGAAGCTGTACCGTCATGCGCAGCGACTCAAGCTCTTCCGAGCAGGCGCCGCATGTCTCAAGGTGACGCTCGACCATACCTCTTTCCTCGCCCTCAAGGCGATTATCGAGGTATTCCGAGAGCAAACCCCGGACCTTACGGCATTGCGCTTTTCCTCTGCCACGAAACATAGCTCTACAATCCCTCTACTTATGTTGACGGAATTCAGCGGGTAAAAGTTCCCTGTGCCGGAGCAGGAAGTCCCTCATTCGCGCCCGCCCCCTATTGAGCCGAGACTTCACGGTGCCCAGCGAGCTTCCCGTGGCTTGAGATATCTCCTCGTAGCTCAAGCCCTGGATATCGGAGAGTATGACCACCAGCCGCTGGTCCTCCGGCAGATGCGCCATCCCACTTCTGAGAAGTCGGCTCAACTCCCGGCGCTGGGCATAAGCCTCCGGAGACTCGGTAGCATCGTCCCGGATGAAATCGCCCGCCTCCTCCAGCAGACCATCCAGCGAGGTAATGCTGGCACGCCGAGCCACCCTCAACTTATCATGGCAGGAGTTGGCGGCAATACGCAGGAGCCATGCCTTGAAACTGCCTCCTCTGAACTTGCCGATGGCTTTATACGCAGAGATAAACGTATCCTGGGCAGCATCATCGGCCGTCCCGGCATTTCCCAGCATCCGCAGGGATAGGTTGTATACCAGGCGCTGATAGCGCTCAACCAACAGGTTAAACGACTCGATATCGCCAGCCTGGCTCCTCGATATTAACTCCTGCTCTTCCATAACAGCCCACTTGCGAAGCGAGTACTCGCTCGCTACGGTTGACTGTGAAGCTACGTCTCAGTTATACTAAATTAACCTCGGGTGAAGCCGCGCTCATTCTACCACGTTTGACTTGCGCAATCTAACCCATGGACTCGGGCAAAAAGAAAATATGAAATCTATAATCCGCGAGATTCTGCAAATTGCTCTCCTGGCGCTGGTAGTCTTCTTCGCCCTCCATTTCATGGTACAAAACTTCAGAATCGAAGGTACGAGCATGGAGCCCAACCTCCACGACAGGCAATATGTCCTCGTCAACAGGACAGCTTTCTGGTTTGGCCGTAATCCCAGCAGGGGTGATGTCATCGTCTTTGAGGCGCCGGATCAGCCCTGGAACGACCGCATTAAAAGGGTCATCGGGTTGCCCGGAGAGACCGTGACCGTGAAAAGCGATGGCACCGTCTACATCGACGGTCAACCCCTGGAAGAACCATACCTTACATCACAAAACCCCCGCGATAATTATGGAACCTGGGAAGTGCCCGAGGACGAATACTTCGTCATGGGAGATAACCGCAGCGTCAGCTACGACTCACGCCGTGGTGGGCCTGTCCCCAGAGGCAATATAATAGGCAAGGCATGGCTTATCATCTGGCCACTCGGCGACTGGGGCGGGGTCCCGAACTACACCCTGGAATTGGCAACGGCGTCCTGATGTCTCAAAACCGGAGCCCAACCGTATTGAACTGTGAGGATGACCAGTGACACTGAGAAGGCAGAGCGAGGTCATTGAAATCCCGGAGGGAAGCGGGCAGGTCTTCAGAGAAGGTAAGGCAATAGCCGAAGTGGGCTACCGTCTATATATCGAGGCGGGTACAACAATAGCGAAGTCCTTCAAAGGCGACAGGCAAACCCGCGTAGCTCACAAGTCTGTCAGGGGACATATCACAGTTCTGGACGGAGATTTAATGCCCGGCGGCAGCCACAAAACACCCTTTGGCCCCTTTTCCCTGGCAATGCAAGACGGACGTGAATTCGATTTCTACGTGGATGACTGTGCTACCGACCCCGAATCCGGGCATCAGGAATTAAGAATCTCAGGCGCTGGCAGCAAGCTCTAGCCGTTGAGACTCCACACACAACGCTACTCGTTTCTCCATTGACAACTCCACGTTCATACACTAAAATGAGGCTCAATCGCGGCGCTTCACCAAGAGAGGTGTTACCTAAATGAAGAGAGACTTGATGGATATACTTGCCTGCCCCGTCTGCAAAGGCTCACTGGAACTCGAGGTCACCGAGGAGAACGAGAACGAGATAATTGCGGGGGCGCTGAAGTGTGCCAAGTGTTCCGAGATTTATCCCATTAATGACTCCATCCCCAATCTGCTGCCCCCGGAGCTTCGGGATAAGGCGTAGTCATTCGACGCCACTCGCTTTTTACAGAAACTCAAGCCAGAATCAGGAGGTAAGAACAGGTTATGACCAAATTTAAGATAGGTGGCACGATAATCAGTGCAGGCAGCCTTGTTCTTGCCGGCCTCTTCATATGGGGGCTAGCCGCAGGCGAGCCCTGGCGATTCTGGGCGATAGCCGTCCCCGTCATCATAGGCTTCCTGGCAGCTCTAGGAATAGCCTTCTCTATAGGACGACTCATGTCAACTACGGAGGTTCAAGATACCTCCCAAGGCCAGCCAGAGGAGAAAAAAGAGGGAACTACCTCGACTACCGCCTCCTGAACAGCACCTGTTCCAACTTTGTCTTCCAACCTTATTTACGGTATGTAGGTAACCTTCGACTCCGGGGACTCCCAAACCTCTATACTTGCTATAGCAACGTCACTCAACCGCCCCCTGAGCTCTTCATGGATGGTTGCGGCGATATTCTCCGATGATGGATTGATGCTATCGAAGGGAGCTATATCATTCAGGCATACGTGGTCGAACCGTTTCAGTACCTCGCCCAGATGCTGTTTAAGCTCCACGAAGTCGAAAGCGATTCCGACGTCGTTAAGAGCCTCGGCCTCAACCGTCACCACGACCTCGAAGCGATGACCGTGTAGTTCCTCACACTTGCCGCCGTAGCCCCTCAGATAATGTGCCGCATCGAAGTGCTGCTTCTTGGATACCTGATACATGTCGCCTCCACGTACTAGGTTATCAATTCCTCAAGGCTCAATCTACCCACGTTTTTACCCCATCACGCCCGCTTACCTCAGCCAGCAACTCACCGACCGTTCTCCGGCTCAAGGGATGGACGAAGTCCCCGGCGATCTCGGCGAGCGGGACAAGCATGAAGGCACGCTCTGCCAGAGCGGGATGGGGGACGGTGAGCTCCGGTGTATTTACAGCCCTGTCCCCGTAGAAGAGTATATCTATGTCAATGGTGCGGGGAGCGTTGCGAGGGCCTGGTGCCCTGCCCAACTCGCTCTCAATGCGCTTTATGAAATGCAGCAACTCGATTGGCTCAAGCTCCGTCATACCCGACACCACCGCATTGAGAAACAGCGGCTGCTTCTCGTAGTACATCGGCTCGGTCTCGTAAACTGAGGATACTTCCCCAATGGTCACCTTTTGAGACAGGCACTCCACGGCCTTAGTCAGGTTGTCCATCCGGTCTCCAAGGTTCGACCCCAAACCGAGATATACTTCAGTCTCCACCCAGACCTCCGTTAAAGTTTATATCTCCACTTATAATCAGGAGTCCTTACCCCTGATTATGGCATCGCTCATCCTGATAACCAGGGCCATCTGCCCCATGTCGTGCACTCTCACCATATCGGCCCCGTTGGCGATACCGATGGCTACCGAAGCCGCCGTCCCCTCCAGCCGCTCGTCCACAGGTACATCGAGCACGTGCCCGATGAAGGACTTCCGCGAGGTGCCGAGGAGAACGGGGCGGCCCAGAGATTTCAACTCCGCCAGGCGGCGGACGATCTCGAGGTTCTGCTCAACTGTCTTGCCGAAGCCGACGCCGGGGTCGATGATGATATTGTGCCAGTCGACACCGGCATCAAGCGCAAGTTTCATGCTCCTTTTAAGGTCAGCTATAAGCTCGGGAAAGAAGTCATTAAATTCGACACCACGTTGATTCTGGGTTATGACCAGAGGTATCCCGTTATCCGCCGCCACCTTTGCCAGCTCAGGGTCCTTCTTCAACCCCCAGACATCGTTAACCATGCGCGCGCCGGCCTCCACCGCCTCGCGTGCTACCGCTGACTTATAGGTATCGATGCTCACCGGCACAGGCAGCTCAGCCGCGAGCCGCTCGACCACCGGCAGCACCCTCCCCAGTTCCTCCTCAACGGAAACCGGGGTGAAGTCAGGGCGGGTAGATTCCCCGCCGACATCGATGATGTCGGCGCCTTCATCCACCAGGCGATGCCCCTGGGCGACAGCCTCCTCTACCCCAATCAGCCCGTCGCCGGAGAAGGAATCGGGGGCAACGTTTACGATCCCCATAACATAGGTTCTCTGCCCCCACACAAACTCAGCGTTACCACACCGGGTAACTCCCAGGTCGCGTTCCGAAGCGGTCTCCATATCACGTCCCAAAGGCGATTCTGCGTTACATTATAGCACGGCCTCACGCAAGTAAACATAAGTTTACTCACCAGCCTCGTTGTGATACAATTCAATCTGGAGTAAAGAGTAAGAACCACGGCAAGGTGAGTATACATGCCGATATACGAATACCGCTGCAACGACTGCCGGCGCAGGGTTGACGTTTACGTCCAGAGCTACTCCCCACCCACGAACCACACCTGCACCCATTGCGGCGGCAGGGACCTTACCCGGATATACTCCCGGTTCGCCGTCCGCAAGTCGAAATCGGACACAAGCGTATATGACGATATCCTCTCCGATACCAAGCTGACCCGAGGCCTGATGAGGAATGACCCTCGTGCCCTCGCCGAGTGGAGCCGCAAGATGAGCCATGCCGCGAATGAAGATATCACCCCCGAAACCGAGGAGCTTATGGACAGACTGGACCACGGCGAGGATGTCTCCGACGTCATAGAAGAGATGAAACCGCCGGAGCTCAGAGGAGACGACTAGCCGGAGCCGGAGTAACCAGCCATGCCAATATATGAGTTTCGCTGTAATGAATGTCAACGCACATCGAGCTTCTTCGTCAGGACCGTCAACGACCCTTTGAATCCTGTATGTGCCTCCTGCGGCAGCAGCAACGTCGAGCGCTGCATCTCCAGCTTCGCAATCCATAAGTCAATAAAGACAATCCACGAGGAATCCGGCGAGCCCACTATGTTCCCCAAGAACCCCGATTACTACAGGGACCCGCGCAACATCGGCAGGTCCACCGAGAAGAGGCTTAAAGAGCTGGGCGTAGACATGGACAGTGAGGAGTACCGGGATACCTTTGCCGGGGTCAAGGAGACGATCGCCGCTGCCCGCGAGGGCGAGATGCCCAAGACCCTCAAGGACCAACTCTAGGGAGTTGCCTCGATATGCTGCGTACTTTGGATGCCAATCTCAACCGTATCGGCGAGGGACTGCGCCTGCTGGAGGACATAAGCCGCTTCACCCTGAACGATCCCGACCTCAGCCAGCAGCTTAAGGCTATGCGCCATGAACTGCTGCCCAAAGACCAGGCGCTTCAGGGGAAACTAATCAGCGCCCGCCAAGCAGAGGGTGACGTCGGCGCTTACCTCGACGTAGACAGTGAAGGGGAACGCAGCGACACCGTCAGTCTGGTCAGCGCCAATGCCCACCGGGTACAGCAGTCGCTGCGCGTTCTCGAGGAGATCACCAAGATACCCGGGCAGGACTTCGGAATGGACTGGGAGAAGCTGAAACAGGCCCGTTTCACGCTCTACGAACTCGAGCAAAGAATCCTGTTGAAACTAAGCCGCCGTGATAAGACAAATAAAATATCCGGGCTCTACCTTATCCTCGATACGCAGATGCTGGGCGAGCGAAATGAGGTCGAGGTCGCACGACAGGCGATTCGTGGCGGTGTAACGGTAATCCAGCTCCGCGATAAAATGCGCGCGAAGGGCGAACTCATAACCATAGCTCAAGAGCTCAAGCAGGTCTGTGCCGGGGCAGGCACCCTATTCATCGTCAATGACTACCTCGACGTAGCCCTTGCCTGCGAGGCAGACGGCCTCCACATCGGACAGGGTGACCTGCCACTCGCCGTCGCCCGTAAGCTGCTGCCAGGCGATAAGATCGTGGGATGCTCCACAGCCACGTTGGACGAGGCTGTCCAGGCTCAGGAGCAGGGAGCTGACTATATCGCTGTGGGCTCAATCTATCCCACGACATCGAAAACTGCCATAAGGCCCGCCGGTATCGATACACTGCGCCAGGTGAAAGACAGGGTCTCAATCCCGGTGGTTGCCATCGGCGGGATAAACGAGGATAATGTTGCCGAGGTTATGGATGCCGGCGCCGACGCCGTTGCTGTCATGAGCGCCGTGCTCGGGGCCAGCGATGTTCACGAATACAGCCGCCGTCTCATGGCTGCAATAGGGGGTAAGCAATAAATGGCAAAGCCAACTTCGAAACTCGACGCAATCGGCGAAAGGGTATGCTCTTTCTTCGCCACCGAGGACAGCGCCCGGGAGAAAGGGCTCAGGCTTTCCCGTGACTCCATCCGCTTCAGCGCCAATGCTATCCGCGCCGTGCACCGCGGTGAATACGACAAGGCGAGAGAGCTCATCAACTCCTCGAAGGCGAACGTCGAGGAGATGAACAAGTCGCTGGCTCAGCACGGTGAGCTTTTCTACGGTGGCTTCGTCCACAACGCCCAGAAGGAGTATGCCGAGGCCTGCATCACTCTGGCGCTCGTGTCGGGGAAAACCCTGCCCGAACCAGACAAGCTCGGCATCAGCTACGCCGCCTACCTCAACGGACTGGGGGAGGCAGCAGGTGAGCTCAGGCGGCACCTGCTCGACACCTTGAGGGACGGCAAGATCGACCGCTGCGAGGAGATACTCGAGGCTATGGACGATATCTACAGCCTGCTGGTAACAATCGACTTCCACGACGCCCTTACCGGCGGCCTGAGGCGAACCACCGATATGGTGCGGGGCGTCCTCGAGAGAACCCGGGGCGATTTCACCATCGCCTTGAGGCAGAAAGAGCTTGAGCACAAGCTCGAAGACTTCGGGGGCAAGCTCAAGAAGAAGTAGCTTCACAAGCTGCCCTATTTAGGCCACTCCCTTTACCTTGACAAGGCATAGCCGTTATGCTACTGTGTAATTGAAAACGTTTTTCATTTACACAGTAGCATGCAGTTTACAGAGAAAAAGATAGAGAGCACCCTCAGACGGGAGGGGTACAAGCTCACCCCCCAGCGGCGTGCCGTGCTCAATGCAATCGCGGACAGCCACGACCATCTCACCCCCGCCGATATATACGACAAGGTTCGCCAGGAACACCCCGGCATCGGTCTGGTAACTGTGTACCGCACGCTCGACATACTGGACAAGCTCGGACTTATCTGCGAGGTACATTCAGGAGGCAACTGCCGCAGCTATTTGATGAGGAGGCCGCAAGAGCACCACCACCACCTCATCTGCTCGGAGTGCGGCGCGGTAGCAGATTTCACCGAATGTGACTTCAGCGAGCTCGAGCATCGACTTTCACGGGATACCGGTTTCGAAATCGAGGGGCATCTTCTCGAGTTCTCCGGCCGCTGCCATAATTGCCGAAAGGCAACTCCATCATAAAATGAAGTAGATACCCATGTTCAAACAGATAGCGGGTGAACTCAAGAGACACGCTCCCTTTACCGCTTTCGGAGCGGTAACAGGGATCATTATCATGGTCATCATAATCTTCGGCGATTTCCTAGCTAAGGTCTCGCCGGTTTCAGACGATGTTTTCTACGTCCTGCATCCAACACACGTTTTCCTGAGTGCGCTGGTCACAACGTCTCTATTTGTGAGTTACGGCAGGCGTAAAATCTGGCTGGCGGTTTTAATCGGCTATACCGGCTCCATCGGCATAGCAACGGTAAGCGACTCGATTATTCCCTACATAGGGGAAACCCTGCTCGACCTGCCGAACAGGGGTATCCATATCGGTTTCATCGAGGAACCCCTGTTAACGAATCCCGCGGCATTCGCCGGTATCGTGGTCGGCTACTGGTGGTCTATTACCAGGTTCCCACACGCGGGGCATGTACTGATAAGCACCTGGGCATCGCTATTTCACATCATCATGGCAGTAGGCACAACACTCAGCTGGGTTCAGTTTCTTGCCATCTTCCTGTTTCTATTCCTCGCGGTCTGGCTGCCCTGCTGTGTGAGCGATATAATATATCCCATTCTATTCGCAAGACGAAGCGCTTCGACCTTGAGCGAGGTCACACAGCACAGTTAAAGCAGGCTGCAGGAGAGCTTATTCACTGCCCTCCGCCACAGGTTCCTCCACAGCAACAGTCCCGTCATCCACTTCCGCTTGCTTCCCGACCCAGCGTGTCTTCCAGATGAGCCACGCGCCTGCGCCGACCATCAAAATCAGCGCTATCAACTGCCCCTCGTGCAGAAAACCGGCGAAAGGTTCCGTGTCCCCCCGCCAGAACCTCACGGTGAATGTCAGTATGGAGTACAGCAACAGGTATACCGCCAGCAGGGAACCGCTCGGCCTCAGTCTACCTCTGAACACCCAGAAGAGCAGGGCGAAAATGACCAGGTCTCCCAGCAATTCGTACATCTGGGTAGGATGGAGTAAGGTGCCCAGGGCAGCACATTCATGTGCAGCGCTATCAGGGTGAGAATATGAGACAGCCCAAGGCAGGGAGGTCGGTTCTCCACAGCAACAGCCGTTGATAGTGCACCCCACCCTGCCGATAGCCTGCGCCAAGATGATACCCGGAGCCCCGATATCGGCCAGCGGCGCAAAGGACACCTTTCGAATCTTGCAGTGTATCCACGTCCCCAGCAGACCACCCAGTATGGCCCCAAAGATGGTGAGCCCCCTTACCCCGAAGATACTGACCGGGTCGTCCACGAAGTCGCCGATTTTATCGATGACATGGACAAGCCTGGAGACGATTATGGCCATGGGTATTGCCCAGAGTGCTCCGCCCAGGACGAACTCGGTTGTGTATCCCTTACCCCTGCTGAAGCGCCAGACCCACAGCACCAGACCGGCAACAGCCAGGGCAACGAATATCCCATACCAGTGTATTTTCAGAGAACCGATGCTGAATGCAACCGGGTCGATTCCGATATCGATAACGCCCCCTTAAAAACTTCTCGATGATGGTCTAGCGTAGCGCACAGGGACTCATTATAAGCTATACCAGCGCAGTTAAACAACACGCCTCACCTGTTGCAATAACCGCCCAGCCGTGATATACATTACCAAGGACTGAAAGACAACATTTTACTACCGGACATCAAAGATGGAGAAAAAGAAGAGCCTGCTTGATATCCTGCGCCAAAAGGGGTACCGACTCACCCCCCAGCGGATGATGGTGCTGGAGGCCATCGAGGCCAGCGATGACCACATCAGCGCCGAGGAAATCCACGCCAGCGCCCGTGCCAGATATCCCTATATCAATATCTCCACCGTTTATCGAACTCTGGACCTGCTGAAGGAAAAGGGGCTGGTGACCGAGACAGACCTAGGTGGTGGTCGCTACCTCTACCACCCGGTGGGAAAGGCACAACACCACCACCTGGTGTGCGGGAAATGCGGCAAGGTCAGGGACATCGATGCTACTGTTTTCCAGCAGCTGCGAGATGAACTGAAAAATAAATACGGCTTCAACGCCGAGTTCGAGCATATCGCTGTCTTCGGAACCTGCAAGAACTGCGAAGGATGACCTCACCGGCCGGAAACCCCCGTCATCCTTGATGTGGAATCCGGTGTGGCACGAGAGAGTGAGGTTTCTCCTGTCCGTGGGCCGTCATCAAATCGTCATTACCCATGATATCATGCGGATTCCCGTCGGCAACAACACGACCCCCGTCCAGCAGCACAACGCGGCTGCATACCTCCAGGATCAACTCAAGGTCATGGGAAGCGATCAAAATCGTCCCCGCTGAGGACTGTAAAAGGCTGATAAGACGCCGCCGCGAGCGGATGTCGAGGTTGGCGCTGGGCTCATCGTAGATAACCAGACCGGGGCGCATCGCCAGAATGACCGCGATGGATACCATGCGCTTCTCGCCTTCCGAGAGATGGTGAGCAGGCCTGCCTGCCAGTTCGCTACACCCGACGGCCGACAGCGCCTCCTTCACCCTCACTTCAACCTCCTCCTTCGATAGCCCCATGTTCCGTGGCCCGAAGGCGACGTCGTCGTGCACCGAGGGGCAGAAGAGCTGGTCGTCAGGATTCTGAAAAACAAGCCCTACCTCAGGGCGAAAATCGCCGTTCAGTACCGGCTTGCCCAATACCGTGATCTCCCCTGCAGATGGCCGGAGGACGCCGCAGACCTGCAGAAACAGTGTCGTCTTGCCGGCTCCGTTGGGCCCTATCAATCCCAGCCGCTCACCCGCCATTACCCTGAGGTTAATAGCTTCTAAAACGCCTGGCTTGTCGGGATAGGAAAAGTGCAACCCCGATATCTCCAGCACCAGCTCGTTTGTCTTCTCTATCGGCATCTTTTCACCTGATATTCAAAAACTCATATCCTGCTCTTCGAAGCAGAACCTTGCAGCCAACACCTATAATAATATATCCCCCACGACGAAACCAGCCGCTACAAGGATAATACCCAGCAGCGCTAGTATGTCGGTGGTATCGGCCCGAAACTCATCCTCAGGCGGCCTGGCGTGACCGTATCCCCGCACGATCATGGCCTTGTATACCCACTCCGAACGCTCATAGCTGCGCACCAGTATGCTGCCGCCGAGCCAGGCTAAAACCTTCAGGCCGCGCCAGCTAAATCGGCGCCCGCGGAATCCCCGGAGTTTCATCGCTGTCTCCATCCTGTGCAGATAGTCTCCGATCTCGTGGAGGTAGCGGAAGGCGAGAAGCGCCATATCGGTGAGGATGGCAGGGAGGCCTAACGCCCGCATCGCCTTCAGTGTAGTCAGGAAGGGGCCGGTGCCGAACATCACCAGCCCGACGGTGAGGATACAGAGAAACCTGATGGCTATCAACAGAACGGCAACAAGCCCCTCCCGATGTATGTCCAGGGGCCCGATACTGGCCACCACGGTCTCCCCCGACAGGAAGGGCAGGAGGAGTACCACCACCAGCAGAAAGATGGATGGATAGCGCAAACGTGTCAGCATGAAGGAAACCGGCAGCCTCGAGATAACGTAAACAATGGCGGTGACCAGCACCATCGCCGGCAGTAAATACAGGCTGCCGACGAAAGAGAATGCGAAGATCAGGACCATAAGCCCGATCAGCTTCAACCGCGGGTCCCAGCGGTGAAGTGGCGAGTCAAGGTAGGGATACTGATCGATTCCGAATCTCATGATCGTGCCAACAGCAACGGCCGTACTCTCTGCAGGAAGATAGTAACCATCGCAGTGAACGTACCCTCGATGAACATCAACGGTACATGTGCCAGCGCCAGCGTGTATATCGCTGAGCGCTCGACCTCAACATCCAGCCCGGCAGGGATGAAATAAATGAGGATAACCAGAAAGAGCACCGTGGACAGGGCAATGCTGCTCAGGCCGGCGAAAAATCCGAATATCCCCGTCTTTATACGGTCAGCCTCCCCCCCAATATTGCGCATCCTGAAGATATGATATGACAGGAGCGCGGGTACTCCCATTATGATTGCGTTTACCCCCAAAGTGGTGAGTCCGCCGTGCTGGAACATCACCGCCTGGAAGAACAGGCCGATGAGAATTGCGGGAAAGGCGTAGTACCCCAGCACAGCACCCAGGAGCCCGTTCAGCACCAGATGGACGCTGGTGGGCGGCACCGGGATATGGATCCAGGAGACAACAAAGAAGGCAGCCGTGAGTATTGCAGCTTTGGGGATGTTCTCCCGGGGGTTCTGCTCCTGGTTTATCTTGCGCAGAGAATACCAAGCAACGGGGACACTGGCAGCATAGCCAGCGCCGCACACGGCAGCGGGTAGAACGCCATCCGGTATATGCATCAGGCTCTCTTCCGCATGAAGTAGAGTGCCGTGCCAGCGATACCCCAGATGACGCAGACCGCCATTAATACAATCTGAGTCACAGAGTAGCCCCCGGTGCCACCTGTCCCCACCATGCCCTCGCCCACAGGGATATGAATCATGCCGCCGTGGCCAGCCAGGCGCACCTGAACATCCCAGGTGCCCGGCTTGGAGCTGTCAGGCGTGAAGATGAAACGCCCATCGTCATCGCAGGTACCGGTCAGCCACGGGGTACCGGGATCATCAGGGGCATAGACCACCACCTGGGCGCCGGCCATCGGCCCTCCAGTGTCGTACCTGGCGACAACCTCAACCTCCACATTGCTGGTGTACTCGATGCTGACGCCGTGAGCATGCACTACCAGTGGCCAGCCAATCATTACGAGTACAAAGGCCAGCCCGAAGAGAAGCTTCCAATTACCACTCATAGTACCACCACCCATGAGCAGGATTCACAGAGCCACATCCATGTTGAGACAGGACAATTAGTAGCAATGGCAATGGCCTTCGCCGACATGCCCTAAAGTGGGTAGAGTTTCCACCAGGGTCTGATAGTCATTGGCCGCGATTTCGGCCTGAAGCCCGGCCAAGTCTATATCAACCCTGCCGTTCTCCGCTGTGGCAGCAAACGGGTCGAAGCCGATAGCGCCGACGTTTATATGGTCATCCATCGGAGCTTCGACATCTCCGAAAACATGGTCGAAGTGGAATGTCATCTCAACATCCGCCGTTTCGCCTTCCTCGACTATGCCCTTGCGCTCATCGCCGACATACTCGCCGCAGGCATACCCGTACTCCTCCTCGATATTGATAGTGAAATCTATGGTCTGATTCCCTTTGACGGCAGCCCCCATGATAACAAGGCTGTATCCGGCAGCCGGTCCCGAGGTTGCCCTTACCATCTCCCAAGAGATGGCGTTATAGTGCCCTACTTCAGCATCCACTACCTGTCCCACGAGTATTGGCTCAGCGTCCTCGCCGCCCTCCGCCAGGTCGACGGTATAGCTTCCGTCGAGTTCAACCTCGACATCGGCCTCTATTTCCCCTGCATCGTGGGGGTCGTAAGGCGGATCGGTCTGATAGGCAGTTACGTCCGCGAGGTTGACGTATATATGGTCGAAGTTTATGCTCCAGCCGTCCTTGGACACGAATCCCTGCCGGACGAAGTCCTCGCCATTGGCCTTGAACTGCAGCGTGCCCACCGCCTCGCTGCCACAACCGGCCAGCAGGATGGTTAATACCATCAAAGCCACCAGCGCCAGAGCAACCATTGACTTTTTCATATGAACCCTTCCTTTCCAGCCCCAGAGAGGCATGTCTATGTATTTGCAACCAATTGCATTAAAAAATAGTAAAAAAAATTCAGCCCAACCCACTCCGATTCACCTGCTATCACTAGCTTTTGCAATCAGTTGCATTATTCAATCCCAACGATAACACAAATGTAGAGGGATGTCAAAGCTCGTTAGCTTGAGATTCAGATTGAGATTAGAGGCGACCCGCTGGGTCGCCTCTATAGTATTGCCATCCGAGAAGAGCGAATTACCGTTCTAATCTTTCATCGGGATACTCTTGAACTCCTCAACGATCCCCATCACCGCTTGCTCCACGGGGATCCTCTCTATGCTCGAGGCACCGACAAACCCCAGCGCGTCGGTATGCTCATAGAGATACCTGGTATCCTCAGGAGTGGAAATGGTCCCTCCATGAGCAAGGCAGATGATATCGGGATTCACCTCCCTGGTGGCCTCGATAATCCTCTGCACGCTGGCAGCAGCATCCTCGAGAGGCGATGCCAGCGAGTCGAAACCGACAAGCCCCCCGGCGGTGCCCCCGGTATGAGGGACCATGCAGTCGACACCCGCCTCCGCCATCGCCCGTGCGTCCGCGGGGAAGAACACGTAGGCCATGGTGAATACATCCATATCGCGCGCTACGCGTATCAGCTCTATCTCCCTGGAGAAGCCTATACCCTTCTCCTCCCTGTCCTTGCGGTAGTTCTCGTCGTCGAAAAAGCCGAACGTGGGGAAATTGATGACGCCCGAGAACCCGGTATTGGTGAACTTCCTAACCACCTCGGGTATATCCCTCCCGACCAGAAGCTCGGCCGTATCGACCCCGCCGATGATTGGGGTGTCCTGCACCACGTCATCTATCTCCTGAAACATGCTCAGGGTTACCTCGTTGGACCTTTCAACGAGCGTGGTCTGGAATCCCTTTATCCGCGACTGCCCCGAGCTATAGACCATTATCAGGTCTGCCCCGCCGAGCTCAGCGCACTTGGCTATGATGCCGGCGCTGCTGCCGGCAGCGATAACCGGCTTTTTCTCAGCGATTACCTTTCTGAGTCTCTCCAGAATCTCTCCCCTGGTGAATCTCCTGCTCATTCTGGCAACCTCCCTTCTCAACTGCCCTACCCGGTATTCATTCTTCAGACTAAGCGCGCGATACGCGCGCCGTCGTGGATCGCCTCCCATATCTTGCCCGGCTCGACGCAACTCCCGATGCTGTATACCTCCGGGATCTCATCCCTCAGGCTGTCATCGAACCCGTTATTGGACGTAAAGCCTACGGCAAGCGCCACGGTATCAGCCTCTATGACCAGCCTGTTCCCGCCCATATCGACGGCGACAACGCCCTCCCCAGTGATCTCAACAGCCGTCGTTGTCGCGGCTATCTCCACACCAAGCTCGGCCAGCATATCTGTCAGATAGAAGCGGCTGAACATATTTACGTCGTTGGCCACACCGAATGTCATCTCAACGATGGTCACCTTCTTTCCCTGCGCCGCCAAGAACCAGGCGAGCTCGCAGCCGACCTGCCCGCCCCCGACGACGGCGACCCTATCACCAGCCTCCTTCTTCCCCAGCAGTATGTCGCTGGCGGTAACGACATTTCCTCCATTAATACCGGGCATATCCGGGATATGATGAGAGGCGCCCATTGCCAGTATCACCACATCCGGTTTCAGTTCCCTGACAAATTCCGGTGTGGTCTCCCTTCCCAACTCCATATTCACACCCAGCTTATCGAGCTGGTTCTTAAGGTACTCCATCAGGTCCTTGACCGGCTTCTTAAACTGCGGTACCGCAGCTGCTATCAACTGGCCTCCCAGGCTGTTCTCTTTCTCGTGCAGCGTTACCTCATGGCCCCTCAGTGCAGCCACTCTCGCCGCCTCCATACCAGCAGGTCCGCCGCCTACGATAAGCACGCGCTTGGGACTCTCAACCTGCTTAATCTGATATTCCCGCTCCCTTCCCAGCTCGGGGTTCACCACGCAGGCTATACGCCACATATGTGATATATTGCCGGCACATGCCTCGTTGCAGTAGATACAGGGCCTGATATCATCCAGTCGCCCCTCATACACCTTGTTCGGCAATTCAGCGTCGGCGAGCAGGGGCCTTCCCAGAGCAATTATGTCTGCCTTGCCCTGCTCGAGAACCTGCTCGGCAACCTCAGGATTACCGAGCTTCCCGGCGACGATGACCGGTATACTGACAGCCTTCTTTATCTCCTCCGCCAAAGGCACGTTGCACCCCTCGGGCATGCCCATAGTGGGGAATATCCTGCTGAACCAGGGCGGCGACTCATAGATACCCGCTGATACACTAATGGCGTCCACCCCCACGGCCTCCAACCTCCCAGCTATCTGCCGGTTATCATCCAGAGTGAGGCCACCATCTATATATTCGTCGGCACTGAGCCTGAAGATGATGGGGAAATCGGGGCCAACCGCCATCCTCACACCCTCTACTACCCGCAAAGCAAACCTCATCCTGCCATCTAAGTCCCCGCCATACTCATCAGTGCGCTTGTTGGTATAAGGGGACATGAACTGGGTGATCAGGTATCCATGGGCGCCATGGAGCTCGACAGCATCGAATCCAGCCGCCTTGGTGAGCGTCGCTCCCAGGACATATTTACCTACTAATACCTCGATTTCCTCTATGGTAAGCTCCCGTGGTATATCTCCACCGGTAGCGAGGCACGGAATGACCGAAGGGGCTACGAGCTCCTGCCCCTCGGCGCTGGTCAGTGCCGAGCCCTGCCTGCCGCAATGGTGCAGTTGGGTAGCGATTCTAGTGCCGTATTGATGGACGGCGTCCGCCAGATCATGCAGTCCCTGGACGAACTTCCACTCATCGGCGCGTATGGGATTGGTGCCAGCTTTGCCCACCGGCCAGTCAATACAGGTGTTCTCGATTATTATCAGGCTCACCCCACCCTTAGCCCTCTCCACATAGTAGTCTATCAACTGATCGCTCACCGCGCCGAACTCGGTACCAAACTTGGAACATATGGCAGGCATTATCATCCTGTTCTTGAGTTCCAGTTTCCCTATTTTGACCGGCTCGAGCAGTTTTTTCAGCTTCGCCATTTCAGTTACTCCCTGTATTCACTAAATTTATATCCGGTGCGCGACGCGTGCTCCTCCGTGTATCGCCCCTTTTATCTTCCCCAGCCTCGAACAGTCCCCAACAGCATAGCGTTCCGGCAGCACTCCCTTCAACTCCTCCGCAAACCCATGGTTCGGCTTGAAGCCCACTGCAAGGACCACGGTATCCGCTTCTATAATCTTCCTGTTCCCTGCCATATCGACCGCCAACACACCCTTATCCATAACCTCCTCGGCGGTCATGCCGACTGCCATCTCAACCCCCAGCTCCGCTAGCTTGTTCAACAGATAGAATCGGCTGAACAGGTTTACATCACTAGCCACAGCATACTGCATCTCGATAATAGACACTTTCTTCCCCTGCTCCGCTAGATACCAGGCAAGCTCGCTTCCAACCTCTCCACCCCCGATAATGGCCACCCTATTGCCCGCCTCTTTCTGATCGAGCAGTATCTCGCTGGCAGTGACGACATTTCCGCTATCAAAACCGGGCATATCTGGAATTATATGAGAGGCACCAGTCGCCAGAATCACCACGTCCGGCTTCAGCTCCCTGACAAATTCCGGTGTAGTCTCCCTTCCCAATTCGATATTTACCCCGTGCCTGTCAAGCTGATTTTTAAAGTACTCAATCAAGTTATTTATCGGTTTTTTAAACTGCGGTACCGAAGCTGCTATCAACTGGCCTCCCAGTCTGTTCTCCTTCTCGTGAAGGGTTACCTCATGACCCCTCAGCGCCGCCACTCTCGCCGCCTCCATCCCAGCCGGTCCCCCGCCAACGATGAGCACTCGCTTAGCCTTTTCCGCCTGTTTGACCTCGAACTCACTCTCCCTCCCCAGATCGGGATTGACCTGGCAATCTATATGCCATAGGTGAGAGAGACCGCCGACGCAGCTTTCATCGCAATAAATACACGGCCTGATATCATCCAGCCTCCCTTCGACTGCCTTCACCGGCAGTTCCGGATCGGCAAGCAGGGCCCTGCCTATCGCAACCAGGTCCGCTTTCCCATCCCTGATAACCGCTTCCGCCATCACAGGGTCACCGAGCTTGCCGGAGGCGATAACTGGTATTCCGACGGCCTTCTTAATCTCCTCGGCAAGATAAACCCTGCAACCGGGCGCCATGTCGTATATCGGGTAAATCCATGCGTGCCACGCAGGTGGAGATTCGTAGATGCCTGATGTTATGTCAAGGGCATCAACCCCCGCAGCCTCAAGTCTCTGAGCTATAATCTTGCTATCTTCAAGCGTCAGCCCTCCCTCGATATACTCGTCGGCACACATCCTGAACAAGATAGGATAATCAGGGCCCACCGATGCCCTGATCCCCTCCACGATCCTGAGGGGAAACCGCATCCTGCCCTCGAAATCACTGCCGTATTCATCCGTGCGCTTGTTGGTGTGGGGAGACATGAACTGGGTAATCAGATAGCCGTGAGCGCCGTGAACCTCTACGGCATCGAACCCCGCTGCCCTGGCCCTCTGCGCCGCCATGATGAACTTATTGATAAGCTCCTCAATCTCCTCGATAGTCAACTCTCGCGGCATATCCCCACCGGTGGGCAGACAGGGAATCGCAGATGGCGCTACAAGCTCCTGCCCTTCGGCACAGACCAGCATCGAGTTCTGCCTTCCCGCATGGTGTATCTGCGCAGCGAGCTTCACGCCGTATTCATGAACGGCGTCCGTTAGGTCATGCAACGCATTGACATACTTCCACTCATCTATCCTTAGCGGGCTCGTGCCCGCTTTACCTACCGGCCAGTCAACACACATGGCATCTGTTATTATTAAACCAACACCACCTCTGGCTCTCGCCACGTAGTAATCCACCAGCCTCTGGTTCACTCCACCGAGCTCGGTCCCGAGGTGGGAATTTATCGGCGCCATAACCATCCGGTTCTTCAGCTCCATCTTGCCTATCCTGATGGGCTCGAACAGCTTCTCCAGCTTAGACATAGCCTTTACCCTCTCCTTGTTATTCGATTCCCGATTATACTAAGGCATGCAACCCCTGAGATACTCCACGCACTTACGCAGCTCGTCTTCAGCATTGCCCGAAACCGCACACTCCAAAGCCATATAGCCGTCATAGCCTATCTCTTTCAGGGCCGCGAAGGTTGCCTTAAAGTCGATGTTTCCATAACCGGGCAGCATCCTGCCGCTATCCGAGAGATGGATGTGGCGTATATATTCACCCGCTCTTTTTAAACTTTCAGCGATATCCCGTTCCTCGATAATCATCTGAAAGAGGTCAGCCATAATCTTGACATTGGGTATGCCTACCTCTTTACAGATTGCCACCGCCTCATCAAGGGTATGGAATAGACTGGTCTCGTATCTGTTCAACGGCTCCAGCACCAGAATCGCCCCTGACTCCTCGGCATATCTCCCCGCCTCCTCGACCAGTCTGAGCAGTAGACCTCTCTTGTCCTCACCCAAGGGGAACAGCGGTAAAATCGGCGGGGGCAACTGCGGCCCGTATTCAGGTACCAGCATGCCAACAGCGCCTATGGCCGCCGCCAGCCTGAGCGTTTCCCTTGTGGCCGCGGCTTTGGCTTGCATCGCCTCCTCACTGTCCAGAGGTTGCTGGAATGCCTCATTTACTACCATCACCGAACAAGGTTTGACCCTGCTCCCGGTAGCGACAGCTTTTATCTCCTGCTCCAGTTCCGGGCCTCCACTACCCGCCCATATCTCTATTCCCTCGAAGCCAATCCTCTCCAGATTCTCGCATTTCTCTTTCAGCGTTAGGCCCGGGGCTATGGCTTCTATACACGCCAGTTTCACTCCTTCTCCCCTTTCTGAGAGCCATCATCCAGCCCCACTCTTTGTGAATAGGCAACTGGGGATGAATCATTTACGTTGAGAACGCCTTGGGTTTTGCGGAGAGATGTGTTCATAGGGGAAGGCTCTTCATCGATCACTTACGGGGCATTCGCTCCGCTCAACGTAACAGGACTCTATTGATAAACTTGTTCATAAGGGAAACCACGTAGTGATAAGGGAACTTGAAAACGTAGTCCAGGTCCATATATACATTGGGCAATCCACAGTAAAAAGAGCCGAATGCGGAGAAATAGGGTATGCCCACCGGGCAGCCCTTGATACGCTTGGTCTTCCCCCGCACCTCGCCCTTGACCTTGGTGCAGTCCCCGATTAACAGGATTGTACGACCATGCCCGTCAACGTCGCCTTCGTACTCCCCGATCACGATGGCGCTGTCACGCGCCTTCTTGATACCGCCCGGTTTGTAGGCCTCGAAGACAGCGAGAGCCCCTTTGAGCATATTCACGCACCCGCCATGACAGATGTCATTACCACCCGGATAATTGCCAAGATATAATCTTAGGGGGGTATCGAGCTTGAGCAAATCTGAAAAGGTGCGGTCGAGCCCTCTGGTCCTTTCCTGAAGCTCCTCTAGGGGAACATCGCTGATAATCTCTATATCGTCATCGGATACCGGCTCCCACCCGCGAGCCCTCGCTATCCTGAGGTGTTCGATTTCATCCGGCTTGAACCCGATGAGCCGTGCCCCCACGGAATCAACAGCCACGCCCGATGTGCCCATCATGATAACCCCCAGGTGCATCGGCTTCGCCACCAGCTCACACTGCTGTCCAACTGTAACCGCATCGACGACAATAAGGTCAGGATAGCCCACCTCATACAGGTCCGCTATCTTTTCTTCCAGATGGTAATCGTGGCCATTGAGGCGCTCCTTGTGGTCACAGATACCGATGTTGAGCTTGACGGCACACGTCATCC
>DUEY01000022.1 GCA_011174795.1 Dehalococcoidia bacterium
GAGGAACTTATCAAACAGGTCTTTTGTGAATAAAAAATGGTGGGCGATACTGGACTCGAACCAGTGACCTTCTGTGTGTAAAACAGACGCTCTTACCTCTGAGCTAATCGCCCACTGGCGCGCTTGGCGGGGCTCGAACCCACGACCTCAGCCTCCGCAGGGCTGCGCTCTATCCTACTGAGCTACAAGCGCCTTTCCCTTTTCAACGGGATAGTTACGTGCCGGGGGGGAGATTTGAACTCCCACGTCCTAATGGACACTACGCCCTGAACGTAGCGCGTCTGCCTTTCCGCCACCCCGGCGTAATGACACGTGCAGGAATACACCTGCCTCGCAAACAATTATACAGTGAAGGTCTTAGAGGGTCAAACTGCTCACTTTGGGATTGCCACATTGTCCCGCGACAAGCTCAGTTTGAACGGATAAACGAGCGAGCTTTTCGTTCACCCTCACCTAACCTCTCCCATCGAGGGAGAGGAACATGGATTTGACGCCTTCGCGGGAATGGTATGTGAGATTGCCACGTCTTCCGCCAGAGGTGGACTCCCTGCAATTACACAAAGAGTGCTTCGCCCTAGGCTTTGTGTCGCTTGACAAACCGCCCCATGCGGCCCAGCGCCTCCCGTATCTCCTCCAGCGATGTGGCGTAGCAGCAGCGCACGTAGCCCTCTCCGCTGGGGCCGAACGCCGAGCCCGGCACCACCGCCACCCTCTCCTCGACCAGCAGGTCCTCGGCGAAATCCTGGGATGCCATGCCGGTTACCCTGACCGAGGGAAAGGCGTAGAACGCACCCCTCGGCTCGAAGCAGGTGAGCCCGATAGAGTTGAACCCCTTCACCATCACCCGGCGCCGCCTGTCGTAGTCGGCGACCATATCCCTGGCCGCAGCATCACCGGACCTCAGCGCCTCGATGGCCGCCATCTGTCCCATTATGGGTGCGCACAGCATGGTATACTGGTGTATCTTGGTCATCGCCCCGATGATATCCGCCGGGCCTGCGGCATAGCCTACCCGCCACCCCGTCATGGCGTAGGACTTGGAGAACCCGCCGAGAAGGATTGTACGCTCCTTCATGCCGGGAATGCTGGCGAAGCAGGTGTGCTTGACGCCGTACACCAGCCGGTCGTATATCTCGTCCGATATCACCAGCAGGTCATGCCGCTCCGCGACCCCGGCTACCTCCTCGAGGTCGGCCCTGTCCATCACCGCGCCGGTGGGATTATTGGGATAGCCTATGAGGATTGCCTTGGTGCGGCGGGTTACCCGCTCCTCGATATCTGCCGCCTTGACCTTGAAGCTGTTCTCGACCGTTGTCGGCACAGGAACGAATACGCCCCCGGCGAGAATAGTGCATGAGCTATAGGAGACATAGGTCGGTTCAGGCGAGATAACCTCGTCCCTGGGCCTGATGACCGCCCGCAGCGCCAGGTCTAGTCCCTCGCTGACACCCACAGTTATCAGGAGCTCGCTTTTCGGGTCGTACTCCACCCCGTAGCGCGCGTGGAGGTTCCGCGCCAGCTCCTGCCTCAGCTCCAGCATCCCCTGGTTGGAGGTATACATGGTATACCCCTTGCCGATACCAGCGATGGCAGCCTCGCTGATATGCCAGGGCGTGGCGAAGTCGGGCTCACCGACGCCCAGCGATATAACGTCCTCCATCTCTGCCAGCAGGTCGAAGAACCTCCTGATGCCCGAAGGAGAGAGCCCTTCGACGCGCTGGGAGAACATGCTGCGGGCGCGTTTGGAACGCCGTGCCGGCATAAGAAAACCTCCTCAACTATAAGGTCAAGGGCTCGCGGGGTACCTTCTCCTCACCAACGAGAATCTCCCCGTCCTCCTTGTACCGCTTGAGGAAAAAGTGAGTCACGGTACCCTCCACCGAATCCAGGGAGGCGAGCTTCTGGGAGACAAAGTTGCCTATCTCCTGCTCCGTCCTGGCTACGACGAGGACAGCCAGGTCATAAGCCCCGGAGACAAGGTAGACCGAACTCGCCTCAGGGAAACGATATATGCGCTCGGCGATAGCTTCGAAGCCAACGTCCTTCTGGGGATGGGTCTTGACCTCGACGAGAGCATATACCCGCTCCTCGCCAAGCTTCTCCCAGTTAATCACTGTCTTGTATTTAACGATAATGCGGTCATCCTCCGCCTCTTCAATCGTTTTCCTTACCTGTCTCGCCGACAGGCCTGTCATGGTAGATATCTGCCCCGCCGTCGCCCTGGCATCGTTCTCCAGGACTTTGAGGACTTCCTTGTTCATCTCTCCCCCCTTTTGCCATGCTCGATACCCACTCCGCCGCCGACCACCAGTCGCCGCCCTCATGATAGCAGAGCTCGAACGTTCTGTCATCCTCAGTGCGTACCCGAAAGGACTTTTCCCCGGGCTCCTGCCACGCTCTTTCGACGGTTTTCACCCTCACCTCCGTACCTTCCCACATAAAAGACACGGGGCGGTCGGCGTAGGTATGTCCCGAGTAGCAGGTAACCTGTACCGGCATATGATGCTTTACCATGGATAGGATTCAATTCCTCCGATGGAGCCATACTTACTGAAGCGCGATATCCAGCTGGTAATGTCTGGGCTCCTCCCAGTCCCTGCTGAACGAGTAGGTGAGCCTGAGCACCGACAGTTCCGCCTCCTCGGGAACAATAAAAGCCATAACCCCGTCCGCGCCTTCGAGTACCTCTCTGGGGCTTCCGGCGAAGTCGTTGGGATTCTTCAGGCTTATATCGGACCAGCTGACGTTCTGAACCTTGTACTCATTGCAGTCCGTATCGAGTAATAGCTCGGTATCCGCCCACAGAGACCGGACCTGCCCGCCTTCGACAGTCTCGAGGTTCAGATAGATAACGGCATATTCCTCTCCCACTTCGAGGAGAACTGTCGACGGCTGCTCGCCGAGCTCCTCAGGGTAGAAAGGCGTCTTCTCCACTCTCTCTACAGCGACCTCAACCCGTGCTCCTGCGGGGAGGCTTGGCTCAATATCCAGTTCCGCCCCCCCACGCCAGCAGGCGACGCCTGACACGAGCATACTACTCAACAGCAGTATCACAGCGAACCTGATAATATTCATCGCCCCTTCCCCTGGACCGGCGGCTTCCTCTCCCCCCACCCGGTCGCCTGCTCATAGGCGAAGGCAACACGGAGCAGCATCTCCTCGGAGAACGGCTCGCCCAGGATCTGCATCCCCACCGGCAGGTCATCGACGAACCCCGCGGGCACGGATATCCCGGGGATGCCCGCGATATTTATCGGCAAGGTGCAGACATCGCTCAGGTACATCTGGAGTGGGTCATCCATCTTCTCCCCGATACGGAACGGCACGGTGGGCGAGGTCGGGGTAACCAGAACGTCGCATTGAGCGAAAGCTTCGGAGAATTCACGTGCAATGAGCGTGCGCACCTTCTGCGCCTTAAGATAGTAAGCCTCGTAATAGCCGGCGGAGAGGGCGTAGGTCCCCAGCATAATCCTGCGCTTCACCTCGGGCCCGAATCCGTACTGCCGGGTTTTCTCCATGGCGTCCCACATGCTCTTCGCCTCCGGCGCAGAGTAGCCGTACTTCACGCCATCGTAGCGTGCTAAATTGGCCATGGCTTCCGAGGGAGCGATGATATAGTAACAGGCAAGCGCGGCGGGGGTATCGGGCAGCGAGACATCCCAATCTATCTCAGCCCCGAGTTCCTCGAGCTTGCCGATGGCCTGTCGAATGACCTGCTCCACACCGCTCTCCATGCCCTCGACGAAGTACTCCCTGGGCACACCGATTCGCAGCCCGCTGATATCGGGGACGAGCGATTTCGTATAGTCGGGCACCGGCCGATCAACAGAGGTCGAGTCCTGACGGTCATAGCCGGCGATTGCGTTCAGCACGATAGCGCAATCGGTTACATCGCGGGTTACGGGCCCGATCTGGTCGAGCGAGCTGGCGAAGGCAACCAGGCCATACCTCGAGACCCGCCCATAGGTAGGCTTGAGCCCGACAACGCTGCAGAAGCCGGCGGGCTGGCGGATACTGCCGCCGGTGTCCGAGCCCAGGGCGTAGATACACTCCCCGGCGGCAACCGATACAGCCGCACCCCCGCTGCTACCGCCGGGCACCCGCTCCAAATCCCAGGGGTTGTGAGCGGGGAAGAAAGCGGAGTGCTCATTAGAGGAGCCCATTGCGAATTCATCCATATTGCCCTTGCCCACCATCACCATTCCCTGCGCGTTCAATTTCTCCACCACCGCAGCGTCGTAAGGAGGAACAAAGCTCTCCAGCATCCTCGAGGCACAGGTCGTTCGCGTCCCCCTGGTACACATATTATCCTTAATCATCGCCGGAATACCGGTCAACACCGAGAACTCGCCGGATTTGATACGCTCATCGGCATGCCGGGCCTGTTCAAGGGCAAGCTCCCGGGTAACAGTGACGAAGGCACGCAGCTTCTCCTCGACCTCATCGATACGCTGAAGCGCCGCCTCGGTAAGCTCCACCGAGCTTACCTCTCCCTTTGCCAGCAGCTCATGTGCCTCATGAATGCTCAGGTACCGTTTCGCCATCATCCGTTTCCTCGCGCTACGCCCAGGTATTCACTGTATTCTACCAGATGCGCCAGCGCCCCGGCCGCGCGTTCCTGGGTAAGGTACGGCACAAGGTGGGTCTGCTCCAGCCTGTCGTAGACCACACCCTCCCTGGCGCTGGGTATGCCTATGTTCGCTATCATCACCGGCTTCTGGTACTTATGCATCAACTCCAGCAAATTGTTGATATGCTCGACCTCGGTCTCTTCCTCGGCTACTATGTACTGCTCGATGGCGTCATTCAGGGAGGGCGGCAGCTGAACCCACCAGGCATAGTTACGCGCCACAGCGACGGCGTTGATGATAAGGGCGGCATCTATGTTATCATCCTCCAGCACCGCCCAGAGGCAGGGGTGGTCGAAAGGGTCGCCCCCGCTCTCAATCGGGTTGCTCCGCGACCACCTCGGGGTAAAGGTGGCGTTGAGCTTGTCCATCGTCTTCGGCGACAGCTCGGGCAACTCCAGCCCATGCCTCATCAGGGCATCGGCGGCCATCACTGCGGGGCCGCCGCCCGTGGAAAAAACCGCCACCCGCCTTCCACGGGGCAGGGGCTGTCCCACCAGTGCCAGGGCGACATCGATAAGCTCGCTGATATCAGCCACGCGTATCACACCGCACTGCTTGAACGCCGCCTCGCAGATAGCGTCCGACCCGGCCAGCGACGCGGTGTGCGACTGCGCCGCCTTCTTTCCAGCCTCCGTCCGGCCTGCCTTCAAGATGACGACAGGCTTTTTCTTGGTTATCTCCTTTGCCAGCTCGAAAAAACGCCTTCCTTCCCTGAATCCCTCGACATAGCCCAGGATAATCTCAGTCTGCTCATCCTGAGCCAGATATTCCAGGTAGTCCTCGAAGTGCAGGTCAGCCTCGTTCCCGCTGCTGATATACTTGCTGAACCCCAGCCCCCGTTCGGATGCCGCATGGACTATTGCCTGGCTCGCGTTTCCGCTCTGGGCGATGAGCGAGAGCGTGCCCTTCGTCGAAGGCGGCAGATAGGGCACGGTGTACAGTCCTGAGGAGGTATCGAAGTGCCCCATACAGTTGGGCCCGACGAGCCTTATCCCGCCCCGGCGGGCGATCTCGACCACCTCCCGCTCAACCCTGGCCCCCTCCTCTCCTGTTTCGGCAAGGCCGCCGGATATGATTACAGCGCCCTTGACCCCTTTCTGAACGCAGTCCTCCATAACCGCGGGGATATCATGGTATACCACCGTTATCACGGCAACATCCACCGGGCCGGGCACGTCCGCCACACTGCGATAGGTCTTCAAACCGAGCACCTCGGGTTCATTCCTGTTAATGGCATAGACTTCCCTTCCGCCCTTGACCAGCAGCAGGTTGAGGATGTGAAAGCCCCACTTCACCATGTTGCTCGACGCCCCGATAACCGCTACCGAGCGGGGGTCGAAAAGACAATCCAACTGCTGATTAAGATTCATGGCTGTGCTCAAACTCATGGGGAATTACTCCAGGACAGCCCTGACCCGAAAGCAGCCATCCTCCTCCCGGGGGGCATTAGCCAGGACCTCACCGGGTAGGAGAGACGGCGCTGCCTCATCATCCCGAATAACGTTACTCAAGGCAACGGGGTGTGAAGTTGGCGGCACCCCCGTGGTATCCACCTTCTGAAGTATCTCGAAGTTCTCCAGTATATTGGAAAGCTGCTCGCTGAACTTTTGCAGGTCAGCCTCATCGACGCCCAGCCGCGCAAGAAGGGCGATGTGCTGTACTTCCTCTCTGCTTAATCTCAACCTGACACCTCGGCAAAGAATGGTTTGCAGTTAGCGATTATAGCACCAGCTTCAGATATGGGCAACGTTTGCTCCCATAGAACTCGTAAATTATAATCATCCTGATGGGGAAGGAGAACAGGTGGGACAGCGTGCGCTCTCATTAATTGTGCTATTAGCAGTCGTCATACTGATTGCGGTGCTGCTACCATACTACTTCGACTTCTCATCCGGCGGCGCTGTGGTTACCGCATCAGCAGTAGAGGACGGGATATACAGGCTGGTCAACGAAGAGAGGCGGGAGGCAGGTCTAACGGCTCTCAGTAGAGACAGTTGGCTCGACACAATGGCAAAGGAGTACGCAGCGAGCGGGCACTCGCTGCTCGTGGAGCTCTCCAGCGACATCCATTATCTCATGTGCAACTGCTGGTGGGTTACCTATGCCGGCGGCAGTTCGCCACAGCTTCGGGAAAATACCGCCAGAGAGCAAGTCGACTACTGCCTCGAGATAGAAGACTTCAGAGAAACGATGCTCAGGAGCGATGCCAGGGCTACCGGCGTCGGAGTGGCAACCGTAGGTGATAAGGTCTACTACACCCAGGTCTTCGATGTGCTGAATGCCGGCGACGGAAAGGGCGAGCCGATAGCGCTGCAGGAAAATGCCGTAGCAGAAGACCCGTCGTGGGAGGAACTAAAAGAGTTCCTGCGCCACGACGATACGGACGAGCAGTTATATATGCCGGGTTTGTTCGTCTGTGCTGACTTCGCCAATATGCTGCATGATAGAGCGGAATCACTGGGAATACGAGCCGCGTACGTCAGCGTCGATTTCGTGGACGGCCCCGGACACGCAATGAATGCCTTCGACACCATAGACAAGGGGCGGGTCTACATTGACTGTACCGGGCCGGGGTTAAATGTCGCTGTATCCGGGGAGCTCCTCGACAGCCAGGACACCCCCATAAGCTACGATAAGGTAGCCTACATAGCCAGTGGACAGGAATACGGTCTTATATCCCTGGATCAAGTCTATAACTTTGAATACGATTTCTACGAGCGATGGAAGCAGGACTGGGAAGATTATCATACGAAAGTGGAGCTATACAACCAGACGAGCGACCCGGAGGAACAGGAGGCACTGCTATGGGAACTGGAGTTGCTGCAGCTTTCGCTCGGAGACTATCGCTGGGAGCCACTGGGGACCGTCGAGCGCTTCTATGTACACTGGTGACAACCGGATTACCGCTCCCCGGCAGGCGAACTCAGGACTGTTCCTGCTTTGAGCCTTCGCCTCTGGGGTTTCTCTCCCAGATATCACAGCGGCCGCCCCATTGAGCGAGCACCCGCCCGTCAATAGAGAGCCGCGCTATCTCACACAGGTTCGGACAGCTCTTACATTCGAATGAGGATGTGTGGTACTCGATGTCGCTGATGCCAAACCCGCGAAACCCAGTCTTGCGGCCATTGCCGACCACCTCCTCATGTACCAGCATGGCAGCGCCTATCGCCCCCATGACCTCATGATGAGGCGGAACAATGACTTCCGTACCGAGTTCCTCCTGGAATGCCCTTACGATGCCCCTGTTGAATGCCACCCCACCCTGGAAGGCTACCGGGAACCGTACCTCCTTCCCCGAGCCGACGTTGTTGAGGAAGTTGCGGACCAGCGCCTGGCACAACCCGTAGACAATATCCTCAATACGGTGTCCCATCTGCTGCTTGTGCACCATGTCCGACTCAGCGAACACCGTGCACCTTCCGGCAATCCGTACCGGGCTTTTACTCTTAAGGGCCATCTGACTGAATTCGCTGATGCTCATATTGAGCCGCAGCGCCTGGTGGTCGAGGAAGCTGCCCGTGCCAGCGGCACAGACCGTGTTCATGCCGAAGTCAATGACCACCCCGTCTCTGATAATGATAATCTTGCTGTCCTGCCCGCCGACCTCAAGCACGGTCTGCACATCGGGTATATATGAGAGCGCTGCTACCGCATGGGTGGTGATCTCGTTCTTGACGATGTCGGCGCCCAGAATGACCCCGGCAAGGTAGCGAGCGCTGCCGGTGGTAGCGACGCCGCAGATATCGAAATCACGCGGCAACTGCTGCTCTATCTGTCTCAATCCCTGCTGCACCATCTCGATAGGCTTGCCCTGCGTCATCAGGTACAGGGTTGTTACCAGCTCGTTATTCCTATCCAGCACAGCGAACTTGGTCGATACCGAGCCGACGTCAACACCCAGATAAGCTTCCATTAACTACCCTCACTGCATCGCTGCTACGCCGCCGTTATCCCGTCTCCTGCGCTCGAGGAGATCGACGAAAGCCTCCAGCCTGGTCAGCAATCCCGTCTGAGTTGCCTGTTCATCACAAAGCACAGTCAAAACCGGGATATTCTCCTCGGTTCGCGGCATGACGTTCTGCGCTATGGACTCGGGCATACACGTAAATGGCGCTACATGAACAATACCATCGTATCCCTCGCGGGCAAGGCGCACCTTCTCCGCCACCGACTCCAGCCCGTGACCGCCGACATCGCGCCTGAGATGTGGATAAGCATACTTGGCCAGCCGCTGCTTCTCAGCGGTCAGGACACCCATATACGACTTGAGACTCGTCCACTCCGAAATATAGGTGGTTTTATTGCGTTGCGTCTCCACCCCTAATTTACCAAGCTCTACCTCCAGGTTCAAGTTCACGTAAGGTTCTACAACCACGTACATCTCCCCGACGATGCCCACCTTGAGCGGCACGGCCGCGGTGTCTATCGCCACCCGGTTCAATTCCCGCTGGTACTGATGCTCTACGCGCTTCAGCTTCAGAAGGCTCAATGCCTCATCGATAGCCTCAACACCCGCCTGATATACCTGGTCGGTCTGACCTCTCTGCAACTCAACAGCGCGGACCTTGGCCGCCTTCCGGTGCAGGTCGTCCAAGGCCTTCAGCTTGGCTGTGCCCAGAATATAGGCTTCGACGACTTTTCGCCAGGAGGCATGATTGGTGCACCTCCTGATGGTTCTCAGAACACCGAGCAAGCCCTTGTCCTCAGGTCTGTGCCTGAGGAACTTGAACTTGTACCCCAAGTCACGCAGTATCTCTTCGTGCACCTTGGAATAGTACCCCATGCGACAGGCATTAGAACTGGTCACCATGAACAGGGTGTCTGCTCCCTGCTCCAGGCACTCGACAAAAGCTCCTAATATCGCCTTGAAGGGCAGGCAGGCTTGTTCAGGTGAGTACCTCACGCCGAGGGATATAGTATGCTTGGTAATCGTGGGCACGATGAGGTCGATATCGACCAGCTTCGCCGCGGTCTTGAAAGCAGCGGATATCTCTCCCATATTGGGTATGCCCAGAGCATCTATGCTCTCTTTTTCCTGACCGTCCCTGCGATTGATATAGACCTTCTTGCGCTGCCGGTGCTGTGTCCGCCGAACCATGTCCACGAAGGCCTCGATCCGGGTTACCAGGCCTCCTTCGGAGCTGTGTTCATCGAGCACCAGATTAAGGTAAGGCTTGCCGATATGCTTCGCCCGCCGCTGCAGCAGCTCTATCATCATCGAATCCGGTCCGCAGCCGAACGCCACCACGGAGATTATTCCGTCGACATCGCTTCGCAGATAGTAAGCCCCGGCCCCGACGACCTCATCTTCATAGCCCCAGTACGGTCCCTCCACAATGTCAAGCATCGAATCCGTGAGCTTACCTCTGTCCATCGTCTCCGCTGTAACTATATTGACGCCGATACTCCGCAGCCTGTGGAAAAGCCGGTAATTCAGATGCTGGTCGTAGAGCAGGTAGCGGTGTCCGATGAGGGCGACGGTCATAGTAGAGCCACTGGCGGCGGGTTCCAGGTCATGGTAACCGTTCTCACCGTAGAACTGGGGGAACACTTCCGCTATCGCCTGGGGAGAGCGCAAACCACGGCGCTGCATGCGCAAGCCGTACAACCGGTGGGCATCCAGCGCCTTGCCCAGCGCGCTCTCCACATCAGACGTGGTGCGCTCCATCAGGAACCCCAGTTTATAGGCGGTCTCATAGAGGTATTGCCTCCCCTTGTTGATATCGAGGTCGGGATCGATAATAGGAGGGCATTCCGGCACGGTCGCCCGCACTAGGTCGGGCAGGCCTATGAACTTGGGGCAATTGTAGAGCTCACGGCGCGTGCTGTGGGCAGCCGGTATAAAGAGGTAGTCGCACCTGTCCTTGAGCGAGAAAGCATGGCCGCAGAAGACCTTCACCGGCAGGCAGACATCGCCGATAACCCTGGAGCAGCCCAAACTAACCATCTCCTCCGTGGTCGGCGGCGAGACTACTACCTCAGCGCCCAGCTCCTCGAAGAACGCCATCCACATCGGGAAATAGTGGTAGAACAGCAACCCCCGGGGTATACCTATCCGCACCGCTTCTTCTCTTCTCAGGACTTCGGCCCTAATGGTAGGTATATCGAATGTGAATGTCAATCCCCTCAAATACCTCCCCTGCTACGTTGGTGTTCACTCCACTTCCATCGACTTACTATCCGACCCGTAATCAGGATATAATAGGTGAGAAGTACGGTGACAGTACGATGAAACAAGGTACAAGGACCGGCCTCGCCCACCTCCCCCTCCATGGCGGCAAAGCGCCCCCCTGGCTTTTCGAGCGGATGACCGGGCTCTCCCGGGAGATAACGATAGCCATTGTTTCCGAGTTCAGCCCGGAAGAGCTGCTGCGCAGGCTTTCGGATCCCTTCTGGTTCCAAGGGCTGGGCTGCGTGCTGGGCTGGGACTGGCATTCGAGCGGCGTCACCACAACAGTATGCGGCGCTCTGAAGGAGGGGGTGAGGGGACTGGAAGATGAGCTGGGCATTTACATAGCCGGGGGCAAAGGTAAGACCTCGCGGCAGACGCCCCAACAGATCGCCCGGCACTCGGAGCATATCTCCCTGGACTCAGCCCCGCTGGTCTATGCCAGCAGGATGACGGCCAAAATCGACTCATGCGCAATCCAGGACGGCTACCAGCTCTATCACCATACCTTCCTCTTTACCGCAAAGGGCAACTGGGCGGTTATCCAGCAGGGGATGAACGAGAGGAACCGCTATGCCCGCCGGTATCACTGGCTCAGCGAGGGAGTGAAAGACTTCGTCTGTGAGCCCCACTCCGCCATCTGCTCACAGGGGTTCGGCAGCGCGCTGAACATGGTAGCAAAGGAAAGCGAGGCAGCGCGGGCCGTGGTAACCCGGGTCGCCGCTGCCGAGCAGCCGGAGAACCTGGTTAAAGAGCTGAACAAATTGAAATCGCTCGACCTTCCCTCGCATCACGCCATCAGCGTGCAGGACCTCCACCCCGAACGCCTGGAGAAGATATTCCTCTCCACCTATGAACACAAGCCGGACTGCTTCGAGAGCCTGCTGGGGATGCAGGGCGTGGGGCCGAAGACCATACGCTCTCTCAGCCTCATCTCCGAGCTTATCTACGGGGTCGCGCCCAGCTTCAAAGACCCCGCCCGCTACAGCTTCGCCCACGGCGGCAAGGACGGCGTGCCCTACCCGGTCGACCGCACGACCTACGACAGGAGCGTGGAAATCCTGGCGCGCGCGGTGCGGAAAGCCAGGCTGGGCAACAGAGAGGAGATGGAGGCCCTGAAGCGCCTCCACAGCGCCTTTCCCTGATATGCGTAGAGTGCTTTTCATAGATTACGACGGAACGCTCCACGATACCGACGCCACGTTCGCAGCCGGTCTCGACGGCATATACGGGCTGAACGGCCAGACAGTGCTGGAGGCTTTTATCACGGTGCACCGCAAGATAGTGCACCTGCGTTATCCCGATAAGCACGACGACCTCTTCTTCCACCAGAAGCTGCTCTGCGAGCACCTGAACCTGCCCTACGATGAAACGGAGGCTCGCAAGATAGCTCGAAGGTTCAGAGAGGCTCTGGAGCAGACATGGCTGAACCCCTCCTTCTTCCCCGACAGCCTCCACTTCCTTCAAAGTGTGAACGATAAACACATTCTCTGCCTGACAACCGGCGACAACGCCCGCGAGAAAGCCAATGCCATAGAGAAGGCTGCGGGCAAGAACTACTTCACGTACATCTTCGACCAGACCCACCTGGGAATAAAGGGCAGCAGCAGCACCTACTACGAGAATGCACTTGCGGCGACGAAATCCCGCCCCGGTGAGGTCATAGTCATCGGCGACAGCCTGGAACACGATATAGCCGCAGCTAAAGAGGCCGGGATTGCGACGGTATGGGTCAACCGGAAGGGCCTCACCCCGGCAGGAGATTTCCCCCCGCCCGATTTTCGGGCCGGGGACCTCCTCGAGGTACTTACCTATCTAAATTCACTATGAACAACCTGAGAAAATACGGCGACAGTCCTTTCAAGGCAGCCGTCGTTCACGGCGGGCCGGGCGCGCCCGGCGAGATGGCGCCGGTTGCCCGCGAACTCTCCTCAGTCAGGGGTGTTCTGGAGCCGCTGCAGGCAGCGGCAACGCTCGAGGGACAAGTCCACGAACTCAGGGATGTCCTCGAGAAGAATGGGGAGCTTCCGGTGATACTGCTCGGATTCTCCTGGGGTGCGATACTCAGCTTCATCCTCGCCGCCCGCTACCCCCCGGTTGTCGGGAAACTCATACTCATCGGGAGCGGTGTCTACGAGGAAAAATACGCCGTGAACATCACTGGAACCCGCTTAAGCCGGCTTGGTGAAGCGGAAAGAGAGAAGGCCCTCGCCCTGATGAGATATCTGGACGACCCAGTTGCGGATAAAAACACGCCCATGGCGCGGCTTGGCGAGTTGATAGCCAAGGCTGATGCTTATGACCCCCTGTCCCACGACAGTGAGCTACTGGAATGCCAGTACGACATCTTTCAGGGTGTGTGGGAACAAGCCAGCAAGCTGAGAAGCAGCGGGAAGCTGCTAAAGCTCGGGAAGCGAATCCGCTGTCCTGTAGTGGCGGTCCACGGTGACTACGACCCCCATCCCTATGAAGGTGTTAAAGAACCGCTTTCCCGCGTTCTCAAAGACTTTCGGTTCATCCTGCTGGAGAAATGCGGCCACCGTCCCTGGCTCGAACGAGGCGCGAGGGACAGGTTTTACGAAATCCTGAAAAACGAAATCATTTAGGAGGCACCTAACATGGAAATCAAACCCTCAGGCTTCTATGAGATCCTGTCGCCGAGATGTACGGTACTCATCTCGACTGTGGACAAGGACGGAAAGTCCAACGCTGCGCCCTTCAGCTTCGTGACCCCGGTCTCGTCCAATCCGCCACTGCTCCTCTTCGCCGCCACCCCGCAGAGGCACACGCTGGCGAATGTCAGGGAAACGGGCGACTTCGTGCTGAACATCATGCGCGAGGAGCTCCTGGAACAGCTCTGGGTCTGCTCCAGGGCATTCCCCAAGGGCGTGAGCGAAATCGAGGAGGCGGGGCTGACCGAGCGGAAATCGAAGAAGGTCAAGTCGCCGTCAATCGAGGAGTGCGCCGGCTGGATCGAGTGCCGGCTCGAGTTCGAGAAGGAGGCCGGCGACCATATCCTCGTCGTCGGCAGGGTGGTGCATGCCGAATGCAAGGACGAGTTCATGGAAGGGAAGGAATTCAACGTCTCCAAGGCGAAGCCGGTGATGCACATCGGAGGCAGAAGGTTCATCGCCGCCGAACGGCTCGTCCGGGTCAAGGGCAGCGATTAGCTCACTGTTTCTCCAATTTGTCAGGCTGCGGTGTTGGGCTTCACCGCGTGAACCTTGAGACTCACGACTGAATCCGTGACCCCTTCTCCCCTATCAGTCGAGTGGGATAGCTTGTCAATAGCCGCTCCCGCAGCGGGGTCATCAGCCATAAGCTGGACGGGGAAACATGTCTCATCGACTACCGTGACCTCTGCAAAGCCGGAATCCCTGATAGCACCTATATAGTCATCCTTCATTATCGCCCCGGCAAGGCAGCCCACATACGCCTGAACAGAGCTCTTCACAGAATCCGGGAGTTCCTTCAACAGGACTATGTCGGAGACCATCAGCCTGCCCCCCGGCTTCAGAACCCTGAAAGACTCTGCAAACACCCTCTTCTTGTCGGGCGAAAGATTGATGACACAATTGGAGATAACCACGTCAACGTGGTTATCGGCCACAGGCAGGTTTTCAATCTCCCCCAGCCTGAATTCAATATTCGTATAACTCCCCTTACCGGCGTTTTCCCGTGCCTTCTCCAGCATCTCCGGCGTCATGTCCACGCCGATAACCCTCCCCTTCTCGCCAACCCTGCCGGCAGCGAGGAAACAGTCGAATCCCGCGCCCGAACCGAGGTCGAGCACCGTTTCTCCTTCCTTTAAAGAGGCAAGTGCCACGGGATTTCCACAGCCGAGGCCCAAATTCGCACCCTCGGGGACCTCACCAAGCTCTTCATCGGTATACCCTATATGCCTGCCGATTTCATATGCCGGCTCAGCTTTACTACAGCACGAATTTTTAGGGGCACAACACGGATTCGCCTCCCTGGCAATCCTGGCATAGCCCTCCCGTACAACTTTCCTCGTTTGCTCTTCGTTCATGTTCAACAGCCTCCAAATTAGGCGCCGATGGCTCTCATATCTATTATATCCCATATTAATACACGTTTCACCCTATCCACCGCCCGTGACGGTGAACCGTGCTACCCTGGGAGGGTCGAGAAACTCCCACGTGCCCCGCACGCCGCAGTCCATTGCGGCGACCTCGATATGCAGCATGGCGATGCCGCAGTCCAGGCGCTTGGATATGCCGTACGTTATCCTGGGAGGTCCCGCTGAAACGGTGATACTGTCCGGCTCGACATGGAAGCGCCACGGCTGCCGGTTGACAGCCGAAGGCGCAAGCCTGGCAGCCTCCAGGGATGCTTTAATCCAGCGCGGGTACTGCGCCTCGTTCAACCCGGTGACCAGCTTCGATAAAGGCTTGCGCCGGTGGGAGCGGGCATAGGCGGTCATCATTCTCTCGTCCAGCGGCCGCCGCTCCAGTGCGCGACCGACGGGGGTTACCGAAATAACCTTCTCGTTTATACCGATGCCGAAAACCGATGCAGCGGTCTTGGGCCGATACAGGCCGCCCACCCAGCAGGTGTCCAGCCCCATAGCCGTTGCCTCGAGGATGATGCCCTCCCCCGTATATCCCACCTTCTCCTGGACATGGCGGTCGTTCATGTCGCCGATGAAGGCGATGAGGGCGGGCGCTCCTCTCACCTTGGCGTAGCTGCCGACAATGCCCCTGAGCACTCTATCGACCAACTGCGTTGTCAGCTCGGCACGGGCCTGCGGGAAAGGCCGGAACTCCCGGCACAGCGTCTCCAGCTGAGCCAGTACGCCCGGCTCCAGCCCGGCGGGGTCGAACAGGCGCCGCGACTTGCGGCGGGGTATTGCAGCATGCCACCTAGAAAGAGGAATCTCCATTCGTCATATCCACCCGCAGGCATAATGTCACTTTTTTTATAAAAGTGCAACCGGAACCAGCCCTGTTATCATTACGCAAACCTTCATAACCGCCGCATGAACGTTACTGGCTGAGACAAAAGTCACATACAGCAACAGCGACAGACCCTTACAATTACTCTTGACCTGAAAGGAGCCGGCTTCTAAACTTAAGCCACGGCTCCCTGACGGCTCAATAAAAAGGGAAAGGGGTCAGAGATATGACAGAGCAAATCTGCCCGGTCTGCGGTTGCACTATAGAAGAAGGCGGCTACGAGAAGGAAGGCGTCACCTACTGCTGCGAGCCCTGCGCCGATGGCACAACCTCCTGCGAATGCAGCTGCTGCCACCAAGCGCACGAAGAAGCTTAATCAGCGGCACAGAATGCAGCCTATCATAAGAGCAGCATCGAGCTTATAAATGGAGGCAAACACATGGCGAATACGGCAGATAATCTTAAGGCGGCGTTCGCCGGCGAGAGCCAGGCGAGCACCAGATACCTGGCATTCGCGCGCAAGGCGGAGCAGGAAGGGCATCCCCAGGTAGCCAGGCTCTTCCGCGCTGCAGCCACGGCGGAGACGGTGCACGCGCGCAACCACCTGGACACCATGGAAGGTATACAATCCACCGCAGACAACCTGAAAGAGGCCATCTCGGGCGAGAACCATGAGTACGTGCAGATGTATCCCGAGTTCATCGAGCAGGCGGAGAAGGAGCAGAAGCCGAAAGCGGTGCGCACTTTCGAATGGGCGCGCAAGGTAGAGATGGCCCACGAGTCGCTCTACAAAGCGGCGCTGGATGCACTGCAGGGCGGTGGCAAGCCCCGGGGCGGGGACTACTACGTCTGCCAGGTGTGCGGTTTCACCGCTGAGGGCGAGGCGCCGGAGAGGTGCCCGGTCTGCGGCGCGCCCGCAAAGCAATTCCTCAAGGTGTCTTGAAGAGAAGCCTCTCCGCAATCGCGCCAGCATCCGCAGTAGCATATATACCAGCGCCCCGAATGCTTATAAAAAAGACCACCACACCCCTGCCGGTATGCCCCTTCAACCTCCGGGGCATCGCGGCAAATGATGGTAGTCTCCCTGCCTTGATATCCTCTATGCTAAAGCCGTTCCCGGCTTTACTCGTCGGAGCGGTGCCCACCGAAAGGCGGCCTATTCGGCGCCGATCGAGCTGCTGATCGTGATCGCCATTCCGAGAGCACCGCGCAATCAGAATTCAAGGGTATCCTGTATATCCTTCGATAATGACAAAGAAACAAGTAAAAGTGCTTCGTCAACCCCTGAACTCTGCCGCGGGTTCGTACGTGAACATTATATAACAGATACCGTGATTTACAACTTAACTTTACTTACCTTTTCCTCCCAATTTTAGTAATTAGTACTACTTCATACTGAGCATTCATCCTGACTCAAAATAGCCACCAACTGGTAACCGGACTGCGCCCGCGCTCTTTAATGGCCCATATAAGCAGCAGACAACCTACCCCACCCTCTCCAACCACTCCAGCGCCGAGGCGAGCGATTCGTTCACCTTTTCCATTTCCCCCGCTGCCGACAGCAACTGATCGTGTACCGAGGCCTTCCCCATGCTTCTGGCCTTCTCAGCCCACTCCCTGAATTCCTCGCCATGCTCACTGTTGTGCTTGATCCAGTAGTCAAGCAGTACCTTCAATTTATCCTCATCGGACTGGCTCATCCTAATCACCTCCTCGTAAAACTCCGGAATTTCAAGCTGCGAATTCAATGTTATAGAAAGAACGTTTATAATAGTTATTAGAGTGCGCCGATTATAAGCCCGAAGCGCGCTGGGCGTTGCCAGCGCCCGAATAATCTAACTTGCCTTACATTTTCATTCGCTTAAATATCTAAGGAGGTAACGAATATGAAACACATAAATCGGCATGTATTAACGAGTTGGCCGGTCATTCTTGGATTATCTTTCATCATACTATCCGCGATCCTGTACCTGATACACTACGGTATTTTCAGGGATTCACACCATATTTTCATCTACATGCTGGGGGATATAGCGTTCGTCCCCATTGAGGTCCTGCTGGTGACCCTCATTATACACCGCCTGCTGAACGAAAGGGAAAAGCGCTCCCGGCTGCAAAAGCTGAATATGGTGATCGGCGCCTTCTTCAGCGGGGTCGGTACCAAGCTCCTGACCTACTTTTCCGACTTCGACCCCGAGCTGGACAGGATCAGGCAGCATCTCATTGTGAGTCACGACTGGTCCGAGGAGGAATTCCGCAGCGTCAGCCATCATCTAAAGACCTATGACTATAAGATTGAGATTCAGCGGGTGGACTTGGGCGATTTGCGCAGCTTTCTCATCGAGAAGAAGGAGCTTATGCTGCGCCTGCTGGAGAACCCCACCCTGCTGGAGCACGAAACGTTTACCGAGCTTCTGAGGTCGGTTTTCCACCTGTCCGAGGAGCTTGAGAGCAGGGAAGACGTGAGCAAGCTGCCTGCAACCGACTACCAGCACCTGGCTAACGATATAAAGAGGGCGTATGCGCTACTGGTTCACGAGTGGGTTGATTATGTCAAATACCTGAAGGGCAACTACCCCTATCTCTTCTCTCTCTCGATGCGGCTGAATCCCTTCGACCTGGAATCTTCGCCGCTGGTGACGTAACGCCGGCTAACGCTTCTGCGCTCCGAGGAAGGACATAAGGGTATCCTTCGTGGTGTAGCGGAACTGGTACCCGGTCGTTTTCTTCAGCTTCTCGTTGTTGAGGACCACTGGATATTTAATGAAATCCAGCCCTCCGGGCGGGGAAGCCGACTGAAGGTGCAGGTCCCAGGTAATACTGAGCATCGGTGTAATCAGCCACGAAGGCAGCACGATACACGGCCTGCCCGTAAGAGCTATCACCTCCTGGTAGCTCAGGGTACCATCTCCGCCCGCATTGAAAATACCCGGCTGCTCCTGCATTATCAGCATGGTGAGTATATCAGCCAGGTCATCCTCATGGAGATACTGCAGTTGGGGATTGTATCCCTGAAGGCGCAGCATCACCTTTTGGTACATACCCGCGCTGACCGAGCCGCCTCCCCTCGGGCCCAGAACCGGGCAGGCACGAACGATGGTGACGCAGTAGTCAGCGTTATCCTTCATAAAGTCCTGAAACATCTGGTCGGCCTCTCCCTTGTCCCACGAGTACAGGAAGCCGGGGGTCGGCCTCAACGGCATATCCTCCGTCAGGTGGTCAGGGTTGTCGGAATGCGGCCCGTATGCTGTATTGCTGCTCAGATAGAGGAGACGCTTCACCGATGCCTGCTGGCAGGCTTCGATGAAGTTCTTGGCACCGTCTATGTCTATGGCGCGGGCACCCTTGTAATCATGAGTGGGCTTGACCGCGAAGGCAAGGTGTATAGCGCTATCCACTTTGTTATCGGCAAAAACCCTGCCGAAGGGTTCGCGTATGTCATGAGTAACGAACTTCAGCTTGGGGGAGGCAACCTGGGGCAGTTTTACATCGATGCCAACGATGCTCTCTACGTCATCCCGCCGCTCCAGCCTCTGGAGCAATCCAGTGCCGAGATATCCTGAGATGCCGGTAACAGCCACCGTCTTCATGCCCCTACCTCCTTTGCTTTATAAGCCTCTCGGAGCCCAACTACTCGGCGGGCAGGCCGAATCCTATCTCTATTTTCAGATCCCACTTGCCGAGGGGACATGCCAGCAGTTCACCATCCCTTACCTTCAACACCCACTCACCATCGGGCAGATGGCAGTATTCCGCAAGACGCTCACCGCTCTCAGAGCGGAAGTATTCGCATTTGCTGGGACAAAGGTTTGTACTGCCCAGAATTAGAATCACCGGTCACCCCCCTTAAATGTCTCAGGATACCCAAGTGGGGAAAAACAGCTACTTGGCTCTACTTTTTATGGGCAAAGGCCTCACATGCCCTCGAATCCGCCCTCACCTGCATCCCATATTTGAGGCCTGCGTGCGTGGCCATGGTGCAGTTAAAAAACGTATCGCCCTTTTTCGGCTTGAAGCTCTTGCACTTGCCGCACAGGTCTTTCTGGTCTTGTATCATCTGTCACTCTCCCTGCGAATAATCGTTCTTTCTTATAACTCTGGATACAATAACGCTCGGTTGGCTATTATATCACCAATTGTCCGTCTAGAACAGAATCAGTTTCAGTATATCCGCCTTATTGATGATGGGTACATACGGCGTATACTATCCTCTCTATTATCCCTCATACCTCTTCGGTATTCTCTTGACACCGCCTCGCTCTTTGTCTACACTTGCGATGAAGCTTTAGAGGTGTCAATCCGTTGAAGTGCCCTGCCTGTAAACACCTGATGATTGTCGTCGAGCATGAAAACATAGAGCTCGACTACTGCCTAGACTGCTCGGGGGTCTGGTTCGATGCCGGCGAGCTGGAGCTTCTGTTCGAGACTATGCAACTGACCGAATCCAGACTATCCCTGGACAGCATCCTTACCTCACCCGATGCCAGGGCGAAGGAGAAAAAGCGGAGGTGCCCGCTCTGCGGCAGGAAGATGAAAAAAGCGACGGTCGGTCATGACCCCGAGGTGCTCATAGATGCCTGCCCGCAGGGGGAAGGGCTCTGGTTCGACAAAGGCGAGGTTGTCCAATTGATACGACAGCTGTCCGACAAGACACCCGGGTCGATGGATGCCCAGGGACGGGTTATCAATTACCTTGGAGAAGTATTCAAGGTACAGGACTAGGTTGTAGCCTCCGGAGGAGCCGGGGTTGCAGCCTTTGCGTTAGTCGAAAATAAACCGTAGTGGAGGTGTCTCATGATCCCCGGTATCGTTATCGGCGTCATTGTCGTGCTCCTGATTCTCGGCTTCATCTTTATTTACAACAGCCTCGTGAGGCTGCGCAACCAGGTGAAGAACGCCTGGGCGCAGATCGATGTCCAGCTCAAGCGAAGGCACGACCTCATCCCCAACCTGGTGGAGACGGTTAGGGGCTATATGAAGCACGAGCGAGAGACGCTGGAGGCGGTCACCGCTGCGCGTAACCTCGCCCAGGGTGCAATCGGCAAGGGGGTCGGCGCCCAGTCTAAGGCGGAGGCTGAGCTCAGCGGAGCGCTGTCCCGGCTGCTCGCCGTGGTAGAGAACTACCCCGATTTGAAAGCCAACCAGAACTTCCTCGCCCTCCAGGAGGAACTCACCTCGACTGAGAACAAGATAAGCTTCTCACGCCAGTTCTATAACGACTCGGTGCTGGTTTTTAACAACAAGACCCAGATGTTCCCCTCCAACCTGGTTGCCGGCATGACCGGTTTCAAAGCCGACGAGTTCTTCGAGGTCGAGGTGGCAGCGGAGAGGGCAGCGCCCACTGTTAGCTTCACCTAGGCGGGAGACACCGACCCATGTGGGAGCAGATCAGGTCCAACCAGATCAGGTCGGTTATACTGGTAGCAGGAATGGCGGTGCTGCTGCTGCTGGTCGGCTATTTCCTAGGATTAATCTTTTTCGACAGCGGTATCGCCGGCCTGGTTATCGCCCTTATCATATGGGCGATCATGAACCTGGTTGCCTACTTCCAGGGGGACAGCATACTGCTGGCGCTGTCCGGGGCAAGGAGAATCGAGCGCGATGACCATCCCCGACTCTATAACATAGTCGAGGAGATGAAGATCGCCTCAGGACTGGAGCATATGCCCGATATCTATATCATCGAAGACCGGGCATTGAACGCCTTCGCCACCGGCCGGAATCCCGAGCGGGCGTCCGTTGCCATAACCTCGGGGCTGTTACAGAAGCTCAACCGCGATGAACTCCAGGGCGTCATCGGCCACGAAATTGCCCACATCAAAAACCGCGATGTGCTGCTGATGGCGATATGCAGCATTCTGCTCGGCACCATCGTCATCCTCGCTTGGTACGCATCGCGGGTATTCCTCTACGGCGCCCTGTTCGGCGGCGGCGGCAGGAGAAGCTCGTCAGGAGGAGGAGGCGCGCAGTTGATAGTCATCGCCGTAGCCATCGTCCTGATAATAGTAGCGCCGATTATAGCTCAGTTCATATACTTCGCCATCTCCAGGAAAAGGGAATACCTGGCCGACGCTTCGTCCGCCCAATATACCAGATACCCGGAGGGGCTCGCCTCGGCGCTGGAGAAAATCGGCAGGTCAGGGGTACAACTGCAGTCTGCGAACAAGGCTTCGGCCCCGATGTACATCGTCAATCCATTCCGTAAAAAGGGGATATCGTTCACCGACCTCAGCAGCACCCACCCACCCCTGTCGGAGCGGATACGCATTCTGCGCTCGATGGCGGGCGGGGCATCCTTCGTGGACTACGATACTGCCTACCGCGAGGTTCACCGGGGCAGCGTGGGGATCATCCCCACAAAGGCCTTCACCGCCGCAGGCGCAGTGCCGCTGCGGTCACCAACGACAGAAGCCATACCAGCGCCAAGGCGAATTCCTGTGCCGGGGAGACCTGCACCTTTAGAGCCGGAACCGACTAAGCTAGAACGCACGCGCGAGGTCACGGACCTTTTGTGGCGCAAGAGCAACTACCGGACTATTGTCTGCGCCTGCGGCACGAAGATGAAACTGCCGGCAAAGCTCGGCGTTTCCCAGGTCAAGTGCCCGCACTGCGGGCGCACCAACACGGTCTAGCTATCCAGATGGTAGATAAGAATCCGAAAACCTATCGCCTTGATTAGAGGTGTACAATGAGCCACAACCCTAATACGCTGAGCAACCTTATTAAAATCGTTGGCTTAGCGCTCGTCGCCGCAGCTATCTACCAGGAGTTGAGGAAGCCTCCCGAAGAACGTGCCTGGCATGGCAAGCTCGCAGACCTCATTCCCTACGATTTTCGCCCGCCCAAGATAGAACGGTTTCGCGAGCGCCTGTGGAACCCTGACGACCCGCGTATTTTCACCGAGCACGTCTTCGGCGTGGGCTGGGCGGTTAATTTCTACACCCTGCTCGAGAGACTGCAAATGCTGAGCAGGGAACCGGAAACCTCGACACCCGAAGACACTGACTAAACAACAGTCCAATCAATAGATTAGCATGGCATCCAAAGCAGTTATCTGGGACATGGACGGGGTTATTGCCGATACCGCGCCATTCCATTTCGAGGCGTGGCAGCAGATAGCCCGAATCAGGGGTGTGCCCTTTACCGAGGCTGACTTCAGGCAAACCTTCGGGAAGAGAAACCGTGAAATCATCGCCGAGAAGTTCGGCAGGAAACTCTCCTCCCGGGAAATAGACAGCATCGCCCAGCGAAAAGAGTATATCTTCCGCATGATTGTGGGACGGAGCGTCATACCGTTTCCCGGAGCGCTGAACCTGCTGCGCTCGTTGAACCAGGCGGGGTGGAAAATGGCGTTGGCATCGTCAACCACGATTGAGAATATCGAGCTGATTACTCAAACCCTCGACATAGCCGATTTCTTCGAAGCCATGGTATCCGATAGAGAGGTATCGCGGGGCAAACCTGACCCCGAGGTTTTCCTCGTCGCCGCCAAGAAGCTGAAAGTGGAACCCGGCAGGTGTATTGTCATCGAGGACGCGGTCGACGGCATCAAGGCTGCCAAGAAGGCCAAGATGAAGTGTATCGCCGTTACCACCACCAACCCCCCTGCGAGGGTGGCGGAAGCCGATTTGATAGTGGACAGGCTTGAGAGGGTTACCGTGGGTACTCTTGAGTCACTGCTGGAATAAGACGGCTTACTTCCGGAAAAGCCCCAGGAACCTGTCCTCGTACTCCTCAAACAGGCCCCATCTATCCAGCTCGGTCTTCAGCGCAGCAGGGTCGAGTTCACCATCTTTAACCAGCATAAACAGCCGCTCGATATTCAGCCTGGCATCCCGGGGAATACCGCTGCTGTCCGTATCCAGCAGCCCCCTCCTCCCCATTTCGAGCACATTGCTGCCCAGTGATTCCCTCGTTATATCGAAGATAAACTTGAGCAGTGAGACATCCCACAGCTCATCGACACCCTTTATGATAGCGCTGAGCGGATTTCCTTCTTTGTCTATCATCTCATCGAGCTTATGCACTACCGAATCCATACCGGAGGATAAGATATTCATCTCCCTGGGCTCATTTTTATAACCGTAGAAAAGGCCGGGCGCGTGCGGGCCGTACCTCTCGACGGTCATCTCCAGATACCTTCTGGCGTGTTCGCTGAACCCCTCCACATTAAATAAATACGCCGGAGTTACTACCCTGGGCCTCTCCGACAGCACCCTTCCTTCCCTGACCACCGTCTCCTCCTCGCCACCCGCAAGCTCCTTGTAGGAAGGCTCTGTCAACAGATAGTAGTAGATGTTGGTGGTACCAAAGGTAGACAAGGTCTGCCTCGGGCGGCGCAAGACCTCCGTGTGATTTATAGCGTATTCAATTCTCTCGTCATAAGAACCCGTCTCAGCGCTCATCTCACCAAGCCCCGCATTCTGCTTATAACCTCAAACGTATCATAACCGGGTAGAAAGGCCTCCAATTGAAATACGAAGCAGCCTACGTATGCAGTTCCACGACGTCGCCGTCCTCGAGGATATGCCCCCTCTTAACCCTCTGCCCATCGAACTTCCCCGAGCCCCAGACCTGGGCATATCTCAACCTGCTGCGAAAGTCCTTGTGCACGGACTCAGCAGCGTCTTCAACCGTGCTGCCTCTCCTGAGGACTACCGGCTCTTCGAATTCCGGTTTCTTGCCCGGAGCCTTGGTATAGACCCGGATGATGTCCAGCATATTAAATACAGCCTGCTTCATCTCCTCCAGGCCCACACCGTCCTTAGCGGAAACAGCCACTACCGGAATCCCGCCACCGTAGCGCGACGTTAACAGCGCACATCGCTCGCCCGAGCTGTCCAGATCGACCTTGTTGCCGATAATCAACGTCCTCTTCCGCACCACCCCAGGCATCAACTCTTCCTCGACCTCACCTGTTAAAAATTTCACCTTCATATTTTCCAACTCAGTGGTTATAGCCTCTACTTGGAGCAGGGGCTCATCGCAGAGATCCACCACAATCAGCAGCCCGTCGGCGTTGCGCAGCAGGTGGGAGAACCAAGGCTTGGCATCACGGTCAGTTATCGGAGGCATATCC
>DUEY01000023.1 GCA_011174795.1 Dehalococcoidia bacterium
ATTCTGGGATTTGCATCTGTCTGGTTTGTGCTCGATGAAGCGCATATCTCCAATATTGCGGTGCTTGAATCACGTCGGCGTCAGGGTATCGGCGAGCAGTTGCTGATATCGATTATAAAGATCGCAATAGAGCGCAACGCCTGCTACATCAACCTCGAGGTGCGTGCTTCCAACAAAATCGCTCAGGCTCTGTATACAAAGTATGATTTCGACGAAGTCGGAACGCGATATGGCTACTACTCAGATAACAAAGAGGATGCCGTGCTGATGACAGCGAATAATATATACTCGAGTAGCTTTCAGGACAATTTGCAGAGGCTAATGAACGTGTATACCCGGCGATGGGGGATAATTGTTTAAAGACGCTCCAGTGATGATTACCGGCCCATCAGGATGCTTACCACCCGGTCTAAACCACTAAGGTCAGTTATTATACTAACTTCACTCTCAGGAAAGCGCTTCTTTGCCAGCTCATGTACTGCTTGTCCATGATTGTGGCCTATCTCCAGAATAACCGCGCCGCCACTCAGTAGCTTGTTTTTCAGTTGAGAAAGAAGCTCTTTAATCATTTCAAGGCCATCGGTACCGCCAGCAAGAGCCGGTTTTGGCTCGAATCTTATGATTTCAGGAGTCAGATCAGCGAACTCTGGCTCCGCTACGTAGGGGAGGTTGGCGACAATGACATCAACAGGTGCAGGCAGTGGGTCAACCAGGCTGCCATGCAAAAAAGTAACCCTGTCGCTAACGCCGTGCTGCTGACAATTAGCTTCGGCTATCTCCAGAGCGGCAGTGGAGATATCGGTAGCATAGATTCTGGCATGAGGTAAATGAACGGCAAGGGCTATGGCAACAGCACCACATCCGGTGCCGATGTCAGCGATCAAGCAAGACTGCGGAAACCTGCTTGATATAAGCTCAATAGCCGTCTCTATGAGGAGTTCAGTCTCGGGACGTGGTATGAGTACAGAGGGAGAGACATGAAAATCGAGGCCGAAGAACTCTTTGTGTCCGATAATATAGGCAGTTGGCTCGTGGTTTATACGGCGTCGGATAAGGGCAAAGTAGGCCGAGGTTTGCTCAGGAGTGAGCCTTCTTTCGTAATCTATAAAAAGACCGACCCGGTCAAGTTTTAATAGGTGACGCAATAACAGTTCAGCTTCGAGGCGCGCCTCATCTATGCTGTGTGCGGTGAAGGTTCTTATTGCCTGACCGAGTGCCTCCTCCAGCGTTATCCCACCTTCTTCTCCAACCGCTTCGCGTGATCGGCAGTGGCTACGGCATCGATGAACTCATCGAGATTGCCTTGCAGCACGCCCTCGAGATTGTGAATAGTCAGACCAATACGGTGGTCGGACACTCTGCCCTGAGGGAAATTGTATGTACGGATCTTCTCCGAGCGGTCGCCGCTTCCCACCTGGGAGCGGCGGCTATCGCTTACTTCCCGCAACTGGCGCTGTCGTTCTCTGTCTAAGAGCCGGGTGCGAAGCACAGCCATTGCCTTAGCCCTGTTCTTAATCTGGGAGCGCTCGTCCTGGCATGTAACTACTATACCTGTGGGCAGGTGTGTGATACGTACTGCAGAGTCCACCTTGTTAACATGCTGTCCGCCAGCGCCACTGGCACGAAATGTATCCACCTTCAGTTCATTGGGGTCTATAGCCACCTCAATCTCTTCCGCCTCGGGCATGACAGCTACAGTAGCTGCTGAGGTATGGATGCGTCCTGAGGCTTCGGTTACCGGAACCCGCTGCACACGGTGGACTCCGCTTTCATATTTCAATTTGCCGTATGCGCCCTTACCCTTGATCTCGAAGATAATCTCCTTGAAGCCTCCGATACCGGTTTCGTGGCTGCTCATGATGTCTGTTTTCCAGCCTTTGTCTTGGGCATAGCGCGCATACATGCGGAAGAGGTCGGCGGCGAAGAGCCCTGCTTCCTCGCCCCCGGTGCCGGCTCGGATCTCCATAATGACATTCTTATCATCAGAAGGATCACGCGGGATAAGTGCGAGCTTAATCTCCTGAAGTAGATGCTCCTGCTTTTCCTGAAGGTGCTCTATCTCATCCTTGGCCAGTTCAACCATATCCTCATCGAGGTTCTGATTGAGCATTGCCCGTGCTTCCTTAAGGCTTGCCAGGGTCACCTTATATTCCCTGTACGTGGCCACCAAATTCTCCAACGATGCCTGCTCCTTGGCCAGACTCTGCAGTCTGTCGAAATCAGAAGCCACCTCAGGCTGTGACATCAGTTCGTTCAGCTCTGTGTACCGTTTTTCTATTGATTCCAGTCTCTCAAGCATTTGGCACCTGATAAAAATTCCCCCGTCAGGGGGAAGGGTCTAGGTTCATTATATCACAGGCAGGTTGCTTTTCAATGTCGGGTGCTTCCACCTATGGCCTGTCTTAGCTTTTCGACTGCTTTATCCAGCTGAATCGTTTCCTGCTCTCCTTTATCCATGTTCCTAAGAACGATTGTCCTGTTGTTAACCTCATCCTCACCTATAATCAAAGCATGGCGTATGCCTGCGGTATTTGCTTGCTTGAGTTGAGCCTTGAGGCTCCTGTCGCCATAGGTCAGAGTTACGCTGAACCCTGACTTTCGCAGAAGGGCTGAGAGCTTAATCGCTTCATATTTCGCCTTCGGGCCTAAGTAAGCGAGGAACACAAAGGGAGGTGATATTGCAGGGACGGCGACCTTCTGTTTCTTCAGGTTAAGCACAATACGTTCGATTCCGGTGGCGAAACCTACTGCGGGGGTAGGCTTTCCCCCGAGTTGCTCGATGAGGTTGTCGTACCTGCCACCTGCCCCGATGGTTGCCTGGGCCACCAGCTCACCCTCAGGCGCTATCTCGAACACTGTTCTGGTGTAATAGTCAAGCCCTCGCACGAGGCGGTGTTCTATGAGGTAGGGCAGGTTCAGCAGTTTGAGTAACTCCTGTAGACTCTCGAGATTATCAGCACATTCCTGGCACAGATAATCGATACTCTTCGGTGCCTTCTCGGTTAGGGGAATGCATGAGGGCTTCTTACAGTCAAGGAGCCGCAGCGGATTGAGCCGCAGGCGTCGCCGGCAATCGGGACACAGGGAGTCTTGACGTTTTGAATAATTGGCTGTCAGGCTTTCGAGATATCCAGGACGGCAGCTGTGACAGCCGATGCTGTTCAAGTAGAGGCTGAGATTGTGTAAGCCCAGGTTTGCATAGAGCTGCCAGGCCATATCTATAACTTCGGCATCAAGGGCGGGGTCGCTATCCCCCAGAGCTTCTACGCCGAATTGATGGTGCTGCCGGTATCTCCCCGCCTGGGGACGCTCATACCTGAATATATCGGCGAAATAGTAGAGCCTCACCGGCTGTGGCAGGGAGTGCATTCCATGCTCAATATAGGCGCGACATACCGGGGCGGTTCCTTCAGGACGCAGTGTCAGCCTGTCTTTGCTTCGGTCTTGGAAGGAATACATTTCCTTCTCTACGATGTCAGTCTCCTCACCGATGCTGCGTACAAAGAGCCCTGCATTTTCAAAAGTGGGGGTATCTAAGCGCTGATACCCATAGAGACAAGCAATGTCGATAGCCTTTTGAGTGATATAGCTCCAGTATCCCTGCTCCTGAGGCAGGATATCCGACGTACCACGGGGTGCTTTATACAAGGAAAAGCCTCCTCTGTCTGTGTATCCCCTCGCTATCGTTTAGAAGCATAAAGCATCGTAAAACGTTTGTAAAGGCGATTGCATCGTCGGCATATGGGGAATATACTTTAGTTGTAAGGGGTTATGGTCGTTTATGGACGTCAAGCCTTTAATTGAAAAGGTAAGCGAATACCTCTCCGAGGATAAGCTGGGTTTGGTAGAGGATGCCTATCAGTATGCTCTGGAGGCACACAAAGGGCAGCGTCGCAAGTCAGGGCACCCGTATATCACGCACCCTCTCGAGACAGCTATGATTGTAGCCGACCTTCAGCTTGATGAGACATCCATTGCTGCTGCCTTGCTTCATGATGTCCCCGAGAACTGCGGGATTCCTCTCGATGAGATTGAAGGCCGGTTTGGTGCCGAGGTGAAGAAGATAGTTGATGGAACAACCAGGCTGGACAAGATATCGTCCCAGATTCAAGAAGGAGAGCTTGAAAGTATCGTTGAAAGCGAATCCCAGGTGGAGAATCTGCGCAGAATGTTCGTCGCGACCGCCGAAGATATCCGTGTGGTGCTGATAAAGCTGGCTGACAGGTTGCACAATATGCGTACCCTGAAGGCGTTGGAGACTGAAAAACAACAAAAGATTGCTCAAGAGACTATGGAGATTTATGCCCCCCTTGCTCACCGCCTCGGGATCTACCAGATAAAATGGCAGTTGGAGGACCTGGCATTTCGCTATCTTCAGCCCGAGAAGTATCACGAAATCGCTAAACGAATCGCTGCCCGGAGAGTATCCAGAGAGCGCTATATAGCTCAGGTGAGCGAAATCCTAAAAGAAGAGCTTGATAAAGCGGGTATTAGTGCGGAGGTCACTGGAAGACCGAAGAGTATATATAGTGTCTATTCCAAGATTGAGAGGTATTCTGCTCAGGGCAAAGAATTTAGCGATATCCATGACTTGTTCGCTCTGCGCGTACTGGTAGATACTGTTCCCGATTGCTACAGTGCTCTCGGAGTTGTACATAATCTGTGGCATCCACTTCCTGATCAATTCGATGACTTCATTGCAAATCCCAAAGAGAATATGTATCAGGGGCTACACAGTACGGTGATGTGCCTCAATGCCAGACCGCTGGAGGTACAGATTCGTACTCATCGAATGCATCGCATAGCTGAATACGGGGTAGCATCTCATTGGAAATATAAAGAAGGAACGAAGAGAGACATAGAGTTTGATGAGAAGATGACCTGGCTCAGGCAGCTTATGGACTGGCAGCGGGAGCTCAGCGGACCTGCTTTCCTCGAATCGATTAAAACTGACATCTTTCGACAGCAGGTATTTGTTTACACTCCCAGGGGTGAGATAAAGGAGCTGCCAAGCGGGGCAACCCCTCTCGATTTTGCTTATCGTATTCATACTAATCTGGGGCATCGCTGTATCGGGGCTAAGGTAAACGGCAGAATGGTGCCACTGGATTATCAACTTCGGAACGGGGATACTGTTGAGATTATGGCGACAAAAACAGATCGCGGCCCCAGCCTTGACTGGCTTAACCCAGCTTTAGGTTATGTCAGGACCAATCATGCCCGGGAGAAAATCAGGCAATGGTTCCGCCGTCAGGAAAGAGCAGAGAATATTGAAAGAGGCAGGGAGATTCTGGAGAAGGAACTGCGGCGCCTGGGAGTGAGCTTCGCTGACCGGGATAGGATTGCGGGTATCTTCAAATATGATGGTGTAGACGATTTCCTGGCTGCTATTGGATGTGGTGACGTTAGCCCGCATCTAATCGCGATGAAGCTTACTGAGCCTGAAGAGCGACCCTCGGCACCCCAGACAACACCTGTAGCAACTCCACCTAAGCAGGAAAGGGCCCCTGCGGTTCAGGTTCAGGGGGTTGGCGACCTGTTAACTCATATCGCGCCCTGCTGCCAGCCTGTGCTTGGTGATGATATTATCGGATTTGTCACCCGCAGCAGGGGGGTAACTATTCATCGCAGCGACTGCATTAATATCATCAATGAAGATGAGAAAGACAGGCTGGTTAAAGTATCGTGGGGGAAATCGGGCTTCTCTTTCCCGGTTACTATTCGTATTGAAGCCATGGATCGACTGGGCTTGTTGCGTGACATCACTGCTCTCGTCTCCGGGGAGAATATAAATATAGCGTCGGTTGTATTCGGAGAGCAAAGCGATGACACGCTTCCTATTTTTATTACCATAGATGTCAACAACATCGGACAGCTCGGCCGTCTGTTCTCTCGACTTGAGGGTGTGCAGGGTGTTGTAAGCGTAACGCGCAGCACGGAGGGCAAGGGCGAAGGGTAGGGAAATACCTTAGTGGAACAGGGTCGTTTCGAGCTGGATGCGCTACCGAAGAAACCCGGCGTTTATCTGTTGAAGGACAGCGTCGGCAAGGTTCTCTATGTAGGCAAGGCAGCCAGCCTGCGCCAGCGGGTTAAGTCCTACTTCAGCACCCCGAATGCGCTTGAGCCGAAGCTTCAAAGAATGGCAGCTTTGGCCCGCGACCTCGATTTTATCGTCACTGATTCTGAGCAGGAAGCCCTCATTCTAGAAGCGAATCTGATTAAGAAGCACCGTCCTCGCTACAACGTCAGGCTTAAGGATGACAAGAGCTATCCCTATATCAAGGTTAGTCTAAATGAGGAATGGCCGCGCGTTTTTCTAACCAGACGCTTTGAGAATAACGGCGGTCGCTACTTCGGGCCCTATACCAGTGCTGGTTCGGTGCGAAGGACCCTTGACCTGCTGAAGAAGTTATTTCGATACTGTTCGCCACGATGGGTAATCACCGGTAAAAAGCCTCGCCCGTGCTTTGATTTCTACATCAATCGCTGTGCTGGAGCATGCAGCGGCGAGATATCGAAGGAGGAATACCACAGGATTATAGAACAGGTCATTCTCTTCCTCGAAGGCAGGCAGGAGGTTGTAATCCGTGACTTGCGCAGCAAGATGGCAGAGGCTGCCGAGGCTCAGGAATTCGAAAGAGCTGCTCGACTGCGTGACCAGCTTCAGGCGGTGGAAAGCGTTGCTGAAAGGCAGAAGATTGTATCCACTACACGTGAGGATGAGGATGTAATCGCCATCGCCAGAGAACGGAATGAGGCGTGCGCACAGATATTCTTTATACGCGGCGGCAAACTCATCGGGCGGGAACATTTTATTCTTGAGGGAACCCAGGACGAAGAGCAGGGCCAGATTGTAACCAGCTTCCTCCAGCAGTTCTACGGCTCGGCTCCCTATGTGCCGCCAAAGATACTGCTTCAAACCGAGCCACGAGATGAGCATGTCGTCTCTTCGTGGCTGGATAGTATGCGAGGGGGTAGGGTTAGTATCACGGTCCCTCAACGTGGGGATAAAAAGAAGCTGGTGGATATGGTAGCTGAAAACGCTTCTCAGGTACTGGAGCAGATGAAGGCCAAGTGGTTAGCAGACAGTGGTAAAACCGCTGCAGCACTCAACGAACTGAAGGAACGCCTTAATTTGCCGGAGTTACCAAGGAGGGTGGAATGCTACGACATATCCGATATCAGGGGCACCTCTGCTGTTGGAAGCATGGTGGTCTTCGAAAACGGACGCCCGAGGGCTTCGAGCTATCGCCGCTTCAAGATTAAGAATGTCGAAGGTATTGATGACTACGCTATGATGCAGGAGGTGCTCAGGCGTCGTTTCAAGCGGGCTAAAGAACAGGACGGCAGTTCATGGGCGGTAGTACCGGACCTGGTGCTGATAGATGGTGGTAAAGGACACTTGAACGCTGCCCTAGGGGTAGTGGTGGAGCTTGGCGTTGATTTTATTCCCTTCGCATCTCTGGCCAAAGAGAGGGAGGAGGTCTTCCTTCCGGGGTCAGCGGAACCCCTTATGCTGCCGCGTGACTCACAGGCGCTCTATCTGTTGCAGCGTATCCGGGACGAGGCACACCGCTTTGCCCTCTCATATCATCTGAGAGTGCGAAGAAAGGCAACGGTGGATTCCTCGTGGACAGTGCCCGGTATTGGCCCCAAGCGCAAGCGCGCCCTGATCAAGAGATTCGGCTCCGTCAGGGGGATTAGAGAGGCATCGGTCGAAGAGCTTGCGGAAGTGCCGGGGATTACCACGGCGCTGGCGGAGAAGGTGAAGTTGTTTCTTTAGTACTTTGAAGCCCCTATCTCCTCCATCTTGCCCGTAACCAGGAAAACGACTCGCTCGCAGATATTGGTTACTCTATCTGCGCTGCGCTCCAGGTTATGAGCTACCCAGATGAGGCGGGTTGCTCTTGTAATCGTCTTCGGATCCTCGGCCATAAAGGTGATGAGTTCCCGAAACACTTGATCCCAGAGCTTATCGACCTCGTCGTCCTCGCCAACAATCTTCCTGGCGGAATCATCATCTCGGTTGATAAAAGCGTCCAGACTCCGACGGAGCATATCGGTTGTCTTTTCAGCCATACGAGGCAGGTCAACCAGAGGCTTCACCGGTGGCTCATCTCCAATCATAATTACGATTTTGGCTATGCCCTCGGCATGGTCTCCAATTCGCTCAAGCTCTGTTATGACACTTAACACGGAGATTATGGTGCGTAAATCACTTGCCATGGGCTGCTGCGTAGCAATAAGCTCAATGCATTTCTCCTCTAAATCGAACCGCTTCCTATTTATTTTAACGTCATCGGCGATTATTTGATGTGCCATATCGAGGTCTCTCTTTTTCAGCGACTCAATAGAACGCTTGATAGCTTTCTCGACCATGCTACCCATGACAAGCACTTCGTCTTTAACCTCACGCAGATGCTCGTGAAAGGTTTTTCTCATCTCCATCGTCTATGCCTCCAGAATTGGTTATCCAAATCGTCCTGTGATGTAGTCTTCAGTTCTCTTATCTTTAGGTATGCTGAACAGTTCGCTGGTCTTGCCATATTCAACAAGCTCTCCCAGGAGGAAGAATCCTGTCCAATCTGATACACGAGCTGCCTGCTGCATGTTGTGTGTAACTATAACTATTGTGTAGTTCTTCTTCAAGTCCTGCATTAACTCTTCTATTTTCAGTGTGGCTATTGGATCAAGGGCAGAGCATGGCTCGTCCATGAGGATAACCTCTGGCTCAACTGCCAAGACGCGGGCGATGCACAGCCTCTGCTGCTGACCACCTGATATTGATAGCCCGGATTTACCCAGGTCTTCCTTTATCTCATCCCACAAAGCAGCATCTCGGAGGCTCTTCTCCACTATGTTGTCAAGACTGCCGCGATTATGAAGCCCCAGCCTGCGCGGACCGTAGGCGACGTTTTCGTAAATCGATTTGGGAAACGGGTTGGGCTGCTGGAATACCATACCCACTTTCTTACGGAGTTCAACTACGTCAACACCTGGCTGGTAGATATCTACGTCGTCCAGTAACACCCTGCCTTCCACACGGCTCTGTAGAATAATGTCATTCATGCGGTTCAGGCAGCGTAGGAAGGTGGATTTACCGCAGCCGGAAGGCCCGATAAGGGCAGTGATTTCATTTTCGTTAATTCCGAGATTCACTCCCTTAAGCGCTTGGTTTTTGCCATAGTAGAAATCAAGGTCTATCGTATTCATTTTCTTTCTCATCATAGCCTCCTTATACCCGACCCTGCATTCGTATCATCCAGCGGCTGGACAGCCAGCGGGTAATTGCATTAATAATGACAATGATAATAATAAGCATGACACCTGTGGCCAGGGCTTTCTCCATGGCGTTGGTGTTCATTGCCAGATAGAACAGATGCAGGGAGAGAGTCCGTCCGTTGTCTAATGGAGTGATAGGCATATTTGCACTGCCGCCCATGGTTACATAGAGGCATGCTGTCTCCTCAACACTGCGACCTATGGCTAAAATAATGGCGGTAACAATACCCGGCATTGCAGCCGGCAGTACCACGTGGCGGATCGTCTGCCATTTGGTTGCTCCCAGAGCCAAGCTCCCTTCCCGATGGCCCTGAGGCACCGCTTTAATCGCTTCCTCCGTAGTGCGGATTATGGTGGGAAGTACTAGGCAGGCAAGAGTAAGAGCCCCGGCAAGGATACAGAAACTCAAATTGAGAGCAATAACGAAAAGGGCGAAGCCGAAGAGCCCGAAAACAATGGAAGGCACTCCCGCCAGAGTCTCGATAACCCAGCGAACGATTCGTGTAAACCAGTTGTCCCCGGCATATTCCGCAAGATAGATACCGGCGCCGATTCCCAGGGGAGCAGCCATTGCCAGTGTAAGAACTACGATATAGATAGTGCCTACGATAGCGCTACGAATCCCGCCCTGTCCGCTTAGTCCGCCTATGGGGTCGGTGCTGAGGAATGCCCAGCCTATCTCGCCAACCCCTCTGGCGAAGACATAGATAATTATCGTCAGTAGAGCGGCAATGGCGAAGAACGCAGCAGCCCAGCATGCCGCCCACGCCATTTTTTGGGTCACGGGAGGCGATAATCTCATTGCTGTGTTCTCCCTCGAAGTACCATAGCAATACTATTGAGCGCCAGAATGAAGATGAGCAACACGACACCACAGGCGAACAGGGCATTCCAGTGCAGACCGGTGGCATAGTTGATTTCAAGTGCCAGGCTTCCTGTCATCGTGCGAGCAGGGTCAAGAGGTGAAACCGGTATTTTAATTGAATTACCTATGACCATAATCATCGCCATAGTCTCACCGATTGCTCTGCCCATTCCCAGGACGACCGCGGCTAGGATGCCGGAGCGCGCAGCAGGTAACATAACATGCCAGATTGTCTGCCACTGGGTTGCACCGAGAGCGAGAGAACCTTCCTTATAAACTCGAGGTACTGAGCGGATGCTGTCTTCGCTGACGCTGATGATAGTGGGGAGTACCATAACCGTTAAAACTATTGCAGCGGCTAATATACTGTCGCCCGAGCCGCCGAGCTTGCTAATCTGAGGAACCAATAGCAGCAAGCCAACTAGTCCGTATACAACGGAGGGAATTCCAACCAGAAGCTCTACGGCGGGTCTGACTATCTGCCGCATCCAGTTGGGAGCTACTTCAGCAAGAAATATGGCGCAGAATACTCCCAATGGCACGGACATGACGAGTGCCAGCGCAGTGACGTATATCGAACCGACAATAAAACTAAGGATACCGTAGTCGTCGTTGGCAACCTTCCAGGTAGTGCCGCTTATAAATTTAAAGAAACCGATCTCGGTGAAAGCGGGGAGACCCTCTCTGAGGGTAAAGATAATTATGAGCAGAAGTATTACGATGGAGCTGGCGCCACAGACGAGGATGACCTGCTTCCAGGCACTGTCGCTGAACTGGCGCATGTTTCTAATCTTTATCATGGCTCATAGCATATAGAAAGCATACAAACTCCATAGACCGACCCCAGCAAGCAGGATTTCCTGCTTGCTGGAGGCCGGAATAGAGGAATATTGGAAGGGGGGTAAACCCTCGCCAATTATTGCTATTTATTCAAGGCAATATAGCCCTCACTGGCTGCGATTGCTTGTCCCTCCTCGCTGCGGCAGAACTCCAGGAAGGCTTTGATAGCGCCGGTGGGTACCTCTATTGTCAGCAGGTACAACCGCCTTAGCACAGGGTAATCACCGCTGGCGCAGCTCTCGGGCGTGGGGTCCACGCCATCGAGCGTGATTGCCTTCAGGCCCTCAACGTAGCCCAGCGAGAGGAATCCTATTGCCTTGGACTCAGACGAAACCTTGGTCTTGACCGCACCGTTGGAGTCATAGAACAGGGCGTCGTCTTTTATGTCCTTGGTTACCTTAGACTCGAAGCAATCCCTTGTGCCGGAGCCTTCCTCGCGGGATACGACGACGATGTTCTCGTTGTTGCCGCCGACCTCGCTCCAGTTGTTGATAGTGCCTTCGTAGATAGCTGCAACCTGGTCTACAGTGAGCTCGGAAACTGGATTGCTGGGGTGTACGGCAATGGCGACTGCATCTCTGGCTATGCAGTGTGGTATCAGGTCGGGCTCGGTGATCTTGATGTCTCTGGATGCCGCACCTATATCAACGGTACCCGCGGCGCAGGCCTTGACGCCGGAGCTGGAGCCGCCTCCGGAGATGTTTATCTTTACTTTGGGGTGTATCTTCATGAAGTCGGCGGCCATCAGTTCCGCCAGGGGCTGAACGCTGGTCGAGCCGGCTTCGTCTATAGTACCGCTGAGCTCAAAGCTTGTAACGGGAGTCGCTGTAGGCTCGCCATCTTCGTCTCCGTTGTCACATCCTGCCAAGAGGGGTGTGAGTGTGAGCAACAGGATACAAATGAGCATTACCAGATATCCTGCTTTAGTCTTAATCAAACTCATTCTTTATGCTTCCTCCTCGTTGTCTATTGTTTTTCGATTGTAGGTTTTTCTGATACTGATACCGAAACGAAAAAGTTCTAGGTATCAACAGGATAATCTCATCATTCTTACTTCCCCCTTTCTTTTTCGAAACAGTGCTGAAGAATGTTGTAAATTGTAGGCTCGAATATAAGACCTGACCGCGCTACTGATTAAGCTGTATCCCCTCGATGAGGTTCTTTACTTTTTCCTCAATCCTTTCTCTAATCTCTCTTACCTTCTCGATAGGTTGCCCCTCCGGGTCTTCTAATTCCCAGTCCTCTGTGGGGACAAAGGTAGCAGGGCAAACTGCTTCAATACCGCATCCCATGGTGATAACCTTGTCGGCATCATCAATCATCTCGGGAGTCAACATCTTGGGGCGCTGGGCGCTGATGTCTATCCCTATCTCCTGCATAGCCCCGATAACAGCGTGGTCTACATAGCTTGCTGGTTTCGTTCCTGCAGAATATGCTTGAATGGTACCATTGGAGAGGTAGTTAAACAGGGCTTCAGCCATCTGGCTGCGCCCTGAATTGTGAACACATACAAACAAGACCTTCTTCATAATGGGGCAGGCATAGCGTCGTTTCAGATTAATTCACCTTCATTTTTAGTATTACAGGTGATGTTTAAAACCTGTTTAAAGCTTTGTTAAAACTATGTTAAGGTTTTTACAAGTACGGGAGAGACTAAATCAAGGGGGTTTGGTAACAGTTGAGGTTTAATTTGCGGAAGACCAGCTTATTTGACCGTAGGGGACTTTGCCAAGTACCTTGGCTCCGAACTTCTTGGCTTCATGTATTAATCTCAGCATGGCCGGATCGAGGCTATAGCCATCACCAAAGAGCCTGCGGAGTTCATCTTCTGTATAAGTAATATAACCTTCAGGGATATATCCTTCTACTGAATCACTGATAATGGCAATAGTATCGTTTCCGAGTACATTACATCTCCAAAGACACCATCCTTGGGTTGCCAGAAGCTCTTCTGTATTCCAAGCTGTTTGTTTGGCCTTAATTAGCTCAAGGTCTAAACCTTTTATACGCTCATGCCAGACAGCTAAATCCAGCATCCTGCCTCTAGGCCTGCTTACCTTTATTCCATGCTCATTGCTTTCTTTGGTATCGCTGCTTAAACGCAAATTGAATCCTCGCTTTTCTGGCTGTAGATTAAGAGATTTTGGAAACTACCTTTGTTATAAGCAGTGACTATCCATATCCTGCAATCGCTTCATTCAGTTGGAGTTCAGGATCCATAAAATTTCTTACCTTGAGCTGCTTAATACTCTCCTGGATTTCCCCGATAAGGTAGGCATCCTCTGGTGGAGCCAGCTCAATAAATTTCTGGTAACTCTCGACTGCTTTCTCTACATTGCCCTTAATTAAGTACACTTCGCCGAAAATGTAATAAGTGTCGGCATCTTCAGGCTTAAGACTCTGCGCTATTTCAAGTTCCATCAACGCCAAGTCCAATTTGCCCTGCGTTTTGAATGCAATACCCAGATTGTAATGAGGTTGTGATAGGCTGGGGTCTATAGAAAGAGCTTTATCGAATTCGATCACAGCTAGATCTATCTCATTTTGAGCATAATAAGCGGCACCTAAGTTGTTGTGCGCGTTGGCATGTTCTGAGCTTATCCTGATAGCTTCCTTGTATTCAGCGATGGCAAGATCAACTGCACCATGACAATGATATACAACACCCAGGTTATTATGGGCATCTGCGTGGTCAGGATTTATTCTGAGCATCTCTTTGTAGTGAATTATAGCCACATCAAGCTCGTTTTTATCCCGGCTGATATGGTCATGCTCATGTTGGACTTCAAGATCCATTGAGAACCTCAACAATACCTTTTTTCATGCTTAAGCATACCAAAATATATTTAAGGTATGTTTAAGGCCTTGTTAAATAAGGGTTAAATAATGTCTCGGGATTTAATATATGGTTCGTGAAACAGGAGACATGGGATTGAGGCTGGAAACGCACTATGAATAGGGCATTGAGATTAAAGAAACGACAAACTTGGGGATTTCGTACTATGGCTGAATTCTAGCCGATGAGCGCAAAGCCCTTTTCCAAGAGCCAGCCTAAGGCGATACAGATTGGGAAGGTTATTACCCACGTTATTACTATACTGCGTGCCACGCCCCACCGCACTGCTGAAAGGCGCTTGGTAGCACCTGCTCCCATAACTGAGCCGCTGATGCATTGGGTGGTACTTACCGGGATGCCTAGATTGGAGGCTGCTTCGATTACCGCTGCTGCCGAGGTCTCGGCGGCTGAGCCATGAACGGGACGGAGGGTGGTGATTTTTGTACCTACCGTTTTGATCACCCGCCAACCGCCGAAAGCGATACCGATGGCGACAGATGCTGCGGAGGCGAATATTACCCACAGCGGAATGTCGAACTGGTCCTTACTGTAATAGATCATCAGACCCAGGGCGATTATGCCTATAGGCATCTGACCGTCGTTCTTGCCATGGGCATAGGCCACGAAAGCAGCGGCGAGTATCTGCACCTTGCTGAATATGTTACTTACCCTGTCGGGAGCACTGCGACGGAACAGCCACATAATGAGTACCATGAAGCCGAAGCCACCGGCAAAGCCAAGTAGAGGCGCGAAAAGGACAGCTAATAGCACCTTGCTGAAAGTACCCCAGACGATGATGTCAGTCCCACCGGCGGCGATGCCCGCTCCCAGCAATCCAGCTACCAGAGAGTGGGATACGCTCATTGGCATCCCGTAGTAGGTGGCAGTAAGGACCCAGACCACGGCTGCGACAACTCCGGCAACCACTGTGCACAGGGTAAGTGCTTCGGGCATAACGATTCCTTTGCCGATTGTCTTGGCAACATAAGCGCCGAGCAGTGCGCCACTGAGAGTTCCCGCTAGGTTGAATATCGCCGCCATGATGATGGCGTTGCGGGGGGAGAGGACTCGGCTGCCGATGACGGTAGCGATGGCATTGGCAGCGTCATTGAGGCCATTGGAGACACCGAAACCAAGAGCAGCTATGATGATCAGGACGAGTAGAAAAAGGGAATCATCCATGTTTGAGCACCACGCCCTCGAGGACGTTTGCTACATCTTCTCCTTTGTCGACAGCGTTCTCCAGGTGCTCATAGATTTCGCGCCACTTAATAACATCAGGGAGCGGTGTGCCATCGAATAGCTCGGCCAGGGCAAGGCGAGCTATAGCATCGGCTTCGTTCTCCAACCGGTTGATTTCGACACAGTGCCCCAGAATCCCTTTCATCTTGGAGCGGTTGCGGAGACGCGGCACTGCTTCCATGAGTTCGTTGCTCATCTTAACCAGGATAGTCGCCATCTCCTTTGCCCTGGTGGTAGGCTGCTCGATACGGTAGAGGAGCATGGCGTTAGCGGCATCCTCGATAAAGTCCATGACGTCGTCTAATCTCTCGGTGAGGAGGGCGATGTCCTCGCGGTCGATAGGTGTTACGAAGGTGCGGTGCAACTGCTCCATGATACGGTGTGTAATGGCGTCGCCTTGATGCTCAAGCTCGGTAATACGAGCAACTTTTATCTGTAGATTCGTGTAATCTTCGAAAAGGTTAGAAAGCTCCCTGGCTGCTACTGCCACATTATCGACGCTCTTCTCAAAGAGGTCGAAGAACTTGGGCTCTTTGGGCATTATGGAGAATCTAGGCAAGGTGCACACCTCAGGGACAGTGAAAACGTCGGAATAAAGTAAATAGAAGGGGTAATTGGAAGAAGGGATGGGCCAAGGCTAAAACTAATAAAAACTGTGTCTCTCTTATTAATCGCTTCGGGCAATATTCGCATGCCTTATAACTCAGCTATTGACCTTGACCTGCCCATTAGCATACTAGATTAGAGTTGTTCAATTGTCAAGGTATATATATTGTGCCTTCCTGTGACGGGATGGAGAACTGAAGGCTTAACTAAGTTCTGGAAGCAGAAGGTAGCGTAAAATTGAATGTTGAGCCCTTGCCTTCAACACTTTCCGCCCAAATTTTACCGCCGTGGCCTTCTATGATATGCTTGGCTATAGCTAGCCCTAAGCCGGTACCGCCACCACTCCGCGCCTTGTCTGCCTTGTAGAATCGCTCGAAGATACGCGGCAGGTCATCGGCAGGAATACCAATCCCCGTGTCGGATACAGCTACCAAGATGCTATCGTCCTTTTCTTTTACAGCAATGTTGATGCTACCGCCGGGTTGGGTGAACTTGATGGCATTGTGAATCAGGTTGCCTAGTACCTGCTCCACCCGCTCCTGATCGGCTGCGACATCAGGCAAGGCAGGAGGAAAATCTGTCTCAATATTGAGTCCTGCGCGGTCAGCTTGTAACCTGAGTCTCTCTATAGCACGTGTTATGGAATCAACTATAGCGAAGGAAGTTATATGGAAAGGAACCTCCCCGCTTTCAATGTGAGATAACTCCCCCAACTCCTGCACCATCTGGGCCAGTTTATCAAGTTCTGCGTTTATCTTACTCAGGAATTCCTTTGCCACAGAGGGATCGTTGATAGCGCCCTCATGCAGAGTCTCAGCGAGGGCTTTGAGAGAAGCTATTGGAGTGCGCAACTCATGTGAAATGTTGGAAACAAAATCCCGGCGCACTGCTTCCAGGCGCCGTAGCTCGGTAAGGTCCTGAAAGAGCAGTAGACACCCCGAATCCTCATCCAGTGGCGTTGCTATTACACCCAGCAACTTCTTCTCTGGACTGGTCTCTACCGTCCCTGTCTGCTGTTCCCTTGTCTTCAGGCAACGTTTCAATATCTCATCCAATTCATAATCACGAGCTGCTTCGACAAAGGTATGCCCCAATGCCTCCTCCCCTGAAATCTGAAGCATTCTCTCTGCTGCCGTATTCATTAAAGTTATCTGGCTATCGCCGTTGACGACCACGATCCCATTGTCCATGTGAGAGAGGGTTACTGCCATCCTATCCCGTTCGGCAGTTATAAGTGCGATCATCTCTTTGAGCCTTACGGCCATTAGATTGAACGCTTTGGCAAGGTCGCCAACCTCGTCACTCGAGTTTATCTGGATTTCATGGTCAAGGTCCCCTTGAGCTATTTTCTGCGATAACTGCGTGAGCTTTCTAACTGGGTCAGTAGTTATTTTCGATATATGGAGCGCCAGTAATATGGTAATAAAAGCGGCGATTATGGCTACCCAGATTATCGTCCTATTAATATGCCCCAATGCCTCATCGATCTCAGTAAGTGGCAGGGATACCCGTGCAGTGCCTACAATTGTGCTGTTTACCGATATCGGCACAGCAACGTACATCATGTCATAGCCAAGAGTGGTGCTGAATCGGATGCTGCTGCCGGATCCAAGCGCGAGTGCTTCCTGGATCTCAGGCCTGTTGGCATGATTCTCCATGTCAGCGGGATTCTCCTCGGAGTCTCCCAGTACAACCCCATCCCTGTCGATAATGGTTACCCGCGCATCGGTCTTCTCCCCCAGCCTCTTGGCTAGCGCATCAAGTTCTTCCGACCGTTCACCGGTAATATACGATAAGCTGCTGTCTCCGATGAGGTATGCCTGGTCAGTTAGCTGTTCCCGCAGGTTATCCACATAACGACTTTCGAAAAAGTGCGCCAGGTAAATGCTGAGCCCACAGATGCATAACAGGATAAGTACCGCGAATACCGTTGCTGTCCGCCATCTGATACTGCGAAACACCGTTATTCCTCAAACTTGTAGCCAACGCCCCGTACGGTCACAAGATGCCGGGGTTGTGACGGGGCAGCTTCTATTTTTTGTCTTAGCCACCTGATATGGACATCTACTGTCCGGGTATCGCCAGCATACTCATATCCCCAAACCTTCTCCAAAAGCTGCTCGCGGCTGAATACCTGCCCCCTGTTCTTAACAAGGAAGGTCAGGAGGTCAAACTCCTTGTGCGTTAGGTTAACGGTGGTGCCTTTCAGTGAGACTTTGTGGCGGGCGAGGTCTATCTCAATATCGGCGACCTTAATCCTTGCTGGGGCACCTTCCTTGATGGATGTCGCCTCCTGCCTCATCATCTCGGTACGCCGCAGCATCGCCCGGATTCGAGCGAGGAGTTCTCTCATACTGAAGGGCTTGGTCATATAATCGTCGGCTCCTATTTCAAGGCCAACTATTTTGTCCACCTCCTCGGTTTTGGCGGTGAGCATAAGTATAGGTATGCTCATCTCCTTACGCAGGATACGGCAGACCTCAAGACCGCTTAACTTGGGCAGCATTATATCGAGCACAATCAACTCTGGTATCTCATTACGGGCAAATTCCAGGGCCTGAGCTCCATCGACAGCTGTTACGACTGAATATCCCTCTTTAACAAGGTTGTACTTGAGAACTCCGAGCAGGGTGTGGTCGTCCTCAACAACGAGGATTTTGCTGGCAGCCAATTTTTTACTCCCACAAAATACTATATCACAAAGCCACAGCCCCTGACATTTTTAGCCTGACATGATGCTTGAGAATGGGGTGTATAATTGCACTATGCAAGGAACCACTATATTAAGCTGGAATGTTAATGGGATCAGGGCAGCCGGCAGAAAGGGCTTCCTGGAATGGCTGCACTCAGAATCTCCCGATATCCTCTGCGTCCAGGAGACAAAAGCTCATCCCGAGCAACTCGACGACAACCTGCTACAGCCTCGAGGCTACCACGCGTACTGGAACTACCCGGAGGCCAGAGGGTACTCCGGGGTCGCTACCTTCACGAAAGAGGAGCCACTCAGTATCAAGAATGGGTTCGGGATAGAGGAGTTCGATGTGGAGGCGAGAACGATCATCACGAAGTTCCCCGAGTTTATCCTGTTCAACGTATATTTTCCCAACGGCAAGAAAGACGAAGCCAGGTTGAAGTACAAACTGAAATTCTACGACGAATTCCTTGACTATACAGACTCTTTGAAAGCGCAGGGGAAGAAGTGTATAATCTGTGGCGATTACAACACCGCACACAAGGAGATAGACATCGCCCGGCCGAAGGAGAATGAGAACAAATCGGGTTTTTTACCTGTCGAGCGGGGGTGGATGGACAAACTCGTCGCCCATGGGTATGTAGACACCTTCCGCCACTTCAACAAGGAGCCGCATCAATATACGTGGTGGGACTTGAAAACAGGGGCGAGAGAGCGGAACGTTGGCTGGAGAATCGACTATTTCTTCGTGACGGAGAACCTGCTGCCATCGGTCACAGGGGCGTTTATCATGCCTGAGGTCATGGGCTCTGACCACTGTCCTATCGGGATCGTCCTAAGGAAGCCTTAGTATGGTAGTGACGATGAGTTTTTGCTTGTCTCATAGCCACTATAAGGGCTTCTGAGTTATTCCCTCCCCTCATACCTGCCGCTCAAGGTCACGCTTCGCTTCTTCTTCGCGTCCCAGCAGGGACAGGGCGATGCCGCGGTTGAGATAAGCTTTCTCGTATTTGGGGTTAAACAATATTGCCTTGCTGTAATTTCGGACAGCCTCTTCGAGCTTGTTCTGCTCATGCAACGCTGAGCCGATGCTGTGATAGATATCGGCGATGAGCCCGGCGTCGTCCCAGGTGACCCTCAGGGGGTTGTCCAGGTGCTCCTTGTGGTCGAACCCGTTGGGGAAGATGTTATCGATGTCTATGGTAGCCTGCCCGGTGTCCATTATGGAAAAGACGTGCGACTCCCTGCCGTGGGCTTGTTCGAGGTAGACTGCCTTCGTCTTGAGTCCGAACTTTTTCGCCAGAACGTTATAGAGCAGGGTCAG
>DUEY01000024.1 GCA_011174795.1 Dehalococcoidia bacterium
GGTGTCTCTGTAGGAGCAACGCACAGCTGCCCGGCCAGGTCCGCCAGTGTGTCCTCCAGGTCAGGGAAGTCCGTTGTAATAACGTCTGCGGTAGCGCCGGGAGTATTGATATTCGGGCCGGAAATAGCGCTGAGCCTTTCCGTACTCGGGTCACTGCCGACACCGACAGCTACGATGCGAATCCCCTGAGTGACTGCAGACGTCTTGGCGGCGTCGGCAGCTGCCACCGCCGGAGCCAGGTGCTGATTCGGCTGACTGGGAGTTTCCTGACCGGGGTAGGTGTTGCTATCTGTCGGGTCGCCATCGGTAATCATAACGATAAGGTCTGCATGCTCCGCATCATCACGGTCGCCGCCGCCCTCCAGCAGCCCTCTTGCCACAATGAGAGCGTCCTCCCAGTTGGTCCACCCGCCTGCGGACAGTCCGTTAATGGCTGTGTGGAGGTCCGTCTCGCTGTCGGTCAGCCCCGAAACCACACTGGCAGTGTCCGCGAAACGGACAACACCGATCAAGGTCTGGGTCTCCGGCAGGAAAGCGTCAACGAAGGTAATGGCAGCGTCCTTCACCGTACCGACCTCGCCGGCGTCGTCAATGCTGCCGCTCATGTCCAGCACGATGACGATATCAAGGCTGCAGCCATCCTCCAGCTCCGGGTTGGGTACCGGCGTGGGCGTCGGCGTTGACGTAGGTAGAGGCGTCTCCGTCGGCGTGGGCGTCGCTGTGGGCGTCGGCGTCGGTGTCAGGGTCGGCGTCGGGGTGTACGTGGCAGTTGGCGCCGGCGTGGGCGTTTCTGTAGGTGTGGGCGTCGGTGTCGGTGTCACGGTCGGCGTCGGGCTGGGCGTTGCTGTGGGTGTCGGTGTCACGGTCGGTGTGGGCGTCTCCGTAGGCGTGGGTGTCACGGTCGCTGTAGGTATTGGCGTCGGCGTCTGTGTAGGCGTGGGTGTAGGCGTCCCGGTTGGCGCGGGTGTCGATGTCGGTGCAGGCTTGCCTGTTGACCAGGAACCACCTGCCGGTGCAGACGTCGGTGTCGGTTCAGGCGTAGGGGTCGGTACCGGCGTGGGGGTCGCCCCGGGCGTACCTGTCGCTTCGGGTGTACCCGTCGCTTCCGGCGCAGGTGTTGCTCCGGGTGTGCCCATCGTCTCGGGCGTACCCGTCGCTTGAGGAGTATATCCCCCGGGTTTGCCCTGTGCCCCGGGGCTCACATCGATAAATTCTACGTCGGGGCCGCTTTCAGCCACCTGAGGATTGAGCACGTACTTGCCGCTTTCGCCGGCTTCGTGGACCGCGATATCGAAGACGAAATTGACCAGTGAATCGCCTACCTCGAACGGCTTGCTTACGTGGAGCTTGCCGCCTGGCAGCTTAACCAGGACGTCCTCATCCCCAATAAGGTATCCCGTAACATTGCCGGCGTAGATGAACAGCTTGCTGTAAACTCCCGGGGTGAGGTTGCCACTCCATATCTCGGTGGCGTTGGCGCCCTGCAACAGCGTCAGGTCCAGGCCCGGAAGGCCGTCTCCGTCGGGGTCGTCTATCGGCTCCAGGATCAGCCAGGAGCCGGACCCGTTGCCCTGCTGGATACCTATGGATGTGATCTCAACGTAGAGGTGGGTGAAATTGCCTATGGCATTGACCTCATCGCTTATCAGCAACCTGAAGTTGTTCTGCGCCACCGCCGGCCCGCCGGGGCCGACCGGTGCCGGCGCTGGATTGATAGCGAAATAGCTGACCAGAACTGCCAGCACTATAATCGCCACGGCAGCAAACGCCGCCGCCCAGCGCGGCCGCATCCTGAATATACGAAGCCTCTTCCCCTTTATCTCCTCCGCCTGTTCGATAGCGCTATAAAAACGGCGCTTTGCTACCGACTTCGCCTTTATCGAAGGGATGTCTCGAAACGGAGCCTGTATATCGACCACAGTCCGGAGGAAGGGCTCCAGCTCAGCGGCATGCTCCGGGTATCTGGCGAGGCAGTCCTCCAGCTGCTCACCGCTGTTGATGCGGTTCACGCATTCATCCAGGATCTCGTCAAATCTCGGGTTCATACCGTACCCATCCCCAGAGGCGGTTCTTCGTCCAGCAGCTTGCGCAGCGCCTTTATAGCGGCGCTCTGGAGCTCACGTACAGCCCCGGCACGCTTGTTCAATACATAGCCTGTTTCCTCCGACGTGAGTTCGCCGAAAAACCGGAGCTCTATCACCCTCCGCTGGGATTCGGTGAGCTTGCCGAGCGTCCTTATCACCCTCGCCACCTCGAATCCAGCGATCGCCTGTTCTTCCGGGTCTGCCTCTGATTGCACCCTCACTGCATCAATCGAAACTGTCTTGTTTTTAGCAGATTTCCGGAAATGGTCACCGATTAAATTTTGCGCTATTTTGAAGAGCCAGGCCTGCATCGGTACCCCTCTTTCCTTATAGGAATGAAGTGCATCCAGGGCTTTTACGAATACCTCGCTGGCCACGTCTTCGGCATCTGCATGATTGCCCAGACGTACGAAAGCATAGCGTGCGATTCTATCGTAGTAGCTCTCATACAATGCAGTGAGCTGTGCCTTTTTGTCCGTACTGCTTCTGCTTTCCACGTGCACACTACTGTTTTTACGGAATTTAAGACATGTTTCGATATCAAGTATATCACTATACCCCTCTTGAATATCAAACATCACAGCTAGTTCCGCGATATCAACAGCTATTTGTGTGATATCTCTTATACTTTTTGAGCCCTAACAGGAGAAAACGGCAGTTTAATATATATAACGAAAAAGCGGCCTAAAGTGTCAGGTTTTCAGCGCGATTTTCTCCGCTATTGCGAACCCGCCTCTGGCGGGCGCGGCAATCGTCCCGTCAAACACCACCCTCAATGACACAATGGCGGTCCCTATTTTTCACGGCTGCGTAGAAGAGCGGTGACAAAACCCCCTTGACAATATAGAACATATGTACTATTATCTTACCCCCGCAACTTTACCAATCACCAGGAGGTCTCGATGAGGCTTCTGAAACTGGCTATCGAAATGCAGAAATGGGACCTGGCGGCCCATGTCGTCATCCTGGGCGCTATTGCAGCGAGGCAGAAGGACAATGAAAGGGACGGTAGTAAAAAAGGCAAGCGGCAGCGCCGGAGCCGGCCGAAACAGCGCTAAACGCGGATTCTACTCCCGGGCGCTGGACGAGGCCGAGGAACTGGACTTCGAGCTGGCACAGGGGGTCGAGGGCATCGACGACGAGATCGCCCTGCTCCGGGTGAAGATTAAGTCGCTTCTCGAGAATGACCCGGAGAATGTGAAGCTGATCATGGACGCCACCAGCGCCCTCGCCCGCCTGGTAATGACCCGCTACAGAATCAGCAGCGCCCAGAAGAGGGCGCTGACCGACGCCATCGGCAAAGTGCTCCAGGGCCTGGCGATACCCCTGGGCATCAAGTACCTGCCGTAAGATAGCTGTCAGCGGTCAGCAATCAGCAGTCAGCAGGCTCTGAAAGCTGTCGGCTGACGGCTGAAAGCTAAAAGTGCGATGATTGAGCTGAGACCCTATCAACTGGAGGTGGCAAGAGCCGTGGTGGAGAGCGTTCTGGGGAGAAAAGGGCTGACCTTCTCGGTGGAGATAGCGCGCCAGGGGGGCAAGAACGAGCTTTCCGCCCAGCTCGAGGTGCTCCTGCTCACGCTGTTCATCGGCAGGGGAGGCAACGCGATTAAATGCTCCCCGACCTTCAAGCCGCAGACAATCATCTCCATGATGCGCCTCAAGGAAAGGCTCAACCAGTGGGGCTACGGGGGCATCTGGCGGACCGAGATGGGCTATATAGTGAGGCTAGGGAATGCGCGGCAGATTTTCCTCTCCGCCGACTCGTCGGCGAACGTGGTAGGGAATACCGCCCACATCCTGCTCGAGGTCGACGAGAGCCAGGATGTCTCCAAAGAGAAGTACACCAAGGAATTCCGGCCCATGGGAGCGGCAACCAACGTGACCACAGTGCACTACGGCACCACCTGGGACGACTCCACCCTGCTCGAGGAGGTGAAGCAGACCAACCTGGAGCTGGAGCGGAGGGACGGGGTCAGGCGGCATTTCCGCTACGACTGGGAGGAGGTCGCCCGGTACAATCCCGATTATCTTCACTATGTCGAGGGCGAGAGGGCGCGGCTGGGGGAAAGCCATCCCCTGTACCAGACCCAGTACTGCCTCAAGCCGATACACGGCGGGGGCGGCTTCCTGAGCCCGTCACAGCTGGCGCAGTTGCAGGGAACTCACGAGCGGCGCCGTCATCTCGACGGCGCAGGGGTATATGTCGCCGGCATAGACCTCGCCGGGGAGGCGGAGGAGGGCGAGGACGCGGCGCTGCGCGCCCTCAAGCCGAAGCAGGACTCCACCGTGGTCACCATAGCCGAGCTCGACTTCGACGCCGGCGGGGACATCGTGCAGCTCCCCGGGGTCAACATCGTGGAGCACTACTGGTGGACGGGCAAGCCGCACACCGCCCTGTATTCCCAGCTTGCGGATGTCCTCAAGAACGTGTGGCGTGTGAAACGGGCGGTGGTTGACGCCACCGGGGTCGGCGCCGGCGTCGCCAGCTTCCTCACCCGCGCGCTGGGGAAATCCGTGGTGACCCCGTTCCTGTTCACCCAAGCGTCAAAGTCCAGGCTGAGCTTCGAGCTCCTGGCGGCGATTAACTCGGGCAGGCTGAAGATGTATGCCGGCGACGGGTCGCCGGAGTGCCGCGAGTTCTGGCTCGAGGCTACGAAAGCACGGAGCACCTTCAGAGCCAACCAGACGATGAACTTCTACCTCGACCCCGCCGCCGGTCACGATGATTTCCTCTCCAGCCTGGCGCTGCTGGTCGAGGCGGCGCAGTACACGCCACGGCCGGCTCGGGGACGGCTGAGGGAAGAGTAGCGAGAGCAAAAGCAAAAATGAAATAGTAATAAGGCATATTTCCATATTTCAGTAATAAAGAGGGCGAATCAGATTCGGGCTCAGAGAGCCAGGTGTAGCCATGACGAGGGACCATGAGATTGCCGCCGACCATCTGCCTGACTATGTCGTCTACCACGACGAGGGCTGTGCCCTGTTCCCCTCCTGCCTCAACTGTCCCCTGCCCCGCTGCCGCTACGACGAGCCCGCCGAAGGAGGGGAGGGGAGACGGCCGAGCAAGATGCTGCGGGACGAGGAGCTGCTGCGGCAGCACAGGGAGGCGGGGAAGAGCGTCGCCGAGCTGGCGGAGCTGTTCGGCGTGAGCAGGCGCACCGTACAGCGCATCATCAGGAGGTCATCGACCGCGGACACGGACCGAAAGGAGGCCACCACATGAATAACAAAACCGCAGCCGGAGCCGGCAGCCTCACCCCGCCCCAGCAGGTAAGCCGCATGGACCTCGACCGGCTCAGGGCATACCGCGACCACCTCGATTTCTACAACGGGGTACAGTGGCCCGGGCGTCCCCGGGCGCGGGAGCGGCGGCTCACCTTCAACTATGCCCGGGTCTTCGTCGACAAGGTCACGAGCTACCTGATGAGCGGGCTGAGCTTCGCCATCGAACCCGTAACACCCGGGGACGGGGATAAAGCGCGCCAAGCGGAGGACATACTATATAAGGTATATGAAACAAACAACCTGGAGCAGCTCGACTTCGATACCGAGCTGGACGCAGCCATCTTGGGAGACGGGTGCTACAAGGTGACCTGGGATTCCCGGGAGAAGCGGGTCAGGGTATCGGCACCCGACGTGCAGGGGATATTCGTCTGGTGGCTGGGGGATGACTTCACACGGGTATGGCGCGTCGCCAGCCGCTACCGGCTCTCCGCCGACGAGGTCGCCCTGCTCTACGGCGTGAGAAGCCGCAACTCGAGACCGGAGTCCACGGTGGTCGAGGTGTGGACCGAGCGAAGGTTCGAGCTCTGGCTCGACGATGCGCTGCTGGAAAGGAAGGCCAATCCCTACGGCTTCATCCCCTTCCTTATATATCCTAATCTCAGGGAGCCGAAGAAGTTCTGGGGGCTCTCCGACATCCCGGCGCTCATGGAGCCGGCGCGGGAGCTCAACAGGGCGCTGTCGCAGCTCTCCCTCATCCTGGAGCTTTCGGGAAACCCCATCGCCGTCCTGGAGAACATCGAGAACGCGCAGGACATAGCGGTGCAGCCGGGAGCGGTGTGGGAGATACCGGAGCAGGCGAAGGCATACCTCCTCGACCTCCTCCAGGGCGGCGGGGTGAAGCTGCACGTGGACTACATAGACCTGCTCTACCGCACGCTGCACGACATCTCCGAGTCACCGAGGACAGCCTTCGGCGACAATCAGCGCGGCCTCTCGGGGATCGCCCTGGAGATGGAGCTTCACCCCCTGCTGCAGAAGGTGAAGCGGAAGCGCCTGACGAGGACCGCGGTGTACCGGCGCCGCAACGAGCTTATCCTCCGGGTGCTGGAGCAGATGACGGGCGAGGACTTCGGAAGCTGCCGCTCCCGGGTTATCTGGGGGCCGGTACTGCCCCAGGACAGGGCACGGCTGGTGCGGGATGAGGAGATAATGGTCGGCGCCGGCATTCACTCGCGGCGGCGGGCGATGGACGAGTTAGGCGTCGAGGACCCCGATGCCGAGCTCGAGCGCTGGCTCGAGGAGCGGAGCAGGGTAGACAAAGCAGCGTAGCCGCAGGCTTCATCTGGCATTGCGACGCGGCAATCTCACGGGGTGGTGACAGACGGGGAGATTGCCACGCCCGCCTCTGGCGGGCTCGCAATGGTGTGGATTAACAGGGTTGACAAGTTACCCCATTTAGCGCAATATGCTTGACGTCCGACATTACGCTTGGATACTCTCTATCCCGGAGCGCGGAATGACGAAAAGCATCGCCGAAATCAATGAGAAAATCGCCAAAGGCCAGGCAGTGGTTGTTACCGCTGAAGAGGTCATTGACCTGGTCAGGAAGAAGGGCACAGCCAAGGCAGCCAAAGAGGTCGACGTGGTGACCACGGGCACCTTCGGCCCCATGTGTTCATCGGGCGCCTATTTTAACCTGGGGCATTCCCAGCCGCGCATCAAGGCGGGCGGGGGGCAGGTTTACCTGAACGATGTACCAGCCTATACCGGCATCGCGGCCGTTGATATCTTCCTCGGCGCCACCGCCCTCCCCGACGACGACCCCCGAAACAGGAGCCATCCCGGCGAGTTCAAGTACGGCGGCGGCCACGTCATAGAGGAGCTGGTCGCCGGCAACGACGTCCGGCTGGTGGTCAACGCCCACGGAACCGACTGCTACCCCCGTCGGAAGATAGAGACCTGGATCAACCTGCAGAGCATGAACGAGGCAGTGCTGTTCAACATCAGGAACGCATACCAGAACTACAATGTAGCGGTGAACCTCGGGGACCGGACGCTCTACACCTACATGGGGGTGCTCAAGCCCCGCCTGGGCAACGCCAACTACTCGACCTCGGGGCAGCTGTCGCCGCTGTTCAACGACCCCTACTACAAGACTATCGGTGTTGGAACAAGGATCTTCCTCGGAGGGGGAGTCGGTTACGTCGCCTGGCACGGCACCCAGCATAACCCCGGCGCGCTGCGCACCGACAAAGGTGTACCCCGGCGGGGGGGAGGGACGCTGGCGGTGATAGGCGATCTGAAGCAGATGAGTCCGCGCTGGCTGGTGGGGACAAGCTTTCTCGGCTACGGCGCTACCCTGACCGTCGGCATCGGCGTCCCCATACCGATACTTTCCGAAGAGATTCTGGAATACGCCGCTGTTACCGACGAGGAGATTATAGCCCCCGTGATAGACTATTTCGAGGCTTACCCGCAGCGCAGCCCGGAAGTCCTGGGAGAGGTAACGTATGCCCAGTTGAAGAGCGGCTCAATCAAGATTAAGAGGAAGCAGGTGCCCACCGCCTCGCTCTCCAGCTATTCCCGGGCGGTCGAGATAGCCACGACGCTCAAGGGCTGGATTAAGAAGGGCGAGTTTCGCCTCACCGAGCCCGTAGCGCCGCTTCCCGGCGTGGAGTCAGGGATAATAATCAAGCCCATGCAGGAGCGTCCCCTGGAGAAAGAAGGCTGAGCGGAAGGAGCTATGCCATGACTGTTGCCAAGACAGTTGCCAGGAAGGTTGTATTACGCTTCCCCCACCGGCTCGTCGATAAACCGATAATATACCGGCTTGTGAAGGACTACGACCTCCAGTTCAATATTCTGAAAGCCTCGGTCACCCCGGAGGAGGAAGGCCTGCTCATCCTGGAGCTGAGCGGCAGTAAGAAGAGCTACGATGACGCGGTGCGCTATCTCACCGGGGTCGGGGTAGAGCTGCAACCGCTGGTCAAGGACGTGTTCCGCAACGAGGAGCGGTGCACCCACTGCGGCGCCTGCGTCACGATATGTCCCGTCGATGCCTTTGTGGTCAATCCCAAGACGAGGGTCGTTGACTTTCACGAGACCAAATGCATTGCCTGCGCGCTCTGTATCAACGCTTGTCCCGTCAGGGCAATGGAAGTGCGTCTCTAGGCCTGTGCCCGCCAGAGGCGGATAGATGTATGAGCCGAGAACCTACAGGAACTGGGTCAGCGACCGGGACCTCGTCTCCTTCTCCGTGGTGGTCAGGGAAACGGACCTGCTCATCAGGGCACGGCGCAACCTGAAGGGCAAAGCGCTGGCGGCGACCCAGCGGTGCCGCTCCGCCCTGGAGAAATACATCGAATCACACCCCGCTTTCGCTGCCTCCCTGGAACCCCTGCCGGTAGACCAAAGCGCCCCGCCGCTGGTGAGGGAAATGTCCGATGCCGCCCGCCAGGCAGGGGTGGGACCCATGGCGGCGGTCGCTGGCGCTATCGCCGAAGCGGTCGGCAGGGAGCTTCTCTCCTTTTCCAGCGAAATCATCGTAGAAAACGGCGGGGATATCTTTATCAAGACCTCGAAGGAGCGGCTCATCGGCGTCTACGCCGGAGAGTCCAGGCTCAGCGGCGGAATCGCCTTCACCATACAGCCCGATGAAACCCCCCTCGGCATCTGCACTTCATCGGGGTCGGTGGGGCACTCCCTCAGCCTGGGCACGGCTGATGCGGTCGTCGTCACCTCGCCGTCGACCTCCCTGGCGGACGCCGCCGCCACCGCAATAGCCAACAGGGTCAGCTCAGCGAGCGACATACCCGCAGCGCTTGAATTCGCCCATGGTATCGAGCACCTCAAGGGGGTTGCGATAATCAAGGGTGACACCATGGGGCTGTGGGGACAGATGAAGATAGCCGGCACCGACCAGTAGCAGGGCTGCACTAGCTTATCTTGAACTTGGAATCGTACACCCGCCCCTTCCACCTGACGCCAGCACCTATCAGATACTGGTAGGTGGCATAGACGCTGATAAGCAGTACAAAACCCATGCCGAAGGGATGCAAAATAGTGGATGATACCGGCTGGGAGAAGCGGCGTCCCGCGAGAAAGCGTGCCGCGAGCAGGATAACGACCTGAAGTACTATCCAGAAGAGTGGCCCCGCCAGCAGCAGGCCGTAAGCCAGCCAGATGAAAGGCATGAGGAACAGGAATATAACCGCAGCCATCAAAACGATTAAAGCCAGGGCAGACATCGAGGCCACCGTATAGAGCCACCTGTTGATGCCCTGCCACATACTGCCGAACTCACGGTACATCTGGCAGGAGACCAGCGGCGTCAGGTCAAGGGTAAGCTGCCTGTACTTGTGCCGCCACATCTCCATCCCCAGTTCAACATCCTCTATGATGTGCGACTTCACCGCCTCGTGCCCGCCGATGCTGCGATACTCCGGGGCGGAGAAGAACATGAACTGCCCGATCGCCAGTGACGGCATGGGCCGGGCCCCCGAGCGCTGCAGCCACCAGAACGGCAGCCCGCACAGGAGCAGGAAGTAGAAGAAAAGGGGCATGGCCATCTTCTGCCAGAACGACGTGGTCAGCTGTAACGGGAAGCCGGAGACAAGCGCCGCCTGCGAGCTGATGGCAGCGCATAGTACGTAGCTCAGGGCTGATGGGGCATGTACCGTGTCGGCATCGGTAAAAAGAAGCCAGGAGCCCCGGGCCTCCTGGGCCAGCTGGTGACAGGCAAAAGGCTTGCCCGCCCAGCCCAGGGGGAGCGGCTCCCCTGTCAGCAGCCTCACCCGTGAGTCCTCGGCGGCAACCCTGGACACGATATCAGCGGTGCCATCGCTCGACGAATCGTCCAGTACCAGTATCTCGAAATTAGGGTAGTCCTGCCGCCGCAGAGAGTCCAGGCAGGCCCCGATGTTAGCTTCCTCATTCCTTGCCGGGATGAGCACGGATATCAGGGGCGGGGGGTCGGGCAGTACACCGCCCGCTTCAGCCCTCCTCAGGGTTCTCAGGTTGAGCAGGACATTACACAGGACCCCGATGAGGAGAAAAGCGATTATCTGGTGGTACAGCATCTACAGTGCTCCGGCTCCACTGCGCTCCACGCCGTCCGCCCTCCTGGCCTCCACTACCTCATCTCCCACCAGCCACTGCTTGATGAACGAGGGCAACACAAGCAGCGCTCCCGCAAGGGCATAGCCCCAGGCATAGTCCGAGGAGATATACCACAATCCCATCACGACAGGTATCGAGATACGGAACAGCCGGTTGCTCAGCAGATGCTGCTTAGTGGCTGCCAGCGGCAGGAGATAGCAGCCCGCTATAATGGGCACGAGAACGATATTGAACAGGACCAGGCCCGACACCGCGATGGTCAACCCCTGACCGCCATTACCCCGCAACCAGATGCTCCAGCTACAGCCGAAAACGGCTGCAACCAGAATCGTCAGCACGGCCCAGTCCTCGCCCACCAGCCAGTTTGCGAGAAGAACACAGAGGGCGCCCTTGGCAATCTCAGCCAGCAGGGCCACGGTGGCAGGGCGCCTGCCGCCGTGCATCAGCACAGCCGTCACCGTAGCACTGCCCGTGCCAAGGGTACGGATGTCAATGCCGGTGAAGATGCGCATGGAAAGGTAGGAGCAGGGGATGCTCCCGATGAAATAGCCTATCAAAGCCAAAAGTACGAAGTTCATTCGAGCCCTTCCGCAAAGGACAACATCGTACTGGCTAACATTGGACGTACTTTACGCAATAAATACCCTTTTGTCAAGCCGTCCCGGAACGATGATTTCGAGAAAGCCCCCGAAGATTGTTAATACCCATACTGTTCAAGCAATCCCGCTTCAACAATCAGCCACGTACCGTCCACTTTTTCCAGCCTCATAGTATCCTCTACATGCTCGGTTTCCTTCTGGCCGAATAACGTGCCCTCCATGTCCCACTCGGCATCAACCGTGGCCGTGTCCTCTGTCTGGGATACTAACCCAGTCTTAATATTTAATACCTTCATGTCATCCACGAACGCGAAGGCGATTTCCAGCCCCGAAATCAGCTCTTCCCTTTCCTCCTCCGGGAAGTAACTAGCCGTCTTCTCCGCGTCCATGGCCCCGAATGCCTTCAACGCTCCTTTCACCGCGTCCTCGGGTCCCGACTCGCCGCCGCAGGCGACCAGCGAGACCCCCAGCAGGGCCGCCAGCGCCAGCACCAGCACTACCTTTGCCCAGCCTTTCATAGCCCTCCCTCCTTTTACCGAGTTTCCCCGTTTCAACACCGCAGCCCGTGGTTTAAACAGCGGGGGCACAGCCCGGGGCACGCACCATCAGTACCGGCACAGACGAAAGATGGATGACCCTGTCAGCCACGCTGCCCAGCGTCCAGCGGCTTATGCCGGAGCGCCCGTGAGTAGCCATCACTATCAGGTCCGCCCCGCGCTCGCGGGCATAGTCAACGATGCTCTCGGCAACCTTCCCCTGGATAACCTCCGAGCGTACCCTCAGCCCATCGCCTTTCAGCCGGCCTTTTAGTTCGGCCAGATATTTCTCTGCCTCGGACCGGTGCTCCTTCTCGATTTTCGCCCTTTCCTTGGGACTGATAACATAGTCCCCCGGCAGGTGCAGGGGTTCGACTACCCGCAACAGGATAACGTCAGCAGCGTCACAGCCCCTGGCAACTGCATCCATATGGGGAAGCGCACACTCCGCCAGCTCCGAGCCGTCCAGTGGAAGCAGAATCTTGCGATACATCGCACCCCTTTCCCCACGTCTTCGAACTTGACTCAAAGGGACTGTCCCAGTCCCTGCCGGCTTACCTTCAGCAGCCGGGCTCCCCCGGGTGCCCGCAGCAGCTGCTCCTCCTCCTGAGCTTCAACCAGTTGTTGCTCACCAGCAGCCTGAGCTTGCGCCTCAAGGGCATAGGCGCCCGCAGGTTGGTAAGGAATGCACCTGAGTTGGGTCGCTTGCCCGGTGCCATCCGTCTCCTCCATCTCTCAGGGATTAAACGAAATACTGCATGGTGGCGTCGGGGACCACGGCCACCCTCGCTTTTTCACCGTGCGTCGCGGTGAGCCTCTCCAGCACCTCCGGCCATGTCCTCGCCCATACTATGCACTCAGTCGGCGCCAGCCAGTCGGCGGCCGTTATATCCTGGTAGGGGCTGAGGAAAATGAAGCTGTTTACGTTGCGGGGCATAACGGTGGGGGCGAACCACACCCTGCCCCCGCACGCTTTACCGAAACTCCTTACCAGGTAGTGCGGCACCTGCCCCTCGGGCACGTTGGAGATGAGCACCAGGTCCCCCGCGCGGTCTTTGAAAATATGCGGCAGGAAAGGAAGGGCGAGGACCGCCTCGCTCGCCCTGCAGTAGGTATTCATGACGGCGATATCGGGATTCTCCACAGGCTTCGTGGCGTAGACCTCCCGCGCCAGCCTAGCACCCTCCAGGTGCGCCTCGGCGGGGTCGCCGATGAAGAGGTCGGCCGTCTCGCCGCGGGCATTGATAATGGCGTCTATCTTGACGTCGAGCCCTGCCATCTTCGCCGCCTCGGCGAGGTCGAGGCGCAGCAGGTTGTCCTCCAGCCTGCCGGCACCTATCCCCGGGTCCTCACCCCGGGTAAAAGCAGCCGCGATGAATGCGCCGTGGTTGTGGGCAATAGTGTCGATGGAGGCAATGCCGGGCATGATTATCTTGCCCCCGCCGCTGAACCCCATGAGGTGATGGGGAAGTATGCAGCCGATGCCAATCTTGAAGTCACAGCTCACGAAGTCGCTGTTGATGGAAACGGGCGTCCCCCTGCTGGTCTCACCGATGTATGTGCAGTTCTCGTAGGGGTTGTGGTTATAGATGGGGTATCTGCCGACCACAGGCTCGCCCAGCTTCCTGATGAAGTCCATCCTGTCATGCGCCCCGTGCGCCCCGACGGCGGCGATGAACCTGATGCCGCGGTCATCCACCCCCGCCGCCTCCAGCTCCTCAAGGACATAGGGGACTATCTCGGCGACCCTGGTGGGACGGGTCATGTCGTCGAAAAGGATAGCGACCTCTCTCTTGCCCCGTGCGAGCTCCCTTACCGGCGCGGTGCCGATGGGCTTTGCGAACGCCTGCCGTATCTTCTTCTCGGTAATCCTGGGCCGTTCATGGCCGTTCATACGGCAGACAGTTACATCCCAGGAAGAGGGGAAATCGATCTCGAGCTCGTCGTCATCGTGCCATATGAGCTGCGGCAGCTTTACCCTGTTGCCCGTCACGTTACGCCCCCATATCTGACTCCGTCCTTCATTATGGACTTGCGGGGCACGGGATGCAATAGGTGTTATGGCAAAGGACGACATTTTCTTATTGACAAGCCAAGAACTAATGTTCTACTATGCACCTCACCGGAACTAGAGGATACACATAAGAGGAGGTGAACCATGACCGACGAGTCCGGGGATACGGAGATGGAGTCCGATGTTGATGTCAACGACAAAGCGGAGGACAACCTCAGAAGAAAGAACGAGGAGCTGCGGTACCGGATATCACAGCTCGAGGAGGGCGTCGCCACCAGGGACAGCGAGTTGAATTCCCTCAAGGAATCGCTGTCGAGAACGGTGGCGAGGTACCGCGACGCCGTCCTTGCAAGTATACCCGGCTTGCCCATGGAGCTGCTCAAGGGGGAGACTGTCGATGAAATCGACGCCTCCCTGGAGTTGGCGCAGGGTATCGTGTCGAAGGTACGTCAGCAGCTCGAGGCAGAAGCCGCTGCCGACAGCGTCCCCGCCGGGGCGCCGCCCCGCACTCCACCCGACCTGTCGGCGCTCTCCCCGGTGGAGAAGATAGCCTACGGCATGGCCCGGCAGGGATAAACGGATATCGACAATGCATACAAAGAATACAGAGTAAGGAGTTACGAAAATGGCAATAACACTGGCGGAGGCATCCAAGCTTTCCAACGACATCCTGCTGCAGGGCGTCATCGAGACTATTATCTACGACAGCCCGGTACTGCAGGTGCTGCCCTTCATCGAGATCGTGGGCAACGGCCTGACCTACAACCAGGAGAACGAGGCGCCCACAGTCAGCTTCTACGACGTGGGCGATTCCTGGTCGGAGTCGACTCCCACCTTCACGCAGGTAACGGCGACGCTGAAGATACTGGGCGGCGACGCCGACGTGGACAACTTCCTGCTGGCGACCCGCAGCAACATCCAGGACCTGGAGGCGGCAGTGGTCCAGCTCAAGGCCAAGGCGGTGCAGCAGAAGTTCGACGACACCTTCATCAACGGCGACACGGGGGTGGACTCCAAGGCCTTCGACGGCATCGACAAGCTCTGTGCCAGCGGGCAGACCACCAGCATGGGAACGGACGGCGGTACCCTCACCCTCACCAATCTCGACGAGCTCATCGACCTCGTTAAAGGGGGCAAGCCGCACATGCTCCTGATGAGCAAGCGCAGCCGGCGCAAGCTCACATCGCTGCAGCGCTCGCTGGGCTCGATCGAGATGACGCAGGACCAGTTCGGCAACTTCGTCAGCCTCTACAACGGCATCCCCATCGGGGTCAACGACTGGATCTCCGACGAGCAGACCGTGGGAGGCTCCAGCGACTGCTCGACCATCTACGCCCTCCAGTTCGGAGAGGGCGCGGTGGCGGGGCTGACCGGCCCCGGCGGGCTCCAGGTGGAGCGCGTGGGCAGCCTGGAGAGCAAGGACGCCACCAGGACGAGGGTCAAGTGGTATGCATCGCTGGCCCTGTTCAACAGCCTGAAGCTTTCGAAGCTTATAGGTGTCAGGGATTAGAGCGTATAAATCCTCCCTCCCCTGGTGGGAGGGAGTTAGAGGGAGGGGGAATATATTCACCCTCACCCTACCCTCTCCCATCAAGGGAGAGGTGATTAGTTGCTGCAATAACACGGCAAGGAGCAGTCATGAACCTGCCGACCATGCGCTCCGCCTTGCGGAGCGACCTCCACGACGAGGAAGAGGACAACTACCGCTGGAGCGATGACGAGCTCGACCGGCATATCGCCCGCTCACTCGCGGAGTTCTCGCAGTCTTTGCCTCTGGAGCAAACCACTGATTTAGCTACTACCAGCGGCAGCCACGAGCTCGATATCTCAGGGTTATCCGACCGTGTGATAGTCGAAGCCGTTGAGTACCCCACCGGCGGCTACCCGCCGGCCTACCAGCGCTTCGCCGTCTGGGGCGACACGCTCACTCTCCTCTCCGACAGCGTGCCCGACGGCCGCGATGCGCGCATCTACTACGGCAGGCTCCATACTCTGGACAGCGACGGCTCGACGATACCCGGGCAGTACGAAGACCTCGTCGCCCTGGGAGCCGCGGGCTACGCCCTAAACGAGTGGGCTAACTTCGCTGTCAACCGCGTCAACGTCGGCGGAGGGGACACCGCTGGGGAGTACCGCATCCAGGGAGAGCAACGCCTGGCACGGTTTAACCGGGAGCTCAAGCGCCTGGGGCGCCACAACAGGGTGCGGGCGAGGCAGCTCTACACCCCCGCAAGGCCGCCGGTATCCCGCTCATCGGTTACCGGCCCGTGACCAGGGAGCAGACAACATGACAAAGAGAAAGGCGAAACCTATCGACTGGGACGCGCTCGACCTCGAGGTACGCAACCTGCGCTATGAGCAGATATCGCCCGAGGAGAGGTTGAGGAAAGCGGGGAAGCTCGCCGAAATCTACCTTCAAGCGGGGAAACCGCTGCCGAACAGTCTCGCCGTCCTGGTCTAACGTCAAGATTTTGTTGTAAAAAGCTTAGAGGTGCACCTATGCTTGAACGACTGTATCGAGCACTGTGGTCGAGAGCGGGCGGTCGCCCCTGGACGCACATTATCAGGGACAGCCAGCGCAAGTATCCCCTGCTCTGGCTGCTCATCGCCCAGGGAATCGGCATCGTACTGGGCCACCTGTTCTGGTAGAAGCGGATGAGGCCACTTTCGGACACCCTGAAAGCCGCCCAGGTCGCCCCGGCGACCCATCCATACCTCAAAGTCGAGGTCTACGACAAGGTCGGGGGAATCGCCCGTCTGAACTGGACACGGTTCTACGAGGGCTCAGAGGACGACTATTTCCATGCCTGCGCCATGCCGGGCAGCGGAAGCCTCATCAGGCTCAGGGTGGACCCCGCGGACAACAAGCTTTACCGCCAGGTGGTGACGTCCCCCGATGAAAACTCCGACTACTACACATGGACAGAGTGGGGCGTCGATGCTTACGCAGTAGCGCTCGCAGCCTGCGGGGCGAACGTTTGGGCGTTCCGTATCGACGCCACCGACGGCCACCTTTACCGCTCCGACAGCACCGACTCGGGAAGCAGTTGGGGGAACTGGACGGACATGGGGGACATCTCCGGGGACGACGACTTTCGACTTGCAGCCTGCGCCAAGAACGCGACCGAAGCTATAGTCCTCTATTCCAACGGCTCGACCCTCTACAGGCGCAGGCTGTCCGGAGGCTCGTGGGAATCTCCCGCCGCCTGGACGAACAGCCTTCACAGCATATCGGGCGTCGCAGTCGCCTACATGGGGGACTGGAACATCGTTGTTACCGGGAAGGAGGCTGCCACGCAAAGGGCGGGCGTCTGGTCCACCCTGCTGGGGGACGGCTACTCCGCTGCCCCCGGTAACTGGGGCAGTCTCAAGGAGATAGTGCCTACCTATGACGCTGACTCCGATATGGCGTTTTCCTTCCCCGCGCTAGGGCTGCCGGACGTCTTCCGCCTGTTCTTCGTCGAGTCGTTCTCCAGCAGCGAGTCCTACAACCGTCCCTACTGGACGCACAGCCTCGCCAGCGCCGATTTCAGCGACAACCTCTGGCGTGAGCCCGTTCCCTATAACCTCTCCTCGCAGTACGGGCTGGCGTTGTGCTCCAGCAGTACCCACGTCTGGCTGACCAGGCCCGACCTGGTGAGCCGCGCGCCCCTGAACCCGGACTCCTGCGACCTGACTGCCGACGTGCTGGGATTAAAATCAGACGTCGGGGAGACAGGCGGGGAAGTCGTTATCATCCTGAGAAATGACGATGGCAGGTATGCCGGCACAGGGAGCGGAGACTACGAAGCGATAAAAACAGGCTCCGAGATAAGAATATCACCCGGTTACCGGACGTCCCAGGGCATAGAGACATCCCCCGGCCCCGCTTTCTGGATCACCGGCTGGGAGTACGTCTCCCAGGGAGACCGAGCCCACTTCATCCTCCGTGCATCGGACGCCTGGTCTCTGCTGGAGGCTTACCGCCCACGCAGGTCACTCTCATGGGCGGCAGGGGAGAATAACATCTTCCAGTTTCTATCCTACGTCTTCGCCCGGGCGGGGCTCGAGTTCTCCACACGGTCTTCCAGCCCCGCGATTACCGACCAGGAGCCGGCATTTACCATACCGGCAGGCCAGACGGGTAAACGGGCTGTGCTGCGCCTGCTCGAAATGGTCCCCGACGTGATATACACGCGCGGTCATTATGGATATCTCGTTCATCCCCAAACGGACGACTCAACTGACTATGAATACGGCACGGAGCATGCCATCCTCGAAGGGCTGTACCGGCGACATGCCTGTTTGGCAAACCGTGTTCAGGTGCAGGGCGCAGACCTGATAACGGAGGATTTCTATTTCACCGAGGTTGACCTTATCGGCGACCGCCTGTACCAGGTTCACGACATCAATCTCGATACAACCGCCCGGGCGCATGCTCGAGGCGAATCTGTTTTACGCTTGATAGAGATTCACGCCCGCTCGGAATCTATAGCTGTGCCGCTCAACTGCGGCCAGGAACTCTACGACGTCGTCGAAGTTACAGACCCCCGTGCCTCGCTCGATGCCGTGAAACGGCGCTGCTTGGGTCTTCAACACACATTCGACACCAGGAAAGGCATCTATAGCCTCCGAATTGTACTCGGAGATGCCTGATGCCATTTAAATCTCTATCTGAATCTAAATCTCATCCGGGAGGAGACAATGGACCTCGAGGGACGACTGCTCTGGGGATACGACCCCGACGCCAAGCTATACCGGCCGATCGCTGTCGATGAAGAAGGAAGGCAGCTTTTCACAGCAGGTGATTCTTTTCTTGACCTTCCCGATACCCCATCCAGCTACTCAGGCCAGGGGGGCAAGGTTGTCGCCGTTCATTCAGGAGAGAGTGCCCTCGAGTTCATAGAGGCAGGCTCCAGCGGCTGGGAGCTCCTTGCTGATGAAGACCTGTCATCTCCAGCCACCTCCGTCTCCTGGACAGGCTTAGACCTCGATGCAGCAAGGATATACGATATCTACTTAGCCATCTCCGAAGGGGCGTCGGGCAGTACAACATATAGTATCTATTTCAACAATGACACCACCGCCGCCAACTACTGGTGTCGCAAGCTTCAGGCCAAGTGGTCGGGCTCGGCGGAGCAGGTGCTCACAGCACGATATAATGCTGCCTACCTTTTCGCACTCGACCCGGGGAAGACAGGGGTCATCAGCCTGGGGGTAATGAGAGAGACCGGGACGGGTTATCCCTACTGGCTGGTCAAGTCGGGCTTCCGTCAGTCAACCACCAGGACTGACGGCGTCGATATTCTCTACTTTGCCGGCGTCTACCCCGCCGCAGGGAACGTAACCCGTATCGATATAACAGCCTCGAATGCCGATGGCATTGGCGCAGGCAGCAAGCTCAGGCTCTTCACGGTTGCATAACACATCTTAATCTCAATCTCACTCGGAGGGCAAAATGAAAACCTATACCCGGGAGGACGACTCCGGCACCTGGGAGGTAACCGAGCACCCCAACGGAGTAACGACCTCCCTGCTGTTAATACCAACCCCGCAGTTCCTGGAAAACCAGGTGCCCATGCCTCCCGACCCGGAGCCGCGCAACCTAGAGAAGGAGATAGATGAACTCG
>DUEY01000025.1 GCA_011174795.1 Dehalococcoidia bacterium
CAGGTGGAAGTTGGTTACCAGGGCATCCACCGCTTTGAAGCGGTAGCCAGGCATTATGAAGAGGTCGGCCCAGCCCTCGAAGGGCGCTATCTCTCCGCTGCCGGCGCCGGCGGCGTGCTCGAGCAGTCTGGCCACGCTGGTGCCGACGCATATCACGCGCCTGCCCTCGGTTTTTGCTTCGTTTATCTCGCCTGCGGCTCCCGGCTCTATCCGCCCGTACTCCCTGTGTATCATATGCTGCCGCGGGTCCTCCGCCTGCACGGGACGGAAGGAGTCCAGCGCCAGGTGCAGGGTGACAAAGGTTATGTGCACGCCCTTCTCCCGCAGGCGATCCATAAGCTCAGGGGTGAAGTGAAGCCCCGCCGTCGGGGCGGCGACGCTGCCCTTCTCCCGCGCGTAGACTGTCTGGTACCGCTCGGCATCGTCAAGACGGCGGCGGATGTAGGGCGGCAGGGGTACGGCGCCCGCTGCCTCCAGAGCCTGCTCGTCGGAGAAGCTTACCACCACCGTGCCGTCCTCTCCCTTTTCGATGACTTCGGCAGCGACCGGGGGGCTGCCCGCTATCTCAAGCCTCGTGCCCGCCTTGAGACGGCGCCCGGGGCGCGCCAGCGTCTCCCAGATGCCCGGCTCGAGTTTCCTGAGGAGGAGAAGCTCGATTCTAGCGCCGGTGTCGACCTTGCTTCCGCGGAGGCGCGCCGGTAGCACTCTGCTGTCGTTGCATACCATGAGGTCGCCCTCGCGGAGGAGGGAGGGTAGCTCGTGGAAGCGGCGGTGCTCTACGGCTCCGCCCCCGCGGTGGATGACCATGAGACGGGAGTGGTCGCGGGGTTCGGCGGCGGTCTGGGCGATGTGCCCCGCGGGGAGGTGGTAGTCGAAGTCGCTGGTTTTCATACGGTTGTGATTATAGGGGAACGGGGAGGGAGATGTCGAGGGCTGTATGGTTTCACCCTCATCCTTCGGCAGGCTCAGGACAGGCTCTAGCCTCTCCCATCAAGGGAGAGGGATGAGAGGAAGGTTCTACTGTCAGCAGGTAAAAAGGAGATTGCCGCGTCCACCTGAGGCGGACTTGCAATGGCGGTATGGACAAGTGCGGTACCGTTCGGTTTTAGCTGATATATATAGTTGAGTTTGGGCAATTATTTGCCGTTCGACCTGAGCCTGGGCCGACAGGTCGGCCGACACTCGGCCTCGAAGGGCGTTCATGGTTCGACAAGCTCACCACGAACGGTTTTAAAACGCAGTACTTTAAGAATCATACCAACCATGACCGAACGGTAGGTACAGGTATAGCAGGGTTGATTTCGCCTCGGAATCTTGTTATAGTTAGAGACTGCGGCGAGATGGATAAAATTGAACTTATAGCCACCATCCGGGAAATACTCGGCAAGAAGGTCAGGTTTCTGAGACGGCAGGGGCTTACTCCCGCCAACCTCTATGGCAGCAATATCGATTCTACTGCCCTTCAAATCGATACCCACCATCTCAAGCATACCCTGGCAAAGGCCGGCAAGACCAGCCTCATCTCACTGAAGCTCGACGGCGATAAAAGCCCCAGGATGGTCGTGGTACGTGATATCCAGCGGGAGCCGCTCAGCGGAGACCTCCTCCACGTCGACCTCTACCAGGTCAAGATGGAGGAGAAACTGAAGCTCGATGTCCCCATCGTTCTCACCGGCGAGGCGCCGGCGATTAAAGAGCGAGGCGGCATCCTCATCCAGAACATGGACTCCCTCGAGGTCGAGTGCCTGCCTGCGAATATGCCCCACAGCATCGAGGTGGACATATCGATGCTGACAGAGTTCGACCAGGCAATACATGTGAAAGAACTCTCCATCGATGAGGCTGTTACAATCCTGAGCGACCCCGATAATTTAATCGTACAGATAGCCCGCAGCCGTGTTGAAGTTGAAATAGCGCTCGAAGAAATCGCGGCAGCCGTAGAAGCCGAGGCTGAGGCTGTTGCAGCGGAAGCCGAGGTCGAGGAGGAGAAGGTTGAGGCGGAGAAGGTAGAGGAGGCCGGCGCCGCTGAAGAATCCCCCGAAGACTAGGGCAAAGGTCTTAAGGCAACGCTCTACGTGCCCAGGATTTCACCGACAAATCCTCTCTGTCCCCGCAGGAACTCATCCGCCGTCATAGCGCGCTTGCCCTCGAGTTGAACGCGCAGCAGCCCGAGGACTCCATCGCCAGTATCGACACCGACGACAGCGGGTTGCCCCGGTGCCAGCTCAACCACCCGCCCCGGCACTTTCCCTTTTTTATGTAAAGGAACAGCCTCCAGTATCCTGAGCAGTTTCCCCCGCCAACGCGTCTGGCATACCGGCCAGGGATAGAAAGCACGCACCCTGCGCCAGAGCTCACCAGCCGGCATCCGCCAATCTATCACGCCGTCCGCCTTGGTAACAGGAGCGGTATAGGTGGCTATGCTCGCGTCCTGGGGCTGAGGCGTCAGCGACCGGTCGAGCCACAGGGGCAGCGTCTCACCCAGCAGCCGGGCACCAGCATGCGCCAGCCTCCCGGTGAGGGATTCGGTCGTATCCTCGGGCTCTATGTCAACGACGAACTGCGAAAGGGTGGGCCCCGTGTCCATTCCGGCATCCATGAGCATGATAGTAACCCCCGTCTCCTCGTCGCCGGCGAGAATGGCGGCGGGGATGGGGGTCGCACCCCTATATCGGGGAAGCAGCGAGGGATGGACATTGAGGCAGCCGTACGCGGGGACGTCGAGCACGCCCTGCGGCAGTATCTGCCCGTAGGCAGCTACCACAATGGCGTCCGGCTTGAGTGCAGCCAGCCGCTCCACCTCGGCGGGGTCCCGCAGGCTTGCAGGTTGAATCACCTTCAGCCCGTGCTCCAGCGCCGCCTTTTTCACGGGGGATGGACCCGCTACCCTACCCCTTCCCTCCGGCCGGTCCGGCTGGGTGTAGACGGCGACCACCCGATACCCGCTCTCAATAAGTTGCTCCAGCGAGGGGACGCTGAACTCCGGCGTCCCCATGAATACAACGCGCATGCCAGCTTCTTCCATCTCCGCTATTGTATCATAAGCCGTCCGTCTATTGACAAACGGAACAGCCAGCCTTACCATTTGCTTACCCTCTGATAATGGATGAAGAAGAAGCGGCCGATGCCATCGAGATGCCCTTCATGTAAGCAAGGCTTGACACAGATTTTTCGCACAAACTGAATAGGAAGGAAAGAGGAAAATGGGACTTGGAGATAGATTAATAATCTGGGCGCTGCGAAAGCTGGGCGGCTTGCTATTTATATGCGGCGTGCTCGTCGCCATAATCTACGGGCTCTACATGTTCTTCAGCTCAGCCATGGACATTGCCATCCCGTGGAGGGTCGCCATCGCCATCGCCGGGGTGGGTTTCGTCCTGTTGCTCGCGTCCATAACCTTTGAGCGATTGAAATCCTCCGAGGAGGAAGAGGAGCTTAAGGAGATAGAGCAATGATCGTGGTGACGACGGACACGATAGAAGGCAAGAAGATAGTCAAGACGCTGGGCCTTGTCCGTGGCAATACTATAAGAGCCCGGCATGTCGGGCATGATGTTATGGCCTCGCTGCGAAACCTCGTCGGCGGCGAGATCACGGACTATACCAAGATGCTCGCCGAGTCCCGGGAGCAGGCCCTCAGCAGGATGATGAAAGAGGCAGAGAGCATGGGCGCCAACGCCATAGTTGGAACTAAGTTCGTGACCTCCATGGTGATGTCCGGCGCCGCCGAGCTTCTCGCCTACGGCACAGCGGTGGTGGTGGAATAAGCAGCCTGCACACGTTCTCCGCAAATTAAGCTGCCACGTCAGGGTACCCCTAAACCCTTGCCCCGTTAATTGACAAAGCCCTAAGTTTATGCTAAAAATTGCCTCTAGGAGCTTCTTTTAGAAAGTTTCCCAAGGGATAATACCTTATATTTCGCTGATTGCTCCCTCGACAGGAGGATTCCCCCTAAAACAGTGCTATCAATCGTTATCCCCCACAATGTTGGTTGAATTTACTTACACCGATATTTCGTTGTGGTTTATTCTATCTACATTCTTTATTAATATTGGTATAGCCACGGTTGGAGGAGGATAAGTTATGATAAAGCTAGTTCTGGCTCTAATCATAGTTATCTCACTCGTCACTATTCCTGCCTGCGGGCCAAGCGCAGAATTTGAACTCAGTTCTCTCAACATCACGCCAACTGAGATAGTGGCTGGTGATAGCCTTACCATTACAGCGAATGTAACCAACATAGGCGAGGCAGAGGGTACCTACACTGCAATTTTCGTAATCGACGGGATTCAAGAAGCAACGAAAGAAATCAAGTTAGCCTCGGGATTCTCAGATATTGTGTCATTTATCCTAACCGAGGAGTCACCTGGCAATCATACATTGGGGCTGGACGGCTTAACAGGGGCTTTCAGAGTATTAAGGCCAGCGGAATTTATAGTCAGGTCACTTGAGGTCATGCCGCCTGAAGTACCAGCCGGTGAAAAGGTAACAGCCACGGCTAACATTACGAATATCGGTGAGGTCGATGGTGTCTACAGCGCGAATTTAACGTTAGCCGGGGAGGTAGTACAGTTCAAAGAGATACCCATCTCTGCGGGTATTACTAAATCAGTGTTATTCTCAATTATACCAGATAGGTCGGGAACCTATGATATAGCTTTAAATGGCGCCAATAACACGCTTGAGGTCAAGCTAAGTGGATTTGAGATAGCCGATAGGCTTCTGGAATCCTCCCAGGATATAAACAGTTACGAGATGGATATGAACTTCACTATGGATATGAAAATGAAAATGGAAGGAGAAGTATTTGATGCAAGTATAGAGATGGAAGCAGAGCTTGCCACAGATATTGATGCCGAAGCTATAAAAATCGATATGATAATGCTGGTAGAAGCTACCGGCGAAGAGTCCGTAGATATATCCTTAGAATCGTATGTACTGGGCGATGCCCAATGGATAAAAATGGAAGCACCCGGAGAGCCTGATGAATGGCAAATGATGGTAATGCCTCCCGACTACTCGGATCCAATGCTAATAATGGATCCGCAGTTCGATGTTCTAGAGGGTTCCAAATTCAACCTGCTAGGCACGGAAGTCATCGAGGGTGAAGACTGCTATATTATGGAAGTTATCGCTACAGAAGAGACGTTCCTGCAAGCACTTCTAGATCAGCAGCAACTTGGTCAACAGTATAACCATCAACCTATCGATTTCTCAACAATGTTGATGTCCAAGTTATATACAGAATTCATGGACATATCTATGACACAATGGGTAACCAAGGATACCTATTTATTAAAAAAAGTTGATATGTCTTTAGACTTGCATATGTCTAAAGAGTCTCTGGCTAAGTTTGGGATTCCTATACCTGAAGAAACCGAGGATTTTGAGATTTATATGGCAATGGATATAGACATGATAGTTAGCAATTACAACCTTCCATTATTAATAGAGTTACCGACTGAAGCAGCCTTACTGGTACCCATCTTTCACTATAAGACTGACTATGCAACCGGTGGTAATCCGTGGTCAGTAGCAGCTGCTGATTTTAATGGAGACTCCTATAACGATCTTGCTGTGGCAAACACCGAAGACGCCACTGTGAGTGTGTTAATGAATAATGGCAATGGTACCTTTCGGGTAAAAACAGATTACTCTACAGGCAGTGAACCTACGTCTGTAGCCACTGCTGATTTTGACAATGATTCAGACTTTGACCTTGCTGTAGCTAACACCTGGGATGATACGGTAAGTGTGTTGCTGAACAATGGAAACGGCACATTCCAAGAAAAAATGGACTATGAAACTGACATGTCCCCCAACTCAATAGCCGCTGCTGACTTCAACAGCGACTCTTATACTGACCTTGCTATAGCGAACTCTTGGGGTGACACAGTAAGCGTGCTGCTAAACAATGGCGACGGCACATTCCAGGCTAAAGCAGATTTTTTCACAGGTAGTGAACCATTGGCAGTGATAGCTGCCGATTTTGACAGCGATTTCGACGTCGACCTAGCTGTAGCCAACTACTGGAGTGACACGGTAAGTATTTTGCTTTATGACGAATACTTTGCTTTTAAGGATAAAACGGATTTCCCCACTGGCTTTTCACCCGTATCTCTGTTCGCGGCTGATCTAGATAATGATTCGGACTTTGACCTTGCTACAGCTAACTCCTGGGATGATACGGTAAGCGTGCTACTGAACAACGGAGATGGAACATTCCAAGAAAAAACAGACTATAATACCGACTCTTACCCAAGTTCAGTCGCTGCTGCCGACTTCAATAATGACTCCTATCCTGATCTGGCTGTTGCGAACGAATACAGTGAATCTGTGATTGTCCTTCTGAATAAAGGGGACGGAACATTCTGGCGAAAAACAGGCTACGCTACAGGCACCAATCCCATGTCATTGGTCCTCGCAGATTTCGATGGCGACACCTATCCCGACCTAGCCGTGGTAAACAGTGAAAGCAACACAATAAGCGTAATGCTGAATAAGCTGTCCTCAATAAAGAAATGAAGGACTAAAAACCGATTGTCAGCGGAGAAAGAACGCCAGGGAGCGATTATACTGGTACTACTTTGGTAATTGAGTGAGGATGCGAGGCTGCCAGCCCCCTCAATCAGCGCCCTAGCTGGCGATAATGCCGATAGCCATCAGCAGCGGGCAGAGCAGCACCAGCAGCACGTTGCGCCCCAGAACCGGTATCAGGTTATCTATCTGGTCGTAGTACCGCAGAGCCCCCTTCACCGCCGCAAAGCCCAGCGGCAGCGTCAGCAACCCGAGCAGAGCCATATAGGGCAGAACCTCGACCAGCGCGGAGACAAGCAGCGCCACGTACGTAGCCACTACCAGCAAAGTATATACCCCAGCGCTTCTTCTTCTCCCAACAGCTATCGGCAGGTGGCGCCGTTTTACCGAGGCATCAGCCTCGACGTCGGGGAACTGGTTCAGCAGGAGCAGGTTGCTGACGAGGAAAAACGGCACGAGAGAAGCAAGTCCTGACGCCAGGCTGTACGTCCCCGTCAGGGCGAAATACGTTCCCATGACCATCAGGGGGCCGAACCCAAGCCCGGGGGCTATGGCACACACAAGCGGCGACCTGGTAAGAACAGAAGTGTAAAAATAGACGTTGAGCAGACCCACGATCCCCAGCGGGATAATGAGAGCGCCGTGCCGCGTAAAGAAGTAAGCCCCGATGCCGATTATCGCCGCAACACATACTAAACCGAGAATATATACACTACGGGGTTTAAGCAGCCCCTCGGTCAGCACACCGCTGCCGCCGCTGAAGGGCGTCCTCCTCGTCCTGAAGTCCACCCCGCTCCTGTAATCGAAGTACTCATTGAAGACGTTGACCGCTATATGAGCCAGCAGCGCACCCAGGAAAGCCAGGCCCATGGACAGACCCTCTATCTCATACCCCTCGTAAACCGCGACAGAAGCACCAAGGAGCACGGATATGGGCGTCAGCACGAGAAAAGGGAGGCGCACCTGCATGAGCCATAGTTTCACTTTAGACACCGCAGCCTGCCTCCTCATGATCAGTCGTTCGGCATATCATCCAAAGACTATGCGAACCTGACGCTGAGTATAGAGAGTATGATGAAGACTATAGAGAGGATGACGGTGAAGCGAAACAGCGTCCGCTCGACACCACGCCTGGTCTTGAAAGCGGATTCGCCCGAACCGCCGAATATGCCGCCCAGCCCCCCTCCCCGCACCTGGGCCAGGATAACAACTACCACCATTACAGCGATTATAATCTGCGCAATGTTAAGCATCGACATCTTTCTACCCTGCCGTCTAGCCCTCCTCTAATTTCTTAACCAGCATCTCGTTCACCACCTGTGGATTAGCCTGCCCCCTGGTCGCCCTCATAACCTGCCCCACCATAAACTTGAGGGCCTGCTCCCTGCCCTGCCTGTAATCGGCGACCGCCTGCGCGTTATCCGCCAGCACCTGAGCAACGACCGCCTCCAGTTCCGAGGCGGCGCTGACCTGGGCAAGCCCCTTCTCCTGCACGATCTCGGGAGCCCGCCTGCCGCTGTGGAACATCTCCTCGAAGACCGCCTTCGCCATCGTCGTGCTCAGCGTCCCCTCACCGATGAGCCCAAGCATCTCGACGAGGTGCCGGGGCTCCACCCTGCATTCGGTTATCTCGGTCTCCGTAACGTTGAACAGCCTGGCGTACTCACCCAGCAGCCAGTTAGCAACCGTCTTAGCCTTCTTCTCACCCTCTCCCCCGGGGAACAGCTCGAGGCAGCTCTCGAAGTAATCTGCCTGCGCCCTCGAAGCGGTGAGAAGGTTGGCATCATAACGTGATAAGCCGTATTGAGACATGAACCTGTCGCGCCGGTCGTCGGGAAGCTCCGGCAGGCGCGACCTTAGCTCCTCTACCATCTCCCGGCTGATGGTCAGCGGCGGCAGGTCCGGCTCGGGGAAATAGCGGTAGTCATGAGCGTATTCCTTGCTCCTCTGGGATACGGTAGCACCCTTCTCCTCCACCCAGCCTCTCGTCTCCTGCACCAGCTTCCCGCCTTTTTCGAGCACCTTGCGCTGCCGCTCGACCTCGTACTCCAGGGCACGGTAGACCGCCTTGAAGCTGTTCATGTTCTTGACCTCGACCTTTGCCGTAGACCCGCCGTTGCCCATAGGGCGGATGCTGATATTGGCATCGCAGCGGAAGCTTCCCTCCTCCATGTTTCCCGTGGATACCCCGAGATACTGGAGGATGCTGCGCAGCTTCATCAGGTACTGCCGCGCTTCCTCCGGGGAACGCAGGTCAGGCTCACTCACTATCTCCATCAGGGGCACGCCGGCGCGGTTGACATCCACGAGGCTGTAGGTCTCGCCCGTAGCAGGTTCGGTGCGGTGCCAGAGCTTGGCGACGTCCTCCTCCTGGTGAACCCTGGTAATCCCGATGCGCCTCTCCCCACCCTCGACCTCGATGGCAAGCCATCCGTCGTGGGAGAGAGGGTTATCGTACTGGGAAATCTGGTAGCCCTTCATCAGGTCGGGGTAGGGATAGTTCTTGCGGTCGAACCTGGTATGCTCGGCGATGGTGCAGTTTAGCGCCAGGGCGGTCATGATTGCATACTCTATCGCCTGGCGGTTGATGGTGGGCAGCACGCCCGGCATGCCAAGGCAGACCGGGCAAACGTGCGTGTTGGGAGGGGCATCCGCGTAATCGGTGCTGCAGCTACAGAACATCTTGCTCTTGGTCAAGAGCTGTGCATGTACCTCCAGCCCGATGACAGTCTCGTACTCCATTTACCCCTTCCCGATAAACATTCTTAGCTAGTATATCAGCGACAGACGTGGGGAGCAAGTTTAGAGGCACCTCACCGGGTCGTCCCTAATCCCTAGACTGTCATGGCTGATTATGTTATATTCCAGACATTCCAGGGAAGCCTCAGAATCCCGACTATCCTCCACGCTGGTGTAGATTATGGACATGGATGCCGCCCGCGCCAGGATGGTCCAGAACCTAAAGCGCGAGGTCAGGGATAAGAAGGTGCTTGAGGTAATGGGCCGTATCCCCAGGGAGATGTTCGTCCCGCCCTCCAGCCAAAATGCGGCCTACGAGAACGTGCCCCTGCCCATCGACCTCAAACAGACTATCTCCCAGCCGTTGATCGTCGCTATTATGACCGAGGCGCTGGAACTCAAGGGTACCGAGCGGGTGCTGGAGGTCGGTACCGGGAGTGGATACCAGGCGGCGATCCTCTGCGAGCTGGCATGGCGCGTGGTAACGGTGGAACGCCACCGCAAGCTGGCCGAGGGAGCCCAAAAAGTCCTCAAGCAGCTTGGCTACAAAAACGTGGAGGTGCACCTCGCTGAGAAGACCCTGGGCTGGCGGGAGGGAGCCCCCTACGACGCTATAATCGTCACCGCCGGCGCGCCCAGCGTACCCCAGGAGCTGATAGACCAACTGGATGTCGGGGGCAGACTGGTTATCCCCGTCGGCTCGCCCTTCGCGCAGGACTTGATTAAGGTGGTCAAGCGCAAGGAAGGACCCGTGAGCACCAACCTCGGACCCTGCCGCTTCGTCCCTCTCATCGGGGACGGCGGCTGGCGGGAAGATTGAAGGCAGCTCTCAGCTATTAGCTGTCAGCCGTCGGCGGTCAGCGGGCAGGGCGGCCAGCATGAGACTTGACCGTGACAGAATCTTACGTTACATTGACTGGGGTGATACAATAATTAAATCCTAAAACCGGGATCAGGAGACAGGCGCCTTTATTTTGAGTATCTCATCGATTGTCCTCGCCGGTGGCCGCAGCTCCCGCCTGGGGAAAGAAAAGCACACGGAGGTGATTGCCGGAAAGAGCCTTATCGAGCGAACCATCGACCACCTGAGACCGTTGAGCACTGAAATCCTGATAGTGATTTCAACGAGGCAGTCAAAATCGTCCTTCGCCTCGTATGCCGGAGCTACAACGGTGGTTGACCTCTACCCGGGAAAGAGCTCCCTTGGAGGCATCTATACCGGTGTGGCGCGCTCGACCAGCTTTCACAACCTGGCAGTTGCCTGCGACATGCCTTTTCTCAATCCCGGCCTGCTGCGCTACATGATAGGCCTGTCCCCCGATTTCGACGTCGTCATACCGAGGATAGGCGACCTTGAGGAGCCGCTTCATGCAATCTACAGCAAGAACTGCCTTCCTCCGATGGAAATGCTGCTGAAGGAGGGCAATCTCAAGGTCACCGGCTTCTTCGACTCTGTGAAGGTCCGGTACGTGGAGAAAGAGGAGATAGACAGGTTCGACCCCGAGCACCTGAGCTTCTTCAATATCAATACACAGGCCGACCTGAAGAGAGCCCGGGTGCTGGCGACACGTGCCGACAATTATATCGAAACAGCGGATTAGCAGATAACGGTGAGAAAGGTTGTCACATGATTCCCGTTGAGGAAGCTCTGGAGAAAATCCTGAGCTACTTCGATGTGCTCGAGCCAGAAGACGAGGAAACCCTGGAGTGTCTGGGGCGCGTTCTGGCAAAGGATATACACTCCACTATAGACATTCCCCCGATGGATAATTCGGCTATGGATGGCTATGCGGTGCAGTCAGGGAGCACCGACGGCGCCAGCCGCTCATCCCCAGTCATCCTCAGGGTCATCGGTGAGGTAGCGGCAGGGTACCTGACAAATGATGAGGTTGTACCCGGCACCGCCATCCGTATCATGACCGGAGCCCCTATACCCGGAGGCGCCGACGCCGTGGTACAGTTCGAGGATACCGACGAGGAGACGCGCAAGTCACACAGCCAGCCGCTCACGGAGATAGGCGTATTGCGCGAGGTGGAGAGGGGGCTGAACATAAGGCGGACAGGAGAGGATATCGCGAGAGGTGACCTTGTTCTGAGGAAGGGGACTCTGCTGCGCCCTCAGGAGATAGGCGTGCTCGCCTCCCTGGGGTGGGATGTGGTCCCGGTTATCCGACGTCCCGTGGTGGCTATACTGGCAACGGGAGACGAGCTGGTGGAGCTGGGCAAGCCCCTGTCGCCGGGAAAAATCTACAGCAGCAATACCTACAGCCTCGCTGCACAGGTTATCCGCTACGGCGGCATTCCGCAGATACTGGGTATCGCCCCTGACAACGTCCAGGCGCTGGAGGAGAAGATACAACAAGCCCGTGATGCCGACATGCTCATCACCTCGGCGGGTGTTTCCGTTGGGGACTATGACGTTGTCAAGGATGTCCTCGCCAGGCAGGGAGAGATAACGTTCTGGACAGTGCGCATGAAGCCGGGAAAGCCCCTCGCCTTCGGGCTCATGCATCTGGGCAGAAAGCCGGTACCACACCTCGGGCTCCCCGGTAATCCGGTAAGCTCCATGATCACCTTCGAGCAGTTCGCCCGCCCGGCTATACTCAAGATGCTGGGGAGAGTAAGACTCGATAAGCCCACCATCCATGCCCAGAGCGAAAGCAGGGTTGTCAATACAGACGGGCGCCGCATTTTCGCCAGGGTTACAGTGAGTAAGAAAGCGTGGCAGTACTACGCCCGCGTTGTCGCACCCCAGGGCTCGGGGATACTCACCTCGATGGCGCAGGCTAACGGTCTGATGATTGTCCCCGAAGAAGCACCTTCGGTCGAGGTGGGAGACAATGTGGTGGTGCAGATGCTCGACTGGGACGAGGAGACGAGCCAAGTACGCGAGCGGGAGACTAAAAGATGACCCCTATCGTCTGTATTGTCGGCAAGAGCGGGGCGGGCAAGACATATGTCATGGAGCGAGTAGTGGCTGAGCTTAAAAACCGCGGCTACCGCGTAGCCACCGTCAAGCACAGCGCCCACGGCTTCGAGCTGGATAAGGAGGGCAAGGACTCCTGGCAGCACGCCCAGGCGGGAAGCGATGCCGTCGTCATCAGCTCACCGCAGAAGTTCGCCATAATCAGGAAATCCGACCGCGACTACACCCTCGCCGAGTTGTCCCGGTTCATTGGCCCCGATTTCGATATCATACTCGCCGAAGGCTTCAAGCGGGATAAAGCATTCAAGGTCGAGGTCCACCGCAGGGAGCAGGGCGCAGACCTGATATGCGGTCGGGATGAGCTTCTGGCCGTCGTCACCGATGAACAACTGGAGCGCAACGTGCCTCAATTCGCGCCGGATGATACAATGGAGCTGGTTGACCTCATTGAGAAGAGATACCTCAAACAGGAAGATGAAACAGCTATTTCCCTCTTTGTCAACGGGAAGCCGGTGCCGCTCAACGACTTCGTCCGGCGCCTGTTCAGCAACACATTGTTCAGCATGGTCTCGGCGCTGAAGGGTATCCCCAAAGCCAGAAACATAGACATATCGGTCAGAAAAAAAGCCAGGAAATAATTCTCAAGGTAGCCGAAGAGAGGAGGCAAACCGATGGCCGTGAAGAAAGGCAGCAAAAAAGAGACGGTGAACGAAGCGGAGGACACCGTAGCGGACAACATGGCAGAAAATGTAGAAGCCACAGAGGTCGGGGTAGAGGACGCTGCGGAAACCGACGAGGCGCAGTGCAGCTATTTCATTGATATGAACTGGTACCAGGACAACGACCGCTCATTCACCATGCTCACCGCGAGCCGCCTATGTCCCTCGTCTCAGAAGAAGAAAATACCCAAGTCGGAAACGGCCCTGTTGAAGACCATAGCAGATTGCTGCTCCAAACAAGAGGATTACATCACGCCGAATATGCCCCTGCTGGAGATGGTCTTTCGCCTCTTCCTCGCTAACAGCAACCAGCCTATGAATCTGGGGCGGATACAGGAAGAGCTTCAGCAATGGCTGAGTGCCAGCGCTGAACCCAGAGACGTCTCCATCCCCAAGCTGAAACGCATACTCGATAACGACCGCTACTACGGGTTGAGGCCGATCCCTCTCGATGAGGATGACGATGCTAGAATTTCACCCCAAAGCGACTGAAGTTCCCGCTGTACGCCGACCACCTGACATCCACCCGCTCCACGACAGCGCGGGGAGGACCGACGTTAAGCTGTTTCAGCAGCTCCTCCAGCTTCTCCTTCTCCCCTTCCGCACGAACCTCGAGCTCTCTGCCGCCCGGCAGATTCTTAACGTACCCGGTCAATCCCAGCGCCCCGGCGTTTCGCTCGACGAAATAGCGGAAATTGACACCCTGGACGCGACCATGCACCGTAGCTGAAAATGCTGCCAGTTCCGACATGCCACCACCTACATAGTTACCCGGAAAACCCGGATAGCCTTAGCGAAGGAATCAGGCTCGATGCGGTCGAGGCGGTTCAGCCCATGGTCCCGGGCAATCTTCACCGCCTCAGCGAACTCCTCACCGGAAGGTGGACGCGTCAGCTCAGCGAAATCAGATGCCCGGTAGCAGGGACGGTACTGAGCCATAACGTTGAGGTAGGTATCGGTCGATACCTCCTCGCTGAGGAAGCGGCAGACCTCGTCAGTGCCCGCCAAACCGTGGGGCAATACGAGATGGCGCACCAGCAGGCCCCGTACGGCAGTACCGTGCCTATCCAGCTTCAGGTCACCCACCTGGCGGTGCATCTCCCTCACCGCCGCCCTGTTCATCTCGGGGTAGTTCTCTATGCCGGAGAATCGCCGGGCGTTATGCTCATCTGAGTACTTCATGTCAGGCATGTAGATATCGACGATGCCATCGAGAAGCTCGAGGGTCTCCACCGAGTCATACCCCCCGCTGTTATAGACGAGCGGGACGGAGAGGCCGTCCTTCACCGCAATCTCCAGGGCTTCGAGAATCTGGGGGACTACGTGGGTCGGGCTCACGAAATTGATATTATGGCAGCCACGCTTCTCCAGGGAAAGCATCATGCCCGCCAGCTCGTTGCTCGCTACCTCATGCCCCTCGCCCATCTGGCTGATAGCGTAGTTCTGGCAGAAACAGCACCTGAGGTTACAGTAGGTGAAGAAGATAGTCCCCGAACCACCGGCACCCACCAGCGGCGCCTCCTCCCCGAAATGCGGTCCGAAGCTCGAGACCAGAGCCTGCCTGCCGGTGCGGCACTTCCCCACCTCCCCCTCCAGACGGTTGGCCTCGCAGTGGCGCGGACAGAGGCGGCAAGCCTCCAGTAACGCCAGGGCTGCCTCCACCCTTTCCCTCAGCTTGCCCGCCTCATATAATTTACGATAAGCTGCTACCGGGTTACTCCCCTTCCTCAGTTCCCTTCCCTTTCCTTGGCTTCTTAATCACTTCAACCGGAGGCGGGGCGGACAATAATTCAGAAACCGACGGCTTCTTGGCCCCTTTCTTGGGCTTCTTTGGCTCCCGGTGTCTATAGTCTCTCTTCCCCATTTTACGCCTCTCCTTAACCTTGTGGAGTTCTATCTGCCTCTTGGTCAAAGTTTAGCAAATGAGAGTAAGCGTGTAAAGCTAAAGCTGTTTGACAATACGCGGTTCTTTTACTCACCGTTTCTTCCCTGTTGCCACCCAAGAACCATGATAATAGAATGATACGGGGACTTCTGCTAGAAGTATCACAACATTTTTCAAGTATATTTACGGGAAACAATAGTGCGGGTGCGATATAATGAGCGAACATCAGACCGGTAAGGCAAAGTGGGAACCAAGCAGGAAGGAAATAGCCCTAACCTCTGTGCTGGGTAGTTTTTTTATCGGGCAAATAGTGCTGTGCGTTCTCTTTTACAATTGGGCTAATCTTGACGCTCTATTATACCTGGGGTGGGCAACGTTCGGGGTATCATTCTTCATAATAGGTGGAATGGCTCGCTACGCTTTTCAGACCAGAGGAGGGAAAGCAGTCAGACAAAGCTGGTTGGAAACCACAACCCTGGTTGACACCGGCATCTATGCAGTTGTTCGGCACCCGATTTACCTGAGCTTTATGATATATCCAGTTGGATTGATGCTTATCTCGCAGCACTGGCTGAGCCCGATTCTGGGTTTTCCGCTAATAGTGTACCTGTATCATATCATGCAGGTTGAGGAACGGGTAAATATGGACAAGTTCGGCGACGATTACCGGCACTATATGGCCAGGGTGCCGAGGGCGAATTTCGTGGCTGGCTTCATACGCTTGCTACGTCGCTGAGCGATTATATCGGATACAATTGCACTCTATTAACAAATTTGACAGACACTCCCGCAAGCGCCATAATTCGACACACTACGGCAGATAACCGGAGGTGAACATGGAAGAGACCGCAGATAAGCCGTATTACGGATACAGGATTAATAGGTATATCACCGCTGCGCTTATTAGTCTCGGGATTGCAGGCATAGCCTGCGGAATCGCCTTCGCCGTAGCGTCATATGCGGTCTGGGTCCTGGTTCTCTGCTGGGTTTTCGGGTTAATCTTCCTCGCCTGCGGCATATTCTGGCACCTCACTATGGATTTCACGGCGGACTGGAACAAAATGTTGTCCATCAGGGATAGTTTCCTCAATGAGTTGGATGCTGTCTGGGACGGCAGGGGAAGGGTGCTGGATATAGGAACAGGGCGTGGCTGGGTAGCCATCGAGATAGCTAAAAAATACCCCGCGGCTCAGGTCGTCGGTATTGATATATGGACGAAATTCTTCAAGCTCATGGGACAGACGAAGGCAGGTGCGGAGAGAAATGCCAGGATAGCGAAGGTGAGCGACCGCTGCACGTTTCAATACGCCAGCGCACTCGCTCTACCATTCAAGGACGGGGAATTTCAACTGGTGGTGAGCAGTTTCACCTTTCACGAGATTCATGCGCCCGACAAAATGACTCTTTTTCAAGAAACTGCCAGAATCCTCGCCCCAGGTGGCACCTTTCTCATAATGGACTTCTTTGCCGGCTCTTTTCTCAAGGCATATAAAGCGACAAGTGTCGAAGACCTCATCGAAAAGGTGCAGCAACTGGGCACCAAGGATGTGAAAAACAAACCCTTGAAGGAAACCGGCGTTGACCTCGGGTGGTTCTATCGGCGCTACTGGGAAGTCGATTTGCTCAGCGGCGAGAGAGTGTAGGGGGTAACATATTCCCCGTTTCGGTATCGCCCCGATGAACTGCGCGGAATACCATGAAATTCTGCTTGAGATAGAACCGCGCAAGCCTGCGGGTTGAAGTACAGCTACAAGGACACGAATGTGGCAGCGACAGGATGGAAAAACACCAGGAGCATTTTCTGGAGCACCGTCATCACCCTTCTGGGCATTGCCTGTTTCCCCGCCAATCCCCTGGTGTTAACAGGTATCCTGGAAGCGGATTCCTATCTGCCTTTACTCGTTATCGGAGGCATTATCTGGGCATTCGGTATGATACTGGTAATGGCACCGATAGTGATGTTCCCCAGACAGGGTGGGGTGCCCGAGGGGCAACGGTTTATCGAGACTACCCGCCTTGTCGATACCGGCATCTATGGCGTGGTCAGGCACCCGCAATACCTCGGCGGCATTCTATCCATATTCGTTACCACGCTGTTGTGGTGGCCACACTGGCTGTTCGGCTTACTAGGTTTCCTGGGGGCGCTGGTTATCTATCTGGGCGCCAGGGAAGAAGACAGAAGGCTCGTTGAAAAGTTTGGCGACGAGTACAGCCGGTACATGCAGAGAGTGCCCAGAATGAATATCCTGCTGGGGCTCGTGCGTCTATTGCGCCGGCAATAGACCGAGGTTGAAAAAAGAAGCCGTAGTCTCAGTCTGAATCTTAATCTGTATCTACATCACCAGCCTGCCTGCC
>DUEY01000026.1 GCA_011174795.1 Dehalococcoidia bacterium
CGGCCGCCGCTACGTTGCTACCCCATTAAGCGCTCCTGACTTCGTCAGAGTCGCTGAGGCCTACGGGCTCCCCGGCATCAGGGTAGCCAAGAAGTCAGAGGTTGTGCCTGCCATAAAGAAGGCTATGAAACACAATGGCCCGTTTCTCATCGATTTCGTGGTCGAGCCGGAGGAGAACGTCTATCCTATGGTCGCTCCGGGCTCTACCCTGGCAGAGATAATCGATGACCCCAAGAAGAAAATAGAGGTCAAGGCGAAACCAAAGGAGACGAGCAACCTGTAGTACTCTTAAGCCAGCGAACCTCAGGAAGGCAGCATGCTATGACAAAACACACTCTGGTAGCACTGGTCGAAGACAAGCCCGGCGTGTTGAACCGGGTGGCAAGCCTCATCCGCAGGCGCAATTTCAATATAGAGAGCATCGCCGTGGGGCACTCTGAGTTACCCGGCCTCTCGCGGATGACTATAGTGGTTGATGGAGCCACTACCGCTGTGGAGCAGGTGAGAAAGCAGTTGGAGAAGGTGATCGAGGTAGTCAAGGTTACCGACATCACCGGTGAACGCATCGTCGTGCGTGAGCTGGCGCTTATCAAGGTCCATGCCACATCCACTACGCGAAGCGAGATCATGCAGATCGTGGACGTGTTCCGGGCGAAGGTCGTCGATGTTTCCACCGATTCGCTGATAGTTGAGGTCACCGGGGACGAGGAGAAGATTGATTCCCTATACAACCTCCTCAAGAAATTTGGCATCAAGGAACTGGCGCGTACCGGCAGGATCGCCCTGCCGCGAAGCTGAGTTAACGGGGGTTATATATATTATGGCTAAGATGTACTATGACAAGGACGCCGACCTTAAATTGCTGTCGGGCAAGACCATTGGCGTGGTCGGCTTCGGCAGCCAGGGACATGCCCATGCCCTGAACCTGAGGGACAGCGGGTGTAACGTCGTTGTGGCTGAACTCAAGGGCAGCGAGCCCTGGAAGGCGGCGAAAAAGGCAGGGTTCAAGGTGGCAGCAGCCGAGGAGGTTGCCCGAGAAGCGGATATTATGGTCATGCTTGTGCCCGACAACCTTCACCCCGCAGTCTATCGCCAGATGGAGAAGGGAATGACCAGGGGCAAGATGCTGATGTTCGCCCATGGCTTCAACATACACTATAATCAGATTGTTCCCCCACCTGAAATCGATGTTACCATGGTGGCGCCGAAATGCCCCGGTCACATGCTGCGCCAGACCTATACCGAGGGCTCCGGCCCTCCTGCTCTCGTCGCCATACACCAGGACGCCTCGGGCAAGGCCATGAAGATAGTCCTGGCATACGCCAGGGGTATCGGCTGCACCAGGGCCGGCGTCATGGAAACCACCTTCGCCGAGGAGACTGAGACTGACCTTTTCGGCGAGCAGGTCGTGCTCTGCGGCGGTGTTGCCTGCCTGGTGAAGGCCGCTTTCGAGACACTAGTCGAGGCGGGCTACCAGCCGGAGGTTGCCTATTTCGAGTGCATGCACGAGTTGAAGCTCATCGTCGACCTTTTCTACCAGGGCGGTTTGAGCTACATGAATTACTCGGTGAGCGACACTGCCGAGTATGGCGGTTACGTCTCGGGCCCCAGGGTTATCGACGACTGCTCCAGGGAGCAGATAAGGCAGATCCTGGCTGAGATCCAGGACGGCAGCTTCGCCCACCGCTGGATACTGGAGAACCAGGCGGGACGACCCTCGTTCTACAAACTGCGTGAAAGAGAGCAAAATCACGAGATCGAGAAAGTGGGTAAAAAGCTCAGGGGTATGATGCCCTGGCTGAAGGGAAAGTGATAAGGTGGCAAAAAGCAAGGATTCCAACAAGGTAACGATATTCGATACCACCCTGCGCGATGGAGAGCAGTCATCAGGTGCAGCGCTTAATATCGATGAGAAGCTGGATATCGCCCGGCAGCTTGAGAAGCTGAAGGTGGACGTCATCGAGGCTGGTTTCCCCATTGCCTCACCCGGCGACCTCGAGGCGGTGCGCCGTGTTTCTCAGGAGATACGTGGCTGCAGCATCTGTGCCCTGGCTCACGCCAATCCTAAGGCAGTGGATACCGCCTGGGATGCGGTGAAAAATGCCCGGAAGCCAAGAATCCACGTCTTCCTCTCCAGTTCCGAAATCCACATGTCACATCAACTCAAGAAAAGCAGGGAACAGGTTCTCAAGCTCACCGGAGACATGGTGGCGAGAGCCAAGGGCTATCTCGACGATGTAGAGTTCTCACCCATGGACGCCACCCGAACCGAGCCCGGGTTTCTTTACAAGGTAATCGAGACCGCAATCGACGCCGGGGCGACGACGGTGAATATACCCGATACAGTGGGCTATACCATACCGCAGGAGTTCTGTGCCCTCATCGACGGCATCTTCGCGAATGTGTCCAATATTAAGAAGGCCGTTATCAGTGTACACTGCCACAATGACCTGGGCCTGGCCGTAGCCAACAGCCTCGCCGTTCTCGACCACGGGGTACGCCAGATCGAGTGCACGGTCAACGGCATCGGCGAGCGTGCCGGCAACGCCTCCCTCGAGGAGATAGTTATGGCGTTGCGCACACGCAAAGACCTGTTCAAGTATACAACCCGTATAGATACCACCCAGATATACAAGGCAAGCCGGCTGGTCAGCGATATAACAGGTATGTACGTGCAGCCCAACAAGGCTATCGTCGGTGCTAACGCCTTCCGTCATGAATCAGGCATCCACCAGGACGGTATCCTCAAGGAGAGGACCACCTATGAGATCATGGACCCGAAGGATGTGGGGCTTGCCGGAAGCGTGCTGACGCTGGGCAAGCTCAGCGGACGCCATGCCTTCAAGGTCCGCCTTGAAGAGCTGGGCTATACTCTCAACGATGAGGAACTGAAGCGCGCCTTCACCGCCTTCAAGGAGCTTGCTGATAAAAAGAAAGAGATCACCGACCGCGACCTTGAGGCACTGGTAGCCGAGGAATTGCGTACTGTCTCCGAGATGTATCACCTTGAGCAGGTGCAGGTCTCTTGCGGTGACCACGGTGTACCCACAGCCTCGGTGAAGCTGGTTGGCCCCGATGGCACTACCATCGCCGACGCAGCGCTGGGCACCGGCCCTGTGGATGCCGTCTATAAGGCCATCAACCGCCTTGTCGGGGTGCCCAACGAGCTTATCGAGTTCAGCGTTAAATCAGTTACCGAAGGTATCGACGCCATAGGCGAGGTAACGATAAGGATACAAAGCGGGAACAAGACATATACCGGGCGCGGTGCGTCCACCGACATCATTGTTGCCAGTGCCAAGGCATATATGAACGCCCTCAACCGCCTCCTGGCAGCTATGGAAAAGGCGTAACGGTATGCCAGCGATGAATATCCCGGTACCTTGTATAAATCAGATATTGCGTTCTGTTCTCATGCGTAGTATACTGTCAAGAAATTGCGCTATGCCCTGGAGTCAATGCCGTTTCCGAGAAGGCAGGTTCACCGAAGAGTTCCTTGCCCCAAGCAGCATCGAGGCCAGGATAGCGACCAAGTACGAGGAGGCCGACGATGGAGTTTGCGGACAAGACTCTAACCTGTCGGGAGTGCGGCGCCGAGTTCGTTTTCACCTCGGGCGAGCAGGAGTTCTTCCAGTCACGAGGGCTGCTTAACGAGCCAGGACGTTGCCCAGCATGTCGCGCTGCCAGACGCAGGGGATTCGTTCCCAGGTCGGAACGGGAGCACCATAAGATTGTATGTGACGCCTGTGGCCAGGAAGCGATGGTGCCATTCCAGCCCCGGGGCGACCGCCCTGTCTACTGCAACGAGTGCTTCGTCAAGATGAAAGAGCAGGGTTCCCAGTAAAAGCGCTCGGGTACGAAGTGTATTTTAACAGGTAGAGCCATCTCCAGTCGTCATCTCCACCGCGGAAGTTGATGACCATCTGTCATGTCAGCGAAACATAGCTGGCAGGCTATCTTGTTGGGTTTTTTCCACTTCGCTTTGTCTTCGGGAGGAGGCATAATTGACCCTTGTCGAGAAAATACTTGCTGCCCACAGCAACAGAGAAACCGTCAGCCCTGGCGAATTGATAAACGTCAGGGTTGACCTCATTCTGGCCAATGACATCACCGCCCCACTCGCCATCAAGGAGTTCCGACGGTTAGGTATCGACAGGGTATTCGACCCCGAGAAGGTGGTCATGGTTCCCGACCACTTTGTGCCCAACAAGGACATCCCCTCCGCAGAGCAGGCGAAGATGATGCGGGAGTTCGCCCTCGAGCAGGGGCTGGTCTATTTCGAGGTCGGCGAGATGGGCATCGAGCATGTCATCCTTCCCGAGAAAGGGCTGGTGCTCCCCGGCGATGTGGTCATCGGTGCTGACTCCCACACCTGCACCTATGGTGCCCTTGGCGCTTTCGCCACGGGCATGGGCTCTACGGATATAGCCTCCGCCATGGCAACCGGCGATATATGGATGAAGGTACCTCCGACCATCAGGTTCATCTATCAGGGAAAGCCGGGGAAATGGGTCAGCGGCAAGGACTTAATCCTCTATACCATCGGCGACATAGGTCTAGACGGCGCCCTTTACTCTGCAATGGAGTTCACCGGCGAGGCTGTAGACGCCCTCTCGATGGACAGCCGCTTCACCATGGCCAATATGGCAGTCGAAGCAGGCGCCAAAGCAGGCATCTTCCGGGTCGATGAAAGAACCCTGGATTATGTGAAGTCGAGGGCACAGCGCCCCTACACTGTCTATGAACCTGACGACGACGCACAGTATGCCCGGACTATCGAGTATGACGTTTCGACGATCGAGCCCCAGGTCGCCTTTCCCCATCAGCCCTCCAACACCCGGCCGATAAGCAAGGCGGGTGAGATTAAAATCGACCAGGCAGTCATCGGCAGCTGCACCAACGGCCGTATCGAGGACTTGATTATAGCTGCCGAGGTGCTCAAAGGGAGGAAGGTAAACAGGCGGGTGCGCTGCATCATTATCCCCGGCTCCCAGGCGGTATATCTGGAGGCACTGCACAGAGGGCTTATTCAGACCTTTATCGAGGCAGGCGCGGTGGTGAGCACGCCAACCTGCGGTCCCTGCCTCGGCGGCTACATGGGGATACTCGCCGCTGGCGAGCGCTGCGTATCCACCACCAACCGCAACTTCGTGGGCAGGATGGGCAGTACCGAGTCCGAGGTCTATCTTGCCAGCCCCGCGATGGCAGCCGCCAGCGCCATCCTGGGCAGGCTTGCCAGTCCCGAGGAGGTAGCGGGTTGAAGCTCAAAGGCAAGGTTCACAAGTACGGCGCTGATATCAATACCGACGTCATTATACCAGCGCGCTATCTAAATATATCCGACCCCGGTGAGCTGGCGAAGCACTGTATGGAGGATATCGATAGAGAGTTCATCGGCAGGGTGCAGCCGGGCGATATCATCGTCGCCGATACAAACTTCGGCTGTGGCTCCTCGCGTGAGCACGCCCCCCTTGCACTCAAGGCTGCGGGGATTAGCTGCATCATCGCCAGAAGTTTCGCCCGCATCTTCTTCCGTAATGCGCTGAATATCGGTTTGCCCATACTGGAGTGCGACGAGGCAGCGGGGAAAACCGATGCCAGCGATATCCTCGAGGTCGAACTCTCCAGAGGTGAAATTGTGAACACCACGAAAGGGGTCACTTTCAAGGCCGAGCCTATCCCCAGCTTCATGCTGGAGCTGATAGAGGCCGGTGGGCTGATTGAGTACACCAAACGCAAGCTCGCAGCAGGAGGAGGACGCTCATGAAGTTCAAGCTCGCCGTCCTCCCCGGAGACGGGGTCGGTCCTGAGGTAGTAGCGGCAGCAGTGCAGGTTCTGCAGGCCGTTGGCCGCATGTCCGGCCACGAGTTTGTCATCAGCTACAGCGACATAGGCGGGGTGTCAATAGACAGGCACGGCGTCGCCCTGACCGAGGACACTCTCAAGATGTGCAAGCGCAGCCACGCGGTACTGCTGGGTGCTGTAGGCGGACCCAAGTGGGATAACCCGCTGGCAAGCATGCGCCCTGAGGATGGCCTCCTCGCCCTGCGCAAAGGCCTGAAGCTGTTCGCTAACCTGCGCCCGGTCAAGGTGCTCCCCATGCTCATTGACTCGACCACATTGAAGCCCGAGGTTCTGCGTGGGGTAGATTTACTGGTGGTGCGCGAACTCACGGGTGGGCTGTACTTCGGCAAACCCAAGCGGCAATGGCAGACCGCGAAGGGCAGGCGCGCTGTCGATAGCATGGTCTACTCCGAGGAGGAGATAGAGCGCATACTCCGCGCCGGCTTTGAGCTGGCTAGGGTACGTCGAAGAAAGCTTACCTCGGTCGACAAGGCCAATGTATTGGAGTCGTCAAGGCTCTGGCGCCAGATAGCTATCGAGTTGTCTTCCGACTACCCCGATGTTGAGCTTGAGCATCAACTCGTTGATGCCTGCGCTATGCGGCTTATCCAGCGCCCCGCTGAGTTCGACGTTATCGTCACGGAGAACACCTTCGGCGATATACTTACCGATGAAGCATCCATGCTGGCTGGTTCCCTGGGAATGCTGCCCTCAGCCAGTATCGCTGGTATACCTGAATCAAGAAGGCGAATTTTCGGGCTCTATGAGCCAATTCACGGCAGCTCGCCGCGTCGCGCGGGCAGGGATATGGCGAATCCCATCGCCACCATTCTCAGCAGCGCCATGATGCTACGCTACTCATTCGGTCTGGCGAAAGAGGCAGAATCCATCGAGAGTGCAATCGAGAGCGTTCTCGAGGAAGGCTACCGAACCTACGATATAATGAGCAAGGGGATGAAGAAGGTAGGCACAAAGGGGATGGGCGATCTCATTGCACGCAAGGTGGCCTGATATATTTCCTCCCAACTGTCTTCGTGGGCTCTGCCCCCTTAAACATCAAGGCAGCGCATACACATTATGCTGGAACAAGCTGCTGTGCTTGACAGGTGCACCCCCCTATAGTAACATTTTTTGGGTCGTGCTAGACGGGGAGCCAGCGGTGCCCTGTACCCGCAATCCGCTATAGCGGGGTCGAATTCCCGCTCGAGGTCTTCAGCTTCCCGGGACTGTTTCTCGTCCATCAGGTGATGAGCACCGGGTCCTGCGCGGCAGAACGCTATGAACCCCGTCAGATCCGGGAGGAAGCAGCGGTAAATAGAAGTTTCTGGGTGCCGCAGGTCCACCTGGTGGGAGCCTGTGGCAAGGATAAGCCGGAAAGAGTGGATCGACAGCGGGTGCACGGCCTAGTAAGATTATCTAGTTTACAGGAGGAACTAATCGATGGATCTAGGTCTGGCAGGCAAGACAGTTATCGTTACCGGGGGAGCTGCAAACATCGGTCGTGGCATCACATACGCCTTTGCCAAAGAAGGAGCCAATGTCGTTATCGCCGACATTGACGAAGAGCAGGGGCAAAAGGTAGCCGAGGAGTTCAAGGATGTGGGCGGAAAAATCGTCCCGATAAAGACGGACGTTACGGATTGGTCCTCGGTAGAGGCAATGGCAAAGAAGACGCTGGAGACCTTTGGCAGCATAGACGTACTGGTCAATAACGCAGGCTTCGTTTCCAACAAGCTATTTATGAAGAAGCCCGTTGAAGAGTATGAAAAGGAACTCAAGATAAACTACCTGGGCGTTGTCCACTGCACCAGGGCTGTCCTCGACCATATGACGGAGCGTAAGGCAGGCCGTATTGTGAACATCGCCTCCGATTCCGGGCGGGTAGGAGAACCCAGAGAAGCCGTGTACTCCGGGACCAAGGGAGCTGTTATCGCCTTCGGCAAAGCGATAGCGAAGGAGATGGGCAGATTCGGCATAACCGTTAATGCTATCTGCCCCGGCGCCAACATCCCCCAGCAACCTGGTACCGCCGGCAAGCACAGCATGTGGGCCGGTGATATAACCGTCGAGATGATACCGCCTGAGACAAAGGATAAGATACTCAGCCAGTACCCCTTGGGCCGAATGGGGACGCCTGAGGACGTAGCCTACGCGGCATTATTCTTTGCCTCGGAGGGAGCGAACTATATCACGGGTCAGACCCTCAGTATCAGCGGTGGTTTCAGTATGATCTAGCCGCCTGCTTCGGGCAAGCTAAAGAATTAAAAATAGAATCCTTAGAAAGAGAGCCGGAAAGAGTGGAAGACATCAGGCCAATCGACATCATGAACTATCCCTTCTGGAATCCTACCGCGTGGAGCGGTCGGGAGTTCCAGATTCTGGGCGCTACCATGATGAGGTCGCATACCCAGCCGGGCTCTGAGCACCCTGATAACATCCTGCTGGAGACCATGAAAAACCCGGCACCACCGCTGCCCGTCCCCATCCCCACCACCAAGGAATTCGTTGCTCAGATGGACGAGCATGGCTACGACAAGATATTCATTCCGGCTATCAAAATGTGGTCTCACTGGGATAAGAAGCTGATCTGGGATTACAAGCCCGAAGAGGTTTACGAGCATATCAAGGATTTCCCGGACCGCTTAATCCTCGCCGTTGGCTACAATCCCTATCGCATCGAGGAGAGCCTCGAGGAAATAGAGCGTGGGGTGAAAGAATTTGGTGCCAAATACTGCTACTTCCACTCCCTTACCTTCGGCGTGCCTCTAAATCACAAGAGCCTCTACCCCTGCTATGCCAAGTGCAGCGAGCTGGGGATACCTGTCGGGATGCAGACCGGCCACGCAGCTGAACTTTTCCCCAGTTGGCCGGGATATCCCATATATCTCGATGAGGTAGCGCTGGACTTCCCCGGCCTTACAATCATAGGGTCTCATACGGGCTGGCCTTGGGGCAATGAGCTGGTATGCATGGCCTGGAAGCATCCTAACGTCTATTGCGACTGCTCAGCGTGGATGCCCAAGCTTCTGCCCAAACTGCACCCACAGTTCTTTGCCTTCATGCAGTTCTGGGCGGGCCAGGAAAAGATACTCTTCGGCAGCAACAACATGGGGCTTAAAGCTTTCAAGGAGCAGTTCCTTGCTTTACATCTCGATGATGATCCTGAGAGAGACATAACGGCAAAGCGAATGATAATGCGCGAGAACGCAATCAGGGTCTTTAAGATTTAGGCACTGAGAGTTAAACATCGGTATATTAGTAGGGGCGACCCGGCGGGTCGCCCCTACTCGAAACTTCATCTGGAGCATGCTCATCGGGGAGGAAAGGTTGGCAGGCCAAAACACCGTTGCCCAGGCTAAGCAACAGTTGCGCCGCCTCAACATAAAGGCCTTGAAAGGGCTCGGCCAGCATTTCCTGGTCGACCGGAGTGTTCTCGAGACAATTACCTCAGCGGCCGAGCTTGACCCTGCGGACACAGTGGTAGAGGTAGGCCCCGGTCTGGGTATACTCACTGAGGAACTGGTGAGCAGAGCGGGAAATGTAATCGCTGTAGAGGTTGACGCTAAACTGGCTGCATCTTTGAAGCAGAAATTTGCCCGTGTACTACAGTTCACTGTCTTGAACGCCGACATCCTCGACCTCGACCCTAGTGAGCTGGCGGGCAGGCAGACACCCGACTCAAGCCACCTTCAGGTCTACAAGGTTGTTGCCAACCTGCCCTACTATATCGCCTCGGCGATAATGCGTCACTTCCTGGAAGCATCGCTCAAGCCCGCGCTGATGGTTGTCATGGTGCAGAAAGAAGTAGCGCAAAGCATGGTGGCCGAGCCCGGCGGGATGAGCCTGCTCAGCGTCAGCGTCCAGATATACGGCAAACCATTGATAGTAGACTACGTTCCCGCGCAGAGCTTTTATCCCCAGCCTAAGGTTGATTCGGCTATAGTGCGTATCGATGTCTATCCAGAGCCAGCGGTGAATGTGGCGAGTATCGCGAAATTCTTCGAGGTAGTAAAGGCAGGGTTCAGCACCCCCCGGAAGCAACTGCGGAACTCGCTGAGCATAGGGCTTCATCTCGCATCAGCAGAGACGGTGAGTCTTCTGGAGAAGGCAGGGATAGACCCGAAGCGCCGCCCTCAGACCCTGTCGCTGGAGGAATGGGCCGCAGTATATCGCGCTTTCGCCGGTAGAGAGGAATGATGAGCCTTATACTGCGAGCATACGCCAAGATTAACCTGACTCTGGAGGTACTGTTCAAGCGAGACGATGGCTACCATGAGATCGCGAGCGTCCTTCAGACTATCAGCATGGGGGACACGCTTACCTTTGAGGCTAGTGACAGGCTTGAGCCGCAAAGCGATATCCCAGACCTTCGTCCAGATGATAACCTTGTGCTTCAGGCAGCCAGACTGCTCAGCGAGTCTACAGGCTGCATTAAGGGCGCCCGTATTAGCCTTATCAAGGAGATCCCTGTAGCTGCTGGCCTCGGTTCGGGCGCAACCGATGCCGCCGCTACCTTGAACGGGCTGAACCAACTATGGGAACTTAACCTCTCCACGCAGAGGCTGGTTGAACTGGCGGCAAACCTGGGCTCGGATGTCGCTTTCTTCCTCTACGGGGGCACTGCCCTGGCGAGGGGACGGGGTGAGACAGTAACCCCCCTTCCACCGGCGCCCGAATTATGGATGGTATTGCTCAGACCCGATATTGAACCGGGCCCCGGTAAAACGGCACAGCTCTACTCTCAGCTACACGCTCAAAACTTCACCTCGGGGCAGTTCACGCAGAGGCTCGTCGACCACCTGCATGAGGGTGGAGGTATAAGCACTTCATTGTTATTTAACGTTTTCGAGCAGGTAGCCTTCACTTACTTCCCCGGTCTTTCCGATTACCGCACGCGTTTTGTAGGAGCAGGCGCTGATAGTGTTCACCTTGCCGGCGCTGGTCCAACCCTTTACACACTCGTGCCTGGTGAAGCTCAAGGCAAAACGATAGTAAATAACCTAGCGGCAGATGAGCTTGATGCGTATCTCGTTCATACTGTGGGCGCCTCGCCTTCAGATGCTGCACATAATAAACAATGTTAAATGATTTATTAGCTGGAATAGTATGCGGGCTGGCAATGGGAATAGTCTTTCTCGGGGTAGTGACATATATCATTTCAACCCACCGCGACCTCTATGACCGCCTCGCTGAAAGACTGCCACCAACGCTAACTCCTACCATATTTATGCTGATCATCGTCATCATTCTGCCGCCTGTATGGGGGCTGTTTGGACTTGTTGCCGGTGCTCTCTATCATCTGGCAGAAGACCTCTACCCGGACGGCGGGCTGGGCAGCCCCAACTTTACTTTCACTCTGGCAATTATCATTCTCTCCTTGATTCTCACCTCCCTAGTGATTCTCATCCGAAGAAGGGTCTCCTGGCGCCTGGGCCTGATCGTGACCGGTACCCTGGCCTGTATTTTCGGATGGCTCCTGCCGCTGCTGGCAAACCTTCGTTAGTGAAACGCTATGTATATCCATCCCGCACTCCATATATGAGACCAGTGTTGACCGCTTATATCTGCCAGCGTAAAATACCCTCGTAGTGCATGTCCAACCAAGAGCAACAAACCACGGTGTGAGCCTTCATGAACCAGACCTGCGTAGCCCTGGACCTCGAGACCACCGGTCTTGAACCAAAAATCGATGAGATCATCGAGATAGGTGCCGTCAAGTTCCGCGGGGACGAGGTTATCGACACCTTTAATTCGCTCATCAATCCCCGGCGTACCGTACCCTATCGTATCCACCTGATGTGCGGTATTGAGCAGTCACAACTTGATTCTTCCCCGGTATTCGAAGAACTCGCTGAACACCTTAATTCCTTCATCGACGGCTGTCCTATCGTGGGGCACAACGTCTCCTTCGACCTGGGCTTCCTGGCACAAAAAGGCATTATGCCCGCCAATGCCATATATGACACCTGGGAACTGGCAACCATTCTCCTCTTTCAACAGCCCGACTACAGCCTCTCATCGCTGGCGAAAAAGCTCGGCCTCTCCCCTCCCCAGCACCGTGCCCTGCCCGATGCCATGGCAGCCAAAGAACTCCTCCTCGCCCTCTTCGAGCGTTCGCTCCAACTCGATATCACTACTATCGAGGAGTTGATCCGTCTTTCCGAGACAGCGGACTGGGAAACCGGTCGTTTTTTCCGGGAGGTTCTGAAGCTCAAGGCAAAGACAGCTTTCTCCCCGGGCGGCGGCACTTTAACACCGGAAGGGAAAAAAGAAGTGAGTCTCTGGGAGAAAGACGCAGGGCCGACGTTGACCGCCCGCGCTGAGAGAGCTTCCCTCGATATAGAGAAGCTTTCCGCCATCCTCGAACCAGACGGAATTCTGGCGCAGGCGCTATCCGGTTATGAGCACCGTCCCGGGCAGGTCCACATGATGCAGGCAGTAGCTCAAGCGCTCAACAATAACGAGCACCTGATTGTCGAAGCAGGAACGGGTACCGGCAAGTCAATCGCATATCTCCTGCCCTCGACATTCTTTGCCATGGAAAACAGCGTCCATCTGGTCATCTCCACCAATACCATAAATCTGCAAGAGCAGCTCATCGGCAAGGATATCCCCGACCTGCTGCGAGCATTAGCGCTGGGACAGGCTCCCTCAATAAAGAACCTCCGAGTTATTCAGTTAAAAGGAAGGGCAAATTACCTCTGTTTGAAGAAATACGAGGCGATGAGGGCGAGCAGCAGGCTGTCCATCGATGAGGCTAAGCTGCTTGCCCGTATAACGGTATGGCTGCAGTCAACACAGACCGGCGACCGCGCTGAGCTTAACCTTAGCGGCAGCGAGACAGCTGCCTGGAACAAGCTCTGCGCAGAATTCGACGAGCGCTTCGGTATGCAATGCCCCCATCGCCAGCGCGACACCTGTTTTCTCTACCGGGCACGCTTTGCTGCTGAGAACGCACATCTTATCGTGGTCAACCACGCACTGCTGCTGTCCGTTATGACCCCCGAAACGGGTGTTTTGCCTCACTACGACCACCTTATCATCGATGAGGCGCATCATCTCGAGGATGAGGCAACAGACCAACTGAGTTCAAAGATTACACAGTGGGACCTGTTTAACTATCTCAACCAGTTCAGGAACGAGCCCGGCGGAGGGCTCAGCACAGGGCTTCTCCACTGGCTCGATGAGTCCCTTCGAGGCAGCACTGCAGCTTTATCACGAAAACGGCAATTAAAACAGCTTGGCGAATCTCTCGACAGCCACATTGACAAGGCGCAGCTTCACCTCACCACCTTCCTGGATAGGATTCGCGACTTCGTTGAAAAGCAAACGCCAGACCAAGGCGACTATGATCGCAATCTACTTCTGACGTGGGATAAGCGAACACAGCCCGGCTGGTCCAGGGTTGAGACCTCCTGGGAGGATCTTAATCTGGTGCTCAGGGATATCGCCGACGACCTTGACCGGGTCTATATCGCCCTCGATGAACTCGAGGATAGCACTATCTCCGGTTACGAGCACCTGATTCTGGAGCTTTCCTACCTGTTCTCGCGGAGCAACGAGCTGCGCCAGCAGATAGACTCGCTTGTGTCCCAGCCCGAATCGGATAGCATCTACTGGCTCAGTATTAATAGCCAGAACGATTCGGTTGAGCTTTCCATCGCTCCCCTTCGTGTCGGCCGTGTCTTACGAGATTCTCTTTTCTCCTCCAAAGACTGTGTCATCCTGACCGGAGCCACCCTGAGCACTGAAAACCACTTCGAATACATCAAGGATAGACTGGGGCTGGAGAATATCAACGAGGTCTTGCTGGGAACACCCTTCGATTATCCTGGGTCGACAATGATTTACCTCCCCGCTGATATCCCGGACCCGGGTGATGCGAGGTACCAGCAAGCGTTGAGCGACATGCTGACCGAGCTCTGCCGCACCTGCCGCGGCCATACCCTCGTTCTGTTTACCTCCCACGCCGCCCTGAGGGCTACCCAGGCAGCCATTCAAGCCCCTCTGGAGCAAGAGGGAATCCTGGTCATGGGTCAGGGTGTGGACGGCTCGCCAAAACAGCTCATCGCCGCCTTCAAGGCGAATCCCGAGTCCGTTCTCCTGGGCACAGCCAGCCTCTGGGAGGGCATCGACGTCGTCGGTGATGTCCTCAGCGTGCTGGTTATCACCAGGCTGCCGTTCAACGTGCCCACCGAGCCAATCTTCGCTGCCCGTTGCAAGCTGTTCGATGACCCTTTCAACGAGTATGGCCTTCCCCAGGCCGCGATTCGTTTCAAGCAGGGCTTTGGCCGCCTTATCCGCAGTAAGGACGACCGGGGGGCACTGATTATATTCGACAAGCGCCTGCAGACAAAGAGATATGGTCCAGTATTCCTCGACTCGATACCGCCGTGCACGATCGTCCGGGGCTCATCGAAGGAGCTGCCATCCGCAGTGGTAAAGTGGCTTGAAAGGGAGCATAATTAACCTGTATAGGGGACTTTCATGCAGCGGATCTACGATTATATAGACGCTCACTGGCTGGAGGCCGTGGAAGACCTGAAGAGGCTGTGCCGCCAGCCCAGTATCAGCGCTCAAGGCGTGGGCATGAGTGAGATGGTACAGCTTCTGGCTCACATGATGCGGGATTATGGCATCGGTGTCCAGGTACTGCCCGGCCCGGGCGATGGATATCCACTGCTATATGGCGAGTTTGGCGGGGAGTCATCCAAAACCCTCCTCTTCTATAACCACTACGATGTCCAGCCACCGGAGCCCCTCGAGCAGTGGACCACTCCTCCCTTCGAGCCTACTGAGTACGAGGGAAACCTCCGCGCCAGGGGTGTCTCGGACAACAAGGGGGATATCGTCGCCCGGCTGCTTGCCCTCAAAGCATACCAGGAGGTGCGGGGGAAGCTACCTGTCTCAATAAAGTTCATAATCGAGGGAGAGGAGGAGATAGGCAGCCCCAACATCGCCGCCTTCATCGAACATAACCGCCAGCTTCTCCAAGCTGACGCCTGCATCTGGGAGTGCGGCGGCGTCAACTGGAGAAACGAGCCCATCGTCAGCCTCGGGCTCAAGGGAATCCTCTACGTACAACTCGAGGTCCGGGGAGCCGCACAGGACCTGCATTCCTCCATGGCCGCAGTGGTGCCCAATCCCGCATGGCGGCTGGTATGGGCCCTGGCTTCTCTCAAAGACATGGATGAGAATATACTCATCGATGGCTTCTATGACAAGGTTATGACCCCGGACAAGAAAGAGCTCGACGCCATCGAAGCCATACCGCTGGACGAAGAGCAGACGAGGCAGAGCCTGGGGCTGGAGACGTTCGTCAAAAGCGTAACGGGGTTCGAGTATAAAAAGCGCCATGCACTCGAACCCACGTGCAATATATGCGGTCTTGATTCCGGCTACACCGGCCCGGGCTCGAAAACCGTCCTCCCCTGCCACGCCAGCGCCAAGCTCGACTTCCGCCTTGTCCCCGACCAGCGCCCCGATGACATATTAGCCAAGTTGAGACGACACCTCGACAGCCACGGCTTCAGTGATATCACCATCGCTCCTCAAGTCGAGGGGGAGAACCCCGCTCGGACATCTCTCGACTCGCCCTTTGCCGGCATTGCCGTCGATGCCGCCAGAGAGGTTTACGGCGTTGAGCCCGTTATCTCGCCTTCGATGGCGGGCAGCGGCCCCATGTACTCCTTTACCGACACACTGGGGCTGCCCACCGTTTTGATAGGTGTTATGTACCCCGGCTCCCGCCCCCACGCGCCGGACGAGCACATAAGGCTCACCGATTTCGTACTTGGCGCCAAGCACATAGCCGCTATCATGGAGCACATGGCCACGGCTTAAGTTCTTTGAACCGGGGCAACTCCCTGCCGCTAGCGTTACTGAGCCTTCACGTGCATGGCGCAGGGATTGCACATAAAGGAAAGGCCGCAGGCACCTAGTTGTGTCACTACCTGGCAGCAGTCATCACCGGGCAACTCTGACGAATGAAAGTGTACCTTCCTGCCGCAGACAACGCAGGTGACTGCATATATCTCATCCAGAGGCTCGTTGCAGACAGGGCATAGCTCTTCCAAACCGAATCCTTCAGCGCTTTGATTCCATAAGCCACTGGTGAACCAGGTTTTGCTCCCCTTTCCTGGTCGTCACCATGCCATCCAGCCTCGCTTCCTTAAGCGCCCGCAGCAGCCAGCCCATCTTCTTGCCCTGCGGGACGCCCATCTTCTTTAAATCATCGCCATTCAGTGAGGGAGTAACGAATCTCAGGTTGGAGAGATAGAGCGCAAGCCACTGCCTGAGTACCCCGGAATCTGTAGCTACAGCAGCAGCCAGGATTGCCTCCGAATGATAACCGTCGAGCAGCCGGCAGATGCCGCTCGGCAGCAACTCCTCAGCTTCCAAGCCCGGGAGAGCTTTCTTCAAGCGGGGAATATCACGTAGTACCCGCGCCGCTTCTCTGCCGAACCTGAGACGCTCCGAGAAGCTCTTAATCTGCTTCTCATCCAATCGCCATACAATGAGCGCCAGGTAAAGCAAGTCATCGGGCTTCTCCACGGGGCTGGACTTACGAGCCTGCTCGAATCTCTCCGCCAGCCAGCCGTTTCCCTCCAGTGATGGCGAAAGCTGCTGCAGCGCACCCAGCTCACCGGCACGGTTGAGCGCCTTCTCCGGGTAGTCTTCCTCAAGGATGCGCTCAAGCTCATGGCGCAGCCTGTCCCCACTCACCCTGTCCATCATGCCCATATCGCGGCGTAGCATGCTCTCGGTATCAGGCTCAATCATGAAGCCAAGTCGCTGCTCATACCTGACCGCGCGCCAGATACGGGTGGGGTCATCTTCGAAGCTGCGCTTATGGAGCACCCTGATTAGCCTCCGGTCAAGGTCATCCTTCCCGCCGTACGGGTCGACCAGTTCGCCAAACCGCTCGGGATCGATGTGAGCAGCCATGGCGTTTATAGTGAAATCGCGCCTGAACAGGTCGTCCTTTATAGTGCCCGCATTGACCGTGGGCAGCGCCCCCGGCTCGGCATATGTCTCCGACCTAGCGGTAACGATATCTACGCTAATCATTCCCTGC
>DUEY01000027.1 GCA_011174795.1 Dehalococcoidia bacterium
CAAAACATGCTGCCCCAGACGTCGGTAGAAGGGTGGCTTCGCACCCATGCCCAGGAATCGAGAACCCACCACAACGTCTGCTTCTCCGGCAAGTATGGGCTCAATGAGGTTGGGAATATCCTTGGGGTCATGCTGCCCGTCACCGTCCAAGATTACCAGGATGTCTGCCTTGAGCTCGTTTCCTTTTATCAGCGCGCTTCGAATGGCAACTCCGTATCCTCGATTTTCCCCGTGCTGGTAGACATCCGCTCCTGCTTCTCTGGCAACCTCGGCGGTGGCATCAGACGAGCCGTCGTCTATTACAATGACGCTGTCGACAAACTTTCTGGTCATAACCACCACACTCCCGATAGACTGCTCTTCATTAAAGCATGGAATGGCTGCGACGACCTTCGACTTACGCCGGGCGGTTTCGGCAGCTAAGGGCTCTTTTTTCATCGTAGGCTTCCTGTACCGAATCGGTTGCTATGAAGCCAGGTTCTTGGATGTAGTGTAGCATAGGGTATAAAATTTGACAAACTTGTTTTCTGCGACATGTTCCGTCTGGCAGTTCTTGTGGTTGACATAAGTGCTTTGTTAGATATGCCTGAAGGGGTGAGGTCGGTCTTTTAAGGTGAGTATTCGAATATCTCGATAAGGGAGACCGTTTTATCGCCGCGGTTTATTAAAGTACTTGGTGATTTGTGGACTAGTTTGTAGTTCTCTAGTTCTTCGAGTGGGACAGGGCTGTTGTAAGGATCAAACCCCACTATCTGGTAGCCCGGATTTGCCTGAACGAACGCCATTGCATCTTCATACGTGGTGAAGGGTTTTTTATCGTTAGCTATGTCGGTGATTGCTTTGTATTTATTCCCCTGGCTATCGGTTCTCACTGTGGATAAGATGGCATAGGTGGAGTCCCTGGGAGTCCATTCCTTTCCCTCGAAGAGGTATAACCGGCAGCACAAAGACTGATAATACTCAGGATAAAAAGCCCACAATGTACCAGTGCCGGGTAAGTAATAGGGTTCATAGAAATCGCCCAAATTCCTGTTTGCCCACTCGACCATGGCGTAGAATTTGCCAACTGGAATATATTGACCCTCCCTCTGCGCAAATCTGGTTATCATCTCGTAGTCGATGACCACATATTTAGTTCTCATTTTATCGAGTAACGTATTAGCATAAGGTTCCACCTCTGCTGATGTGAAGAAACGACCGGCCCAGTCGGCGTTTTCCTGGGTGGGGTTTGCATTCGGTATGCGGTGGGCGAGATAGGTAATCCAGTAGCCATAGTCCCACCAGCTCATGACCCCGTAAACCGAGGCTGGGTAGTTATAAGAGGCTCCATCTGCTGGCTTTTCATACAGCTCATAGAAGAAGTCGGGGTCCTGGAAGGGGTCGGGGGTATTCTCCTTCAGCCAGACCAGCGCATCGTGCCAGTCGTCGGTAGGTCCTCTCTGAGCACCTGCCCAACTGTATTCAACACCGTCGAAGAAGACCGCCATTCCGATGCTGGGGTAAAATACCAGGAAAAACACGATTACCAGCGCGATCATGCTGAAGGCGATTCTCATGCTTAGCAGTCTGGTGACAAGCGTTTCCTGCCTGCGCTTCTTGGCTTTCTCCTTCTTGCGCTTTGCCTTTTTACTCAGCTTAGCCTTTTCTTTTTGCTGCCTTGCTCTTTCCTCTATCTGTTTGCGTTCGGCCTCGCGGGTGGCCTCTTCCAGGCTGGCGTATTCCAGCATTCTCCAGGTTATATAACCGGTAAGGAGGGCGACATTCGCCGCTAGATAATAGGCGAAGCGCATCTGCCCGAAGGCAGCTATTATCATTATCAGGCTCCAGATGAAGAATAGGGTCTTGTCCGCAGTTTTTTCCTTGATGACCAGGTAGAGTACCATCGCCAGCGATATCAGGGACAGGTAGAAACCTGTGGTGAAATTGCTCCATATATCAGACAAATCGAGCCTCCTCGCCTCGGCGATGGTTAGTTCTCCTCCTGTTGGGCTGAGCACGTTGATTTTGTCCCACATCGAACTCCACAGCGTTGGCTCGATAAGCCAGAACAATAGCGCCCCGATGCCACCTAGGGCTGCGAGTGCAAGCGGGAAATAGGCTTGCCTGATATTCTTACCTGTCATAAAGGAGGAGAGTCCGCTCATTATCAGGAAGGCGAAGATGCCGATGAGCAGGGAGGCGAACTGAATATTCCACAGCGAATATTCCCCTGATGCCGGAGCGATCATCAGCAGGGCGATGAAAAGTGAAAATACACCAGTGATACAAAGGTAATCGGTTGACCTGCCTCTCAGGTGGTCGATTACATATTGAACTATGGCAAATATGAAGATTATGAATATAAAGAGGGAAGCACCTGTCCAGGAGAGGAAATATAATCCCAGGGATATGCCTGTTAACAGTGAATAGAGCAAGGGTTTTTTCAGTGCTGACCAGTCCCATGCCCGAACGCTGTTGAATGATAGCTCCTGCTGCTGTGAGCTTTTCACTGCCAGTATGAGGAACAGCATTGCCATGGTACTAAGCAGGGTTTCAGCGGCATGATGGTCGGTGAAGCCGAGGAGAGTGCGCATGAGGAATTGGCCGGGCATTACCGCTATCAGGGCTGCCGCTATGAGTCCCGCCTTTTTATTGCACAGTTCCTTACCGATGAAGTACACCGGTATCGTGGTCAGCGCACCCAGTATTGCCGGGAAATACGCACCCAGCGTCTCTATGAGTCCCTTGGAAGGAGAGCCCACGCCGAAGAGCCAGATGAAGAACCCCATCAGCAGGTCGTAGAAGGGGCCGATATTCACTTCCTGCCCACCGGGATAGATGCCATAGGGGTCGATAGGCATGCGAGATGGGAAATGATGTACGAGGTTCTCTACCATACGCATGTGGTACCAGGGGTCGTTTATCTGGAACCTGACCCAGTCTCCGGTAAAGACGTTGTCATAGGGGAAATATACACGCACGAAGAAGGCTAGGCCGAAGACGATAGCCATGGCAAGTCCATATACGACGAAGGTCGAGCGTCCTATTCTGAAATCAAAGGCGTTCATTGGTACTACCGATGGTTTTTACGGCTGATGAAAAAAGCGTCGTGCAATCTAGCTTGGCTCCCTCACATCGAGCCATAGGTGAAGCGACCGATAAGGCTCATCCTCTCCGTTTTTATACAAAATGAACTCCACTTTCTGGTCTTCGCCTGCTTTTTCGGGGATAAAGATTACCTCGCCCTCCCATTTCTCGTCATGGTCGAGCGCTAATGACTCGATTGTGCCGCTGTCCGCACCATCTATCGTGATTTCTACACGATAGGTTACAGCGTCCTCATGTTCCTGATTTACTATGCCTACGATTACTTTTCCTTCCTCGCCCATCATCAGCTCTTTGGGGTAGTCCGTAGCGTTACCCTCGAGCCCCAGAATATAGAACTCGGTGAACCTCTCTCCAATCTTGGGATTTGTGCTGGCGTAGACAAGGGTGCCGACAGCTCCCAGTATCGATACTATTAGGACAACAGTTAATACCCTATCCAGATAGTTAGCTGCTCTCCATCGTGTCAAGTTGATATCCAACCTGATGGCAAAGTGCTCCTCCTCCGGCAATCTATACCGCCGATACCAGGCGATGCCTGAAGCAATGAGGATGAACAATATGGTGGAGACGAGGATGGGATACAGGTTGATTCCCCATGGTGTATAGTTAAGCACCAGACCGATAAGCGGTATCACGGCGATGGAGAGTGCGAAGCTCAAGGCGACCCTTGTGACGCCTTCCAGGTCGTCTTTTTTGGGGAAAAGCGCGGCTATTAAGGTATATCCCGGGAAGAAAAGGAGGAAGGGCAAGCCGAGGATGATGCGCAGTACGTTCGATTCCAGGTAGGCGATAATGATGATGAGAAGGACGGAAAGAATGATTATAGCGCTAAGCTCGTTTTTTGGGTTTATCCTCAAAAGGCCTCCACTTTGGGGCAGATGTTAAGGCTTCTCTTAGCCTGACTTCAGTGAAAACTATAATATAAGCATGGTGAAAAGGCAACATGTCAGCCGGTAGTGGGACATCGGACAACCGTTACCCTTCAGCCTTTACCTAATCTGTTATTTAGGGTATACTCGATACACTCTTGTTACGTTTGGGAAGGCGACCTTGGATGAAGGCCCTGATATTGTCCGGCGGCTCGGGGACACGGCTTAAGCCTATCACGCATACCATACCTAAACAACTGCTACCTGTCGCCAATAAGCCGATTCTGTTTTACGTCCTGGATCAGGTCAGGGATGCGGGTATAACTGATATCGGTATTATCATCTCCCCTGAAACCGGCGCTCATATCAGGGAGGCTGTTGGGGATGGGTCGATGTGGGGGTGCGGAATCACCTATATACTGCAGCCCGAGCCTCTGGGACTGGCACACGCTGTAAAGACGGCACAGGATTTCCTGGGTGACTCTTCCTTTCTCATGTTCCTCGGCGACAACCTGATCGAGGGCGGCGTAAAGAACTTTGTGCGGGAGTTCGAAAAACGCTCTCCTGACACCTTGATTCTGCTTAAAGACGTCCCTACGCCGAGCCTTTTCGGGGTCGCTGAGCTTAATGGGAAAGGCGATGTGGTTCACCTCGTGGAGAAGCCGGAGGAACCCAAGACAAATCTTGCCCTGGTGGGGGTTTACCTCTTTACGCCTGAGATTCACAAAGCGATAAGCAGAATCAAGCCCTCCTGGCGTGGGGAACTGGAGATAACCGATGCCATTGATCAGCTTCTCAAGGCGGGTAAGGAGGTCAGGAGCCATATTCTTACGGGGTGGTGGCTGGATACGGGAAAAAAGGATGACCTGCTGGAAGCTAACCGGATTGTCCTCGATGATTTACTCAAGCGCGATGTGAAAGGCGAAATCGACGCCAGGAGCAAGGTAGTGGGCAGGGTCGAGATAAGGGAGGGCGCAAAGGTGGAGAACAGCACTGTTCGAGGCCCTGCGTCGATTGCGGAGGGGGCTGAGATCAGGAACTCCTTTATAGGGCCCTTTACCAGCATAGGCGCTTGTACTACAGTGGAGGACTCATCGGTGGGGCATTCTGTCATACTGGAGAACTGCCGCATTTATAGGATTGAGCGTCTGGAGGATAGTCTGATCGGCACGGGGGTCGAGCTACAGAAAGCTGACGAGAGGTTCAAGGCGGTGAGGCTCTTTGTGGGATGTGACTCCTGTCTGGAATTATAGGAGGCTGAGATGGAACATATCTCCGGTGTCAAAACACGAAAACTTCGCCTCATACCCGATGACCGGGGCTGGCTTATGGAACTGCTGCGTACAGACTGGGAGGAGTTCGAGGAATTCGGCCAGGCTTATGTGACTACCTGCTATCCGGGTGTGGTGAAGGCCTGGCATTACCACAAACAGCAAACCGACCACTTCGCCTGCATTAGCGGAGTGTCTAAGCTTGTTCTGTATGACCCCCGTGATGACTCGCCGACAAAGGGCATGGTAAACGAACTCCACATCGGTACCATTAACCCTTTGCTGGTAAAGATACCACGACTTGTCTATCACGGTTTCACTGCGGTGGGCACCGAGACAGCCATGATTGCCAATTTCCCCACGGCGCTTTATAACTACGAAGACCCAGACGAATACCGCGTTCCTTACGATGACCCTGCTGTGCCCTATAAATGGGAGGTCGAGATGGGATGAGGGTGCTGGTCACCGGAGCTGGGGGGATGCTGGCACAGGACCTTGCCCCCTGTCTATCAGAGCAGGGATATGAAGTAATAGCGCTTCCTCACGATAAACTCGACAATACCGATTTGGGAGTCGTTAGAACTACTGCGGATAGCTTCGGGCCGGAGCTTATCGTTAACTGTGCCGCGTATACAAAGGTGGACAGGGCTGAGGAGGAGGTGGCCCAGGCGCTTATGGTGAATGGCTTGGGCGTCCAGAACCTGTGCCTGATGTGCCAGGAAAAGGATATCCCCCTTGTTCATTTCAGCACCGATTACGTCTTCGACGGCACCAAGGATGGCCCCTATACCATATATGATATTCCCAATCCGGTGAGCGTCTACGGTCGCTCAAAACTCCTCGGCGAGAAATATGTATTGTGGCTTCTGAATAAATTTTTCCTGATTCGCACCAGCTGGCTTTTCGGGCACCATGGCACAAACTTCATCGAGACTATGCTGGAGCTTGGACAAAGCAATGAGAAGGCATCCGTGGTAAGTGACCAGAGAGGATGTCCCACCTGGACCCGCCACCTTTCTGAGGCTGTCGTCGCGCTTATTCAAACCGGGCGTTACGGGATTTATCATATAACCAATGCTGAGCCTACCACGTGGTACGACTTCGCCCGTGATATTTTCCGTCTCGCCGGCATGGATGTAGAGGTGGTCCCGGTAACCACGGAGCAGTTTCCCAGACCCGCAAGAAGACCCCTGAACAGTGTTCTTGACCCCTTTCCCCTTCCGCAGCTTCTGGGGAAGGAGATGCCTTCGTGGAGAGGGGCTCTGAGAGACTACCTGAAGCAGAGAAGCGCGGCGAAAAAAGCTGACGTTTGAGCGGTGCAAAGAAAGCTGGTTGTATTATGAGACTACTTATAACCGGCGGTGCCGGCTTCATCGGCTCCAACTTCGTTCATTACATCCTGGAGCAATATCCCGATTACGAGGTAATAAACCTCGATGCTCTCACCTATGCTGGCAGCCTGGAGAACCTCGCGGGAGTGATGGAAAATCCCAGGCACAGGTTTGTTCAGGGGAGGATCGAGGATGGGGCGCTTATGGGCGAATTGATGGAGGGCATCGATGTGGTGGTAAATTTCGCCGCCGAGTCCCATGTCGATAGAAGCATACTCGAGCCGCAGGTGTTCATCGAGACCAATGTCGTGGGAACCCAAGTTCTGCTCGATGCGGCGCTCCAGCGTGAGATAAAACGCTTCTACCAGATTTCTACGGACGAGGTCTATGGCGCACTGGAACTCGATTCTCCAGAGAGGTTCAATGAGGGCTCGCTTCTCCGCCCTAATTCTCCCTATGCTGCCAGCAAGGCTGCTGCCGACTTGCTTGTTCGGGCCTATCACCGGACCTACGGATTGCCGGTCGTTATCTCACGCTGCAGCAATAACTACGGGCCACGGCAGCATGCTGAGAAGTTCATTCCCACGGTTATACTTAACGCTCTGCATGATAAGCCTGTTCCTCTATATGGCGATGGGCTCTATGTACGCGACTGGATTCACGTCCTCGACCACTGCAGGGCGGTGGATATGGTCATGCATAAGGGCAAGGCGGGGGAGGTATATAATATAAGCGCCGATAACGAGTGGGCTAATATCGAGCTTGCGCGCAAAATTCTGCAGATTATGGAGAAGACCGAGGATTTGATAACTTCCGTCCGGGACCGTCCTGGGCATGACCGGCGCTATGCCCTTGATGGCGGTAAGGCGGGGCTTGAGCTGGACTGGAAGCCCTCGATCTCCTTTGAGCAGGGTCTCGATGAGACCGTCCGCTGGTATTCCGAACTCGGCAAGTGACGATACAGCTTTGCAGTGGGCACTACGTGAGCCCGCGCGATTTCTTCAGCCTATCGGTCAGCATAGGCACCACCTCGAACAGGTCGCCCACGATTCCGTAGGTGGCCACCTCGAAAATCGGTGCATTCGGGTCTTCGTTGATGGCGACGATAACCTCGGATGTCTGCATGCCCGCCAGATGCTGGACCGCCCCCGAGATGCCGCAGGCAACGTAGAGCTTGGGACAGACGGTCTTTCCCGTCTGCCCGACCTGGTGGGGGTAGGAAATCCAGCCGTCGTCCACGGGAGGGCGTGATGAGCCCATAGCTGCCCCCAGAGCTTCGGCCAACTCCTTGATAATCTGGAAGTTCTCCGGCTTCCCCAGGCCACGGCCTCCGGAGACGATGATCTCGGCATCGTCGAGCTTAACCCTCTCGGAAAGGTCCTCAACAAATTCGAGCAGTCTGGTCCTCGAGGTTACAACTTCCTTGTGGAAGTCCACCTTTATCACCTCGCCCTTCCGTCCATTATCAGGCTCCGACCTCTTGAACACATGGGGGCGGACGGTGGCCATCTGGGGACGTTTCGCTTGGCAGGTGATGGTGGCCATGACATTGCCGCCGAAGGTTGGACGTGTCTGCAGCAGGAGTTTGCTTTCAGGGTCGATATCGAGGCCGGTGCAGTCAGCGGTGAGTCCTGTATATATAATGGACGCTACCCTGGGGATGAAGGAGCGGCCCATGGCCGTGGCGCCGGCGAGCAGTATCTCAGGCTTGTGCTTGCGGACCAAGTCTACCAGCGCACCGGTGTAGTAGTCCTCCTGGTGGTCCGCCAGCGCGGGGTCATCAACCAGGTAGACCTTGTCGGCTCCATGAGCGACGAGCCCTTCTGCTCCCTCGACGTTGTGGCCTAAACATACCGCGCAGAGCTCGCTTACCAGCTTATCCGCCAGCTTCCGTCCCTCTGACAGCAGCTCGTAGGAAACACTTTTCAGTTTGCTGCTCCGTTGCTCGGCGAACACCCAGACGCCCTGAAACCCCTCGCTGACCTCCTGCTCGACCTCCTCGATAATGATAGCGTTGTAGTCGCAGGCATCCACGCAGGCGCCGCAGAGGTTACAGCCCTCCTTGATTTGGGCAATATCATCCACCACCTCTATCAAACCGAAGGGGCAGACAGGCTCGCAGGAGCCGCAGCCGGTGCATTTTTCAGCGTCTATCCATATCGACATGCTTTGTCCTCGCGCTTACGGCTATTTCTCAAAGTCCGTGTCAGGCGGCGTGCCCGCTGGTATCGATATTCAGCTCTTTCGCCAGCGTCTCGAGGTTATACCCTTCCTTTCTTACCCTCAGGTCGTAGTAGAGCAGAGTGACACCGGTTATAACTACCGGGACTGCTATGATACCTCCCAGTGTCGAGCCGATTGTCGGCCCGACTGTCGGTGCTATCCGCAGAATCGCCCAGAAAACGACATTGATGGCTGCACCTATAATGAGCACGACGACTGTAATGCCCAATACCCGCCACCAGTTATTCTTGACTAAAGCTGAGCTGCGCGAGAGGGCGGCAACCGGGTCGAAGCCCTCCAGCAAAACCGCCTGCCAGAAGAATGCCCAGCGTACGCCGAAGTAAATGGCCAGTGGGATGAGGATAATAGTTATCGCCATAATGAAGATAGCCAGATAATATATGATCAACGATACTATCAGTGCTCCCAGCCTTCTCCATGCGTAACTATAGGCTCTACTGAAGCTTACCGGCTGGCGGAAGTGCTGCTCCGATACAGCGTGGAACAGGGCGCCATACATCAATGGGCAGGCCACGATTGTTAATACGAAGTCCAGTATACTGAGGAAGAAAAGCAGGGGGGTCAATTCAATAGCGCCGTTGTCGGTTTCGGGTGCGAGCAGGGCAGCGATACCACTCAAAACCCCCAGAACCACCACTACAACAGCCGTGATGGCCGATAGCTCGATGAAATGCCTTCTGTAGATTCCAAAGGTATCGCTGATGATGTCCCCGAGGTCTCTGGGTTCAAGTGTGCTAATCATAATTGCTGCTTAAGCTTTGCCTAGATTATCTCCTCCAGCTTCTCCATAAGCTGTGTTACCTGCAGCTCCGTGCTCCCCTGGAGCATCTCGCTCTTGTGTGTCCTCTGGGGGAAGAATATCTTGACCACACGGGTAGGGGAGCCGGTGAGGCCAGCCTTGTCGGTATCGGCGCTGATGTCCTCGGCTGTCCAGACGGGTATCTGAGCGGTCTTGGCTTTCATCGAACCGCGCAGGGACGGCAACCGTGGCACGTTGATCTCCTTGACGACGGTGATCACCGCGGGCAGGGACATCTCCATGGTCTCATAGCCCTCCTCGACCATGCGCTGCACCTTCAGGTATCCTTCTTTGATCTCCTCGATTTTGCTCACGTAGGCCACAAAGGGTACCCCTAGCATCTCGGAGAGCCCGGGGCCAACCTGACCGGTGTCTCCATCCAGCGTCTGGCGGCCGCAGATAATAAGGTCGTAGTCCGCTATTTTAGTTATAGCCTTGGAGAGGACGTAGGAAGTCGCCCAGGTATCGGAGCCAGCGAAGGCGCGGTCGCTGATGAGGATAGCCTCGTCGATGCCCAGAGAAATGGTCTCTCGCAGTGCCTCCTCCGCTTGGGGAGGGCCCATGCTGATGGCGGTAACCTTGCCCCCGCATCTCTCCTTGAGGCGTACGCCTTCCTCCAGAGCATAGGTATCGAAGGGGTTGATGACGCTGGGAACACCCTCCCGCACTAGGGTGTTGGTCTCGGGGTCGATCTTGATGTCTGTGGTGCCCGGTACCTGCTTGATGCAGACGACGAAGTTCATTCTCGCAGCGCCTTCCTTTTCAACAACTCAAGGGCGATTACGTTTCTCAGCACCTGGTTGGTACCTTCGTATATCTGGTTGATCTTGGCATCCCGCATCATCTTCTCCACGGGGTAGTCGCGCATGTAGCCCGGGCCGCCGAACACCTGCACCGCATCTGTGGTCACCTTCATCGCCATATCGGTGGCGAAGACCTTGGCCATGGCGCCTTCCTCGGTGAAGTTCCTAGCACCGCTGTCGATAGTCTTTGCTGTGGCGTAGACCAGCGCCCGGGCGGCTTCAAGTTCCATTGCCATGTTTGCCAGAAGGTGCTGAACTGCCTGGATGGCGGATACGGGGTGGCCGAACTGCACTCGCTGCCGGGCATAGGCTACTGCTGCCTCGAGGGCTCCCTGGGCGAGTCCTATTGCCAGGGCGCCGACGCCTGGGCGGGAGGAGTCCAGGGTCTTCATGGTCAGGATGAATCCGAGACCCTCTTTGCTCAGCAGGTTCTCTCTGGGCACACGGCAGTTGTGGAAGACGAGCTCGCGGGTAGCGGTGGAACGGATGCCCATCTTCTTCTCCTTTTTGCCGAAGGTAAAACCGGGCGTTCCCTTGTCAACTATGAAGGCGCTGGCGCCGCGGCTGCCCTTTCTGGGGTCGGTGAGGGCGATAATGGTGTATATTTCAGCCTCGCCGCCGTTGGTGATGAACTGCTTGGTGCCGTTGAGCACGTATTCGTCTCCATCGAGCACGGCGGTTGTCTTAATGGCGCCAGCGTCGCTGCCGGCACTGGGCTCAGTGAGGCCGAAGGCAGTGAGCTTGGCTCCGCTGGCTATATCAGGGAGATATTTCTGCTTCTGCTCGTCGCTGCCGTAGAGAAGTATGGGCATGGCTCCCAGTGCGTCGGCGGCGTAGGTGAGTGCTACTCCGCAGCACACCCGGGCCAGTTCCTCGATGGCTATGCAGAGGGCGAAACAACCCTCCCCCAGGCCTTCGTACTCCTCGGGGATGAAGATTCTAAACAGATCGGCATCGGCCATATCCTTGACTATTGCCCAGGGGAACTCCTCCGTCTCGTCAAGCTCCGCTCTGACGGGAAGTATCCGTTCCTCGGCGATTCTCCGAGCCAGGCTCTTGATGAGCTGTTGCTGTTCAGTTAAGAAATACTCCAAAGCAACTCTCCTTTTTCAAGAATTCCCCGATAATCTGGCGGGATATAGAGTCATTTTAGCTTAATATTGAAACTTATCAAGTCTGATTCGAGTATGCAGCTTTCAGCCGTCGGCTATCAGAACTCTATAGATTCTTTTAATACCAGTGCACTGGTATACCAGCTAATTGGAACTCAGGCGCTCCACGATGTCCTTTGCCTGGCTTACGATGCGGTCGATGATCTCCCTGACGCTCATCACGCTATCGATCATGCCTGCCACAGGTCCGCAGGGGACCACACCGGCCTCGACATCGTCCTCGAAGAGCACCTTTCGTAACCTGTCGCCGCCGATGTAGGGCAGCAGGTCGAGCATAGTGACGCCGGTCTCCTCGAGTTCCAGCACCTTCTCTGCAGCTTTGTTCCTGCGCACGCGGTAAGCCCTGTTGAGCGAGCGCTCCACGTAAACGGTATCGGTTGCCTGAGTCTGGACGATCCATTCCTTGAACGTATGGCAAGCGGGGCACTCCCGGGATGCCATAAGCCGGGTGCCTATCTGCACGCCTGAGGCGCCCAGCGCCAGGGCGGAGACGAAAGCCCTCCCATCGCCAACTCCACCTGCTGCTATCACAGGTATCTTCAGGGCATCCACTGCCTGAGGGACCATGATCGAGAGGGGCAGGTCATCCAGTCCGGTATGTCCAGCTGCCTCAAAGCCAACGAGGGTAACCGCGTCCACACCTGCTCGCTCTGCCGACTTGGCATGTCTGACCGTGGCGCACTTGTGAAGTGCGGTGATGCCGGAATCCTTGAGTTTCTTTACATAAGGTTCTGGGCTGAGTGCGGCGGTCTCTACGAACCTGACACCCTCCTCGATGACGACTTCGATATCCTGGTTTATCTTGTCGGGATCACGGTGAATGAGGGCGATGTTGACCCCGAAGGGCTTGTCGGTGAGGCTGCGGCAGGTGTGTATCTGCTCCTTTAACTCCTCACGGGTGAGGGTTACAGCGGCGATGAGCCCGAAACCGCCGGCATTGGAGACCGCTGCTGCAAGCTCAGCGGTGCTCAGGTACGCCATCGCCCCACCGATTATGGGGTACTCGACACCCAAGAGGTCGTTCAGCCTGGTCTTGAACATCGCAGCCCTCTTTTTATCGACGTATGGTGAATTAAGGGTATCATCTGGCGAAGGTGCAAGTCAACCGAGTGGGTGTCGCGGTGGGGGAGGGAGCGCGATAATTTTCCCAGCAAGAGGCTCATCCAGACAGCCAGACATCATAACATAGAAACAGCAGAACGCCTAGACGCCCAAACATCTGACCATCTTCTTAGTGCTGATTTCTTCTACGTAAGATGGGGATCAGTCGGGTCAAGATAGGTAAAAACGGGAAAAAGGCCAGAATTGGCTGTGAGAGGCTAAAAATGGGTAAAAAGGAGCTAGAAACAGGCAAAAAAACTACGAAGCTCTGAGAGCCAAATCTGAGCGTTTTTTTGAGGGACGTAAAGGAAGGGCATAGGACTACTAGGCCTTAGGGGCTAAATCCGGTACATTCCTGCCCTAGGTATTATGAGTCTGGTGGGATGGTAATACAGTAGGGTAGAGCGTTGCGATGTTACGCGGCACAAGGCGCTAATTCAGTAACACTCTGTGTTATAGGTGTGTGCTATACCCTAATTTTGTCAGCTATTGATCATAATATACCTCTATGCGTCATTTTTACTTTGTGCTATTGACAATTTGGGTAAATAATACAAAGTGTAAAAATGAAATACAACGGCATTGCGTGAATACTTGTAGTGTGTTAAACTTTGTATTATGAGCTCTGCGGGAGGGACTTGTGTTCAAGTGTAAAGAGTGCGGGAAGGAGTTCGAGGATTGGCATGCCCTCGGTGGCCATATGAGGACTCATACAGCGGGACAGGAGCGGACTGTGGTACCTGCTGATGAGGAGCAGAGGAAAGAGCGTCTGTCTCAGGCTCTGGGGAAACTGAGCGAGCTCAGTCCGCAGGAGGCATGGCAGATTGTGGTAAGCTGGATAATGGATGTTCACCGCCAGTTACAGATGAAGGATGAGACGATACAGAGCTATCGACTCAGGCTGCGGGACAGCGAGGCCAAGATCGAGGCGGTGCAGAACGAGCTTAAAAAGCTGCAGCAGACGGTCGAAGAAGGCCGAAAAATAGTATAGCTGGCCGCTTTATTCGCTCAGATTTTCAATACAGAGCCTTACGTTCGCTGTGAGTGATGAAGCCACAGAAGTGAGTGCTCTTTTTATTTATAGTTAAGGGTAGTTACGTTTACAAAGCGGCGGATAATCAGCTATAATCTGTGCCATGACCGCATTGAGGACTCAATACTGCGGGGAGTTGCGCAAGGATCACGTTGACCGCGAGGTGACCGTTGCCGGCTGGGTTAACCGGCGGCGAGACCATGGGGGGTTGATATTCATCGACCTGCGCGACCGCGAGGGGATAGTACAGACGGTCTTCAATCCTGAGATAGCACCCGCAGCCCACACGATTGCCAACGAACTGCGAAATGAGTACGTGATTCAGGTGAGGGGGAAGGTTCAACTTCGCCCTCCGGGGACGGAGAACAAGAACCTGGCAACAGGCGACATCGAGTTTATCGCTGAGGATATCGAACTATTCAACAGGGCGAAGACGCCACCGTTCTATATAAACGAAGAGGTAGAAGTTGACGAAGCGCTTCGTCTGCGGTATCGCTACCTCGACCTCAGGCGTGAGCGGATGCAGCGTAATATGCTCCTGCGTCACCGCGTAGTTAAGTTCATGCGTGATTTCCTCGATGACAGGGGCTTTATCGAGATAGAAACCCCTGTATTAATAAAGAGCACACCGGAGGGGGCCCGGGACTATCTGGTACCCAGCAGAATCCACAGTGGCAAGTTCTATGCCTTACCCCAGTCGCCGCAGCAGTTGAAGCAGCTTCTTATGGTGGCTGGATACGATAAATACTTTCAGATAGCACGCTGCTTCCGAGACGAGGATCCGAGAGCTGACCGCCAGCCTGAATTCACCCAGCTCGATCTTGAGATGAGCTTTGTCGACGAGAATGATGTATTGAACCTGATGGAGGAGCTTTTTACCGCACTGGTGGAGGAGATAGCGCCCCATAAGAAGCTGGTCAAGCCTTTTCCCCGTCTTTCCTTCGCGGAGGCGATGGAGAAGTACGGCAGCGATAAGCCTGATTTGAGGTTCGGACTGGAGCTCGCCGACCTGTCGGATATTTTCGCTGCCAGCGAGTTTGCTGCATTTCGCACGGTCACCAGTGAGGGGGGAAAGGTCAGGGGATTCGCCGCTCCAGGCTGCGCTATCTATACCCGCAGCCAGATGGCAGAGATAACCGACTTCGCCCGCAGTCTCGGGGCCAAGGGGCTAGTTACTATGGCGCTCGAGGGAGCACCTGAAGAAGCCCTCGCTCAACTGGCACCGGATAAGGTTCACTCCGTGGCAGCCAAGTATTTGACCAGGGAACAGATCGTGGAGATTGCCCAGCGTCTGGGTGCCAGAATGGGGGACCTGCTGCTTATAGTCGCGGATAAACCGAAGGTGGTTGATGCTGTCTTGAGCGGCTTGCGCTCTGAGATTGCGCTGCGCCTCGAGCTCGTCGACCCCGATCTCATGGTCTTCGCCTTTATCCAGGATTACCCTTTGTTTGAGATGAACGAAGAAGGTAAATGGGAGCCGATGCATCACCCCTTCACGGCTCCCAGGAACGAGGATATTCCGCTGCTCGAGAAGGAGCCGGGGAAGGTACGGTCCAGGCACTACGATTTCGTGTGTAACGGCTCCGAACTCTCCAGCGGCTCGATCAGGATACATAGCAGGGAGCTGCAGGAGAAGGTGTTCCAGGTTCTTGGCTACACCAGTGAGGAGACCGAGGAGAAGTTCGGACATCTCCTTGAAGCCTTCGAGTGCGGTGCTCCCCCACATGGCGGCATCGCTCCGGGAATCGACCGTTTTGTCATGCTGCTTACGGGTGAAGAGAGCATCAGGGAGGTTATCGCCTTCCCCAAGACACAGAGCGCTATGGATTTGATGCTGGATTCACCTTCACCTATTCCTCCCGAGCAACTCCGGGAGTTGCATCTTAATCTCAGCGAGGATTGATCCGCGCTGAGGCTGCACTTATCCCCTGATTCTTCACGACGAGAGTGCTTCGTGTTATAATGAGGAGCGATATGAAGGTAACGGCAGACAGGATCGAGGGGGGCCAGGTGGTCCTCAATATCGCGGTGGAAGCGGAGGAGATGGAGGAGGCGATAAAGAAAGCCTATAGCCGCATGGGCTCGAAGACGATTGTTCCCGGTTTTCGCAAGGGGAAAGCTCCGCCTGCGGTGCTGGAGCGGTATTTCGGGAGGGACGCTGTGGTCGAGGATGCTGCGGAGCACCTTCTGCCGGAGGTCTACGAGCAGGCGATTGAGGAACACGAGGTCGATGCTATCGCGCAACCTCAGGTCGAAATTATACAGATAAACCCACTGGCGTTTAAGGCCACTGTCCCGGTACGGCCTACTGTGGAGTTGGGTGACTATCACCAGATTAAGTTCAAGCCGGAGGAGGTGGTTGTTGGGGATGTGGAGGTAGAGGAAGCATTGGAAAAAATTCGCTACGCGCAGGCACCGTGGGAGCCTGTAGAGCGGGCAGCCAAGTTCGGCGACTTGCTGTCCATCGAGGTGGAGGGCAAGGTCGGAGATAAGAGCATCGCCAGTGAAAAAGAGGGGTGGTACCAGCTATCGCCCGACCAGCCCCAGCCTGTCCCTGGCTTCGCTGAGCAACTCGAAGGTGCGAAGAAGGGTGAGGAGAGGACTTTCACCCTGAGATTGCCTGAGGGACAGGAGGAATTCGGCGGTCAGGAGTGTGAATTCAAGGTTCTGGTCAATGAGATAAAGGAGAAGAAGCCTCCTGAGCTGGACGACGAGTTCGCCAAGAGCCTGGGACAGGGATTTGACACCATGGATGCCCTTAGGGAGACGATCACTGCTAACATTAAGTCCAAAAAAGAACTGGAGGCTAGGAGCGAGATTGAGGAGAAGGCGCTTAATGCCGTGGTCGACCTTGCCAATGTGGAGTTTCCCGATATCATGGTTCAGCAGGAACTGGAGCATCTCGCTGAGGAG
>DUEY01000028.1 GCA_011174795.1 Dehalococcoidia bacterium
ACCCGTTTCGGGCCATCCTTGATCTTCTGGATGCCCTGCTGCGTGAAGTTGTTGAGCATGACGTAGGTTGGCATTAGATTCCCTCCTTTCAGGTTGTGAGTCCTCCCCGGCAAAAGCCAGGGCTTACTCATTATACGCCTTCTATGCAAATTGCCAACGCGCATTTTCAAACGCGAATGCAAGTTTGAGGACAGTATGCACGCCTTGACATTGCTTGGCGAGCAAGGGATGATAGTTATAGCTATGGAAAACTATCTCACGTGCACCGAGATCATCGACTGCGATACGGAGTCGATAGTAGCGAAGGCGCAAGAACTGACCCATGGGCTGGAAACGGACAGGGAGAAGGCCGTGGCACTTTTCTACTTCGTCAGAGACGGGATCAAATACAACCCCTACGCTCCGGGCGACTTTCATGACAACCGGGCTAGCGTGGTCCTGGAGAGAGGCCACGGGTTCTGCTACCAGAAAGCTATACTGCTCGCCGCACTGGCGCGAGCCGTGGGGATACCAGCGCGCCTGGGGTTCGCCGACATCCGCAATCACCTGATGTCGAAGGAATTCAGCGAGAAGATGTTCGGCAGCAATGTGCTCGTCTACCACGGCTGGGCCGAGCTGTATATCGACGACAGCTGGGTCATCGCCACCCCGGCATATGACCTGAAAACCTGCAAGGCGGGCGGGTTCATCCCCGTGGAATTCGATGGCGTCAGCGATGCCAAGTTCCATCGCAGCAACAGGGACGGGAAGCTGCACATCGAGTATATCAAGCAGCACGGTCACTACGAGGATCTTCCCTGGGCAGAGATAATCGATGCCAGCATGGAGATGATGGCCAAGCTGGGTGTGGACAGGGACGAATTCATAGCCAGATGGACAGAGACGCGGGAGTAAGAGGCATCGTCCTGCCGGTTAAGGATTCCCTGCTGCGTTTCAGTCAACCGCGAGCATGACATGGGAGGCTTTGATTACGGCATAAACATCCTTACCCGGGGCTAACGCGAGGTTCTCAGCGGAAGCCTTGGTGATGATTGACACTATCTCCAATCCACCGGGAAGTTCGATTGTCACCTCGGTATTGACCACTCCGGGCTTCGCCTCTTTGACCTTCCCCTTGAGAACGTTCCGGGCGCTGAGTTTCATGACCCACCTCCTGTTCGCAGAGCATACAACTCCTTTTTCATCATACCATTTGGCTTTTCGTACAACATCAGGTCATTAGTGCATCAATAAGCTTCCTGGCTAACATAGCAAGCCGCCTCTCAACACCTCTATCATTCGATACTTGCTTCGGGGTTTTTGCCAAAGCAGTAACGTGGCCTACCCATCGCATACCACAGACAGAAGCGTAGGTTCTCAAATTATGGATTACCCTTCCGGTACTTTCTTCTGCAACGGCTATGCCGACAATTGGCTTCAGCTCGAGCCTTGGCCAGATAGGGCAGGTTCTGTCCATGAAGCCCTTGAGAAGGCCCGACAGCATTTCAAAGTAGACCGGCGTGCCAAAAGCCAGGCCATCGGCTTTAATCAGCCTGGGGTAAATCTGCTGCATGTCATCCTGTATGCTGCAAACCCCTTTTCGCTCCTTGCCTCCCGCTTCGCAACTCAAACACCCATCGCACGCTTTTATATCTCTCTCCCTGAGCAGAATAAGTTCGGTGTCTATGCCGGCTTTGGCAACACCTTCCAGTAGCTTCCTGAGCATCCACTCTGTGTTGCCCTTTCTTGGAGACCCGCAAATGCCGATGACTTTCATAGGATCCCTTCGTGCCCTTCTCACAAGCTAAGGAAGCGATACTCTCTTGCCCACGCTGCTCTCGTTATAATCTTTCCCGAATCGTTCCTTAAACAGCCTGCATGCTTCATCCCCACACCACCGCCGCAGTCCATTGCCTGAGAAGCGAGAGACACGACCATTTTACTCTGGATTTCGCGCGAATGCACGAAGGAGGACTCCAGCGGAAGAATGACACTCAGCCTTCGGGCACCAGTAGCACCTACTTTTACAAATAGCCTAAGTATTGGATATGACGAAGCTACATTGGGGTCACCTAATGACACCAGTTTGATCATTTATGAATTGCGCTATCCGCCCTGCCCTTTAAGCCTCATCAATTCTCGCCACGTGTTTCTCACCAAGAAGCTACAAGGGACGTTCTCTTCCATCTCCCGGAACATAGCGAAGGGGGCAGCGAAGGTCATTAAGTCAACTTTAAGCGAGCGTTTCATCTGAACCCTTGCGGAGATATCGACAAGTCCGACCACCGCCCTCGGCCTTTCCTGCCGGGCTTCCCTGAAGGGATAGATGCCGATCGACTGGCAGCCAGCGGCCTGGGGAATTATCACGCTCTCATTGTTGGCCCTATCAAAGTTCGCCAGGACCACCAGTGCGGAGAGTTGGTCCATATCAGCGAGGAAGACAACCACCTCGGGTCTTTCCTTCTCCGGGTCTATATCCTTCAGCGGCTTGAACACGACATACTCAAACGGCACATCGATTATGGGCAGGTTTTCAACGAACTTCTTCACCAGCTCCGGGGTCTTCGCGTATCTTTCGCCATGGACAAAATCATCATAGATATCCTCACTGACGAACGGCTTTATATCCTCGACCAGCCGCATGCCCGGCTCCCACTGCTCGCAGCCCTCTGACAAAAAGTAGCAGAATCCCTCAACGCCTCCGGGGAAGTTCAGATACTGGTTTCCGAATCCCAGTCCGGTGCCGCCGCCGGGGCAGCCAAAGGTCTTGCGGTCGAATACGACAAAGTTTCCGCGGACGGCTGCAGCCAGCATAGCCATAACGCAGCCGAACTTTCCTTCCTTGAACTGCCTGGCACCAACAGGCTTTTCGTTTGTCAGCAATATAGCCAAAGGCCCGTATTTAAGAGACAGTGCCCTGGCAATCGCGCTCTCCATGCTCTTCTCCTTCCGGTTTTAACCCGGCACGTAGGGCTTTCCAAAAAACTTATTGGAATCCTTTTAGACTGCAAGCCTTTTTACGAATTGCTATCCAGCAATCCGAGTGTTGACAATTAGGGTTGCTTATTTGAACCCGATTTCGGTATCCCTATCCATCTCGGGGTTCTCTTCATGTATTCACGGTAGGAATCGCCAAACCTCTCACAACAAAAACGTTCCTCCGGTATCACAAAAGCGTTTCTATATGTGGCCAGGTATAGAGAAGCGAGCAATAAGTAAACCCAGGAAGCACTGGCTATGCCGATGCCAATGTATACTAGAATTATACCGAGGTACATGGGATGCCTCGAGATGCGGTAAAGCCCTGTAATATTCGGTACATCCGCAGGGTTAGCGATGAAGGTCAGCATCGCGATGGTGATAAAAGCGTAACCCAGGAGATAGATTGGGAGTCCGGCATAGAACCAGGCCGTGCCAATCGTCAATGGTAACAAAATGCTGTAAATCCACAAGCCGGCCATGAAGAGCAGTTGGGTAACCAGGCACATCCTCTCAAATCTGGTATATGACGGAAATGACCAGAAGGTAGATTTCCTGCCAACAAAGAAGAAAGGCAATCCGAAGTTCACCAATAGATAGGGAACAATGAGAATCCAGGCATTCCATACACCTGTTTCAAAGGCTGGTGTGCTTGTCATCGTTATCTCTTCGGCAGTTACTTTCGCTTAACCCGATCTGTCTGCTCCATTTTACAATCCGCAGTCCTATTGAAACAAGGCGGAAGGAAGACGAATCGTTGGAGTGAACAAACGTCAGTTTTGTTCAGCAGAACCTATTCCCACGCGGGTGGCTCTTCTACCGTGTGCTCGCTGATGATTTCATAGAGCTCGGGTCTGCGGTCTTTATCGAGGTCGAGCTCGTACCGCCCCAGCTCGAATACTATGTGCTTATTGCGCGCCTCCGCCGGCTCTATCTCAGCGTAGATTATCTCCTCCTCATCCTCGCCTGCCACCGCCAGCGGCTCCCCCATGTGGCAGTTCAGGATAGCGCTGCGGCCGATGAACCTTTCGCCCCCCTCCTCGCCCACCCTGTTGACCGCGACACAGAAGACGTGGTTCTCGATGGCCCTCGTGGGAATGATGAACTGGGGAAACACAATGCTGGGCTCGGGCCAGTTCGCGATAAGAACCAATATGTCCGCCCCCTTCAGCGTCAGCACACGGGCATGTTCGGGGAACCTGGCATCGTAGCATATGCCGAGCCCCAGCCTCCCTATCTCCGTCTCGCAGACCTCGATAGGCATGTTGCCGGGATTGATGAAGCGGTCGATTCCCAGGTGAGGTAGGTGCAGCTTGCGGTACTTGGCCAGCACCCCCCAGGGCCCGAGGAGCGCCGCCGTGTTGTAGCAGTCGTCGATGTCCCTTTCCAGCAACCCGACCACCACATAGACGTTGAGGTCGCGGCAGGCTGCGATGAGCATTTCGGTGCTGGTCCCGGGTACAGTTTCAAAGACGGGCATGGCCTCATCGAGGCTGGAGTACATATACCCGGTCAGGGCGCACTCGGGGAAGACGATAAGCCTGGCACCTTCCCTGGCGGCGATTTGCATCGACTCGAGGCATCTCGCCAGGTTCTCCTCTCTATCGAGCAGCCTGGGCTCCATCTGCACCCCGGCAACCTTCAGCGTCCCTACATATCCCGTATCCTCCATTTTCACAGCCTCCAGATTTTTCTTACTCTATCAGAAGTAAAGGCGGAAGCCGTAAGCCGACGTATCGAAGCCGACGGAGCGGTATAGCCGGTGCGCTTCCTCCCGCCTCTTATCGCTCATCACCTCCACCCTGTGGCACCCCTTCTCCTTAGCCCGGGCGATGACGTACTCCAAGAGCTGCTTGCCGATACCCCTGTGCCGTGACGGGGGATCGACGATGAGGTTCTCAACGAGAGCCCAGGGGGTGGCGCTGTGGGAGAGGTTCGGTACGATGAGCAGCACCACCGAGCCCGTGACCTCGCCCCCGTTTTCCGCGACGAGAAGCTCGTGCCTCGGGTCGTCGCAGATCTCGGCGAATACCCTCCGGTAGTCGTCCAGCGAGACGTTCCTGTCCATCTCGAACTGAGAGGTGTGGATAATCAATTTTCGGTAAAGGTCAATGATGCTGGGGATATCCCCCTCGGTGGCTGACCTGATAGTTACCATCTCCCCCGAGACCTCCTCGCCTGTATCAGTAGCATAAAGTAGACCCAGCAAGGTGTCAATTCCCCCAGGCTGGACATGAGGAGGCGGTACGTTTAGAATAGAAAAGCAGATGCGCTGTAGCTGAAAGAGGCTCCGCGCCCTCGAAGGACGTCGATGGCAAAACTTACCAAGCTGTTCGAGCCCATCAGGGTGGGCAACCTTGAGCTGAAGAACAGGATAAAGATGCCGGCCATGGCCGTGTCACCGCCGGAGGCCGAGGAGGCGGTTATCAGCCGCCTGAAGTATTTCTATGCCGAGAAGGCGAAGGGCGGTGTGGCCATTATCGGCATCAGCTGCACGGCCACCAGGCTCATCGAGGACCCTATGCTGGGTCTGTATGACGACCGATTCATTAAAGGTCTGGCGGAGTTAACCGCCGCGATACACACCCACGGGGCTAAAGCATACGCGCAGATTGGAGTTGGCTACTGCTGGGCGTTCGGAGATGGCCCCGTTGAGATTGTTGGACCTTCGGGGGTCTCTCTCTCCGGGCGTCCCGGAACCCCCTTCCGCCTCGGCGGCCCTCGGGAGCCCACTATGCCGCGGGCACTCACGTTGGACGAGATTCACGCGATGGTAGAGACCTACGGCGATAGTGCCCGGAGGGTACGTGAGGCTGGCTTCGACGCCGTCGAGGTAATAGCGAGTGTGGGCTATATCATTGCCCAGTTCCTCTCCCCCCTGACGAATAAGCGTGATGACGAGTACGGCGGTAGCCTGGAGAACCGGATGAGGCTGCTGCTCGAAATCGTGGAAAACATGAAGGCGAAGGCGGGGAGCGATTACACTTACACCTGCCGGCTCAGCGGCTCAGACCTGCTCGAAGGCGGGTACACCGCTGACGATACGGCTGAGATGGCACGAATCCTGGAGAAGGCCGGTATCCATGAAATCGATGTGATGTCCGGCTGGCATAACGCCCCTGTTCCAATCATACAGACGGACGTTCCCCAGGGGGCCTGGGCTTACCTGGCCGCAGCGGTGAAGAAGGCGGTGGGTATTCCCGTCGCTGCGGGCACCCAGATTCAGGACGTCCTCGTTGCTGAGAGAGTGCTGGCCGAGGGCAAGGCCGACCTGGTATACATGGCGCGGGCGCTGCTCGCCGACCCGGAACTGCCGAACAAGGCAAAGGAGGGAAGGCTTGCCGATATCAGGCCGTGCATGAACTGCTGTCGCTGCATCGAGGCTTCGGATGGGCCGCCGATATACTGCAGCGTCAATGCCAGGCTGAGTCGGGAGCATGAATACCCTGTTGAGACGCCTGCGGCGGAGAGCAAGCGCGTGCTCGTTGTCGGCGGCGGGCCAGCCGGAATAGAAGCGTCGAGGGTAGCAGCCCTGAGAGGCCACAAGGTGACCCTCTGCGACCATGCACCCAGGCTGGGCGGTCTTTTAGTTTTGGCTGCCGTAACCAATCGGAGGATTGGGAACGTAGTTGAATACCTGGACAGGCTGGTGAAGTCGCTTCCCATCGAATTGAGATTGAACACCGCAGTGACCCCTGCCCTTCTCGACGAGATGGAACCGGATATCGTCGTTCTGGCCGCCGGGGGGATGGCTCCAACCTTGGACGTGCCCGGCAGCCGCCGTGCCAACGTGCTTAATCACCGTGATCTGAAGGAGCTGCTGGCCGGCCGTGGCTTCAAGAAGGGCGGAATTGGGCAGAGGATGCTTTCAAATCTCGGGGCTTTGTTCGTGCGTTTCTTCTACGAACCTTCGCTGATCAGGTGGATGCTGAGATTCGGTTTCCCCTTCAAAAAGCGGGTTGCGGTAATAGGCGGGGGCTTCGCCGGCTGCGAACTTGCGGTGACCCTCGTGGAGCGCGGTAAGAAGGTGTCTATAATCGAGGAGTCCCAGCGTATCGGCAACGACGTCGGCATTGTTCACAGGTGGGTGTGGATGAAGCAGTTGCGGGAGGCCGGCGCTAAGCTGGAGACCGGGGCGAGGGTAGTGGAGATTACAGACAAAGGCGTTAGGATAGAAAAAGACGGTTCAATCGAGCTCGTCGAAGCCGATTCGGTGGTTTTAGCAGGAGGACTCGAGCCAAATACCGAACTGGCTGAAGAGCTTTCAGGTAAGGGCACGGTCGTGTATGCGATCGGTGACTGCGCCGAGCCGGGCAAGCTGCTCGAGGCCACGGCCTCCGGTTTCCTCACTGCGCAAAAAATCTAGGGTTCCTATTGAAAATCCATCGCTACCAGGCGAGCCAGCCGCCGTCGACGGCGATAGTCTCGCCGGTGACAAAGCTCGAGGCGTCCGATGCCAAGAATACCGCCGCCCCCGCAACCTCCTCCGGTTTGCCGCCCCTCCTCATCGGTATCTTGCTCAGGTTGAACTTGTGTATCCTCTCGTCGGACTCGATGTCCCGCCTCGCCATCCCGGTCTCGATGTAGGAGGGGGCGATGGCGTTGACCCTCACGTTGTGCCGCGCCCACTCCACCGCCAGCGCCTTGGTGAGCTGGACTATCGCTCCCTTGCTCGCGATATAGGGGGCGAGGTTCATGAAGCCGGTGAGCCCGAACACGGAGACAACGTTTATTATGCTGCCCGATTTGCGCTCGACCATGCCTCTGCCGAACGCCTGACAGCAGTAGAAGCAGCCCTTGAGGTTGGTGTCAAGCACAGCATCCCAGTCCTCCTCCGCCAGCTCGAGGAACGGCTTCACTATATTTATGCCGGCATTGTTCACGAGGATGTCCACCCTGCCGAACTCGGTTAGTGCCTTCCCCGCCAGGGCATCTACCTCGTCCCTGCGGGTGACGTCCGCTTTTACTGCCAGTGCGCTGCCCCCGGCGGACTCTATATCCGCGGCAACCTTCTCCAGGGTCTCCAGCGTGCGGCCGCAGAGCACGAGCGAGGCGCCGGCATCCGCCAGCGCGCGGGCGATCGCCTCCCCCAGCCCCGTGCCCCCGCCGGTGACCACGGCAACCCTGCCCGTGAGGTCGAACATCTCCATCTTCATTCTCTACCTGCCCTTGAACTTGGGCTCGCGTTTCTCCTTGAACGCCTGCCGGCCCTCCTTGAGGTCCTCGAGGAGAAGCAGCCCGGGGCTGAGCAGGTCCTCCCAGCGGTAGTCGTCATCATGGCCGCGGTGGAGCATCTTCTTTATGGCGCGGACGCCCAGGGCGGGGTAGCCGGCGATGGTCTGAGCCAGGCTCTCGACCTCAGGGTGGAGTTTAGCGTGAGGCACGACCCTAGCCACTATGCCCCAGTGCTCCGCCTGGGCGGCGTCTATAGTCTCCCCGGAGAGGAGCAGGTAGCCGAGCCTGCCGCGTCCCAGCGTGCCCCTTGCTCTCCCCAGCATCATAACGTGCACCGCTCCCACCCTTATCCCCTGCAGCGCGAACCGCGCCCTGTCCGAGGCGATGGCGATATCGCTGACAATGGCTATCTTGCAGCCGTAGCCGTAGGCATAGCCGTTGACGGCGGCGATAACGGGCTGCGGGATGTTCTCGATGTGGCGGAACATCCTGGCGTCAGTATCGATGAAGGCGGTCGATTCCTTGATAGCCTTGAAATCCAGCTCATCGAAATCCACCCCGGCGCTGAACGCTTTGTCGCCGGCACCGGTAATCACGACGACCCTTACCCTCTCGTCACCCTCCACCAGCGACAGGGCGTGGTCGATCTCCTGGAACATCTTGATGCTGCACGCGTTATGCTTCTCGGGCCGGTTCATGGTCACGGTAGCCACCGGTCCCTTCGTTTCGAAGAGAATCGTCTCGTAGCCGGTGCGGCCTTGGCCTGGCTTCTTGCTCATGCTGTACACTCCTTCTCAGGTTTCCCCGTCGGACTCCGATTATAGGAACGCCCCCGATGCCTGTCAAGGCGGGTACCGTTCGGTTTTAGTTGATGTATATAGTTGAGTTTAGGCAATTATTTTCCGTTCGCCCTGAGCCTGTCGAAGGGCGTTCATGGTTCGACAAGCTCACCACGAACGGTTTTAAAACACGATACTTTAAGAATCATACCAACCATGACCGAACGGTATGTCTGTAAATAATTGGTTTTCTGTGTGCCATATGGTATAATATAGTTGTAAAATATGAATAAAGCTGGGTGAGTCACCCAGCTAACCCCGCCCGCTGGGGGTGGTTTACTCTCCTTTTCCCCCTAGGCGAGCGGGGCATTTTAGTTTTAAAATCGCCCACGATTCTACCACATCACTGCAACATTGGCAAATCTGGAGAACCGCAGCCCCGCAATGTGTTAGTGGGAACCATCGTATCCTGGAACCAAGAAACGCCCTTGGGGAAGCTAGACCTAAGAGGTGAAAGGGGGGGGTAGCGGTGTGTGGAGATAAGTAACCCCGGGTTGACTACCCTTCGCCAGCAGGCCTGACCGCTATCGCAGGATTACTATTTTTACTCCCTACTTGCGGTCCTGACCTCTTCTCGCTGGTTCGCCAACCCGAGGCGAAGACGCAATTTACCACTTCTGCGAGGCATTGTCAAGGTTAACGTCGATTATTAAGCTTCGACAGCCAATCCTTCAGCATAGCCTGGTTGCTCAGGATATCAACGGCTGTGGAATAGGGGTCGATTTCGCCTCTTCCCACCTTCTCCGAGAGCTTGATTAAGGTTTCATCCTTTTCCATAAGCCTGTAAAGGCGCTCGCTGACGCCCTGCTCGATTGCCTGGAGCAACTCCTTTTTCAATTGCTCCCGGCGCTGTGTAGAGAGCTGCCCTGTGGACTCAAGCATGCTGCGATGACTTTCGACCGCCTGGAAAATCTCGTCGATGCCCACGTTGTTTAGCGCCTCGGCAGTCAGAACGGGCACTCGCCAATCGGAGTTTTTCGGGTTCAGCATGAGCATTGCCTCAAGCTCTGCGACTACCTGGTCTGCACCCTGCCGGTCGGCCTTGTTCACCACGAAGATGTCGGCGATTTCCATCAGACCGGCCTTCATGGTCTGGATCGCGTCCCCGCCGCCGGGGAACAGGACAACGACGGTTGTATCCGCAGCCTCTATGACATCCAGCTCGGTCTGCCCTACTCCCACGGTCTCCAATATGATGATATCCTTGCCGAAGGCGTCCAGGAGTTTGGCTACTCGTCGAGCCGAGCGTGGGAGTCCGCCGAGGCTGCCCCGGGTTGCCATACTGCGAATAAAAACACCGCTGTCGAGATAGTGCTGCTGCATCCGTATGCGGTCGCCGAGCACTGCTCCTCCGGTGAAGGGGCTTGTGGGGTCAACCGCTATTATGCCCACCAGCAATCCCTTTTCCCTGGCTATGGCTGTCATTCTGTCTACGAGGGTGCTCTTGCCGCTGCCGGGAGGGCCGGTGACCCCGATGCAATATGACTGCCCTGTATGTGAGCAGATCGCTCTCATTATCTGGGGAACTTCAGGGGTCTCCCTTTCCACCATGGTAATCAGGCGCGACAGGGAACGCTCATCGCCGCCCAGCATCTTCTCAACGAGTTCCATCAGCTAATCTCTCCGTATTGAATGCTGTTTATCTACACTTACGTCTATATTAGCACTCTCAGCCCCTGAGGCGCAACGGTCAGCGACTCCTGAATAGAGAAAAACAGCGAGGCAAGCCCCTGTTGCCAAGGGCTTGCCTCGTACTCTCTATTAACCTAGACTCGAACTGCTCGACGAAGCAACTATGCGGGTACTTGGGGCAATTGCTTGAGCGCTTCCTTCACCTTCTCCTCGGGGTACTCGTAATCCTCGAGTTTGCCTGAGAGGTACTGATCGTAGGCACCCAGGTCGAAGTGCCCGTGTCCGCTCAGAGCGAGCAGTATGTTCTTCTTCTCACCTGATTCTTTGCACTTAATTGCTTCGTCGATAACAACCTTGATAGCGTGTGCTGGCTCCGGTGCCGGTAGGATACCCTCGGTGCGGGCGAACTTCACCGCTGCCTCGAAGGTAGGTATCTGGTATACAGCCTGTGCCTCGACGAATCCGAGTTTGGCAAGGTGGCAGATGATGGGAGCCATGCCGTGGTAACGGAGGCCACCGGCGTGTACCGGAGGGGGCACGAAGGTGTGACCTAGGGTATTCATCAATGCAATCGGCGCCATCCCTGCGACGTCGCCGAAGTCCCACGTATAGGGCCCCTTGGTGACTGTGGGGCAAGCCTGGGGCTCGACATTGATGATACGCAGGTCGGGCTTCTTTCCTGTAATCTTGTCCTTGACGAAGGGCAGGTAAACGCCGGCGAAGTTCGAGCCGCCGCCGATACAGCCGATGATGATGTCAGGATAGGCGTCGGCTTTCTCCAGTTGCTTCATAGCCTCCTGCCCGACGACGGTCTGGTGCAGCAGTACGTGATTTACAACGCTTCCCAGCGAGTAGTGGCTGTCGTCGCGGCCTATTGCATCCTCTATCGCCTCGCTGATAGCGATGCCCAGGCTTCCGGTGGAGTTCGGGTCCTCCGCCAGGATTTTTCGTCCTATCTCGGTATCTTCGCTGGGGCTGGGCACACATGTAGCTCCCCAGGTCTCCATAAGGATGCGGCGATAGGGCTTCTGATCGTAGCTGACCCTGACCATGTAGACCTTTAGCTCTAGTCCTATGAACTGGCAGCCCATTGACAGGGCGCTGCCCCACTGGCCGGCTCCGGTCTCCGTGGTGAGCCGCTTGATACCTTCCTTCTTGTTGTAGTATGCCTGTGCCACGGCAGTGTTCAGCTTGTGGCTACCTGCGGGACTTACCCCCTCGTACTTGTAATAGATGTGGGCCGGAGTGCCGAGCGCTTTTTCCAGGCGGTGGGCTCTGAAAAGCGGGGTTGGTCGCCACAGCTTGTAAATTTCCAGGACTTCGTCAGGTATCTCGATGTAGCGCTCTTTGCTGAACTCCTGCTCGTTTAGAGCCGAGGCGAAAAGCGGCGGCGGCAGGATAGTGGGCTCTTTAGTGCCTGGATGCAGCAGGGGTGGCAACGGCTCCGGCAGGTCGGCCTGAATGTTGTACCAGGAAGTCGGTATTTCCTTTTCTGTCAGGATAATCTTTGTGTCCATTCTTCCTCCTTTAAATTTATGGGCTTACAGCTATAGGCCGAAAGATTTCAGCTACGTAGTATATCACATGTACGACCTCCTTTTCACCGTTCAGTTCCCGATATCATTGACTGAATTTGAAGGGCGCTCCTCAGGCTCTCTATGAAAGAGCGTACTTTGGGGGCAGGGTCTTTTTCCTCGAGCAGTTGTATCAGGCGGCTGCCCACGATGACGCCATCGGCGACCTTTGCCGCCCGGCGCGCCAAGTCTGCAGTGGATATGCCGAAGCCGACACAGAGAGGCTGGCGGGCTCTCTTTCGCACTGTGGAGACGAAGCTTTCCAGCTCCTGGGGTAATGTGTCGCGAGCCCCTGTGACGCCGGTAAGGGATACAAGGTAGATGAAACCACGTGACCGCTCAGCTACCAGGGCGATGCGCTCGTCTGTGCTTGTGGGAGCAAGCAGGTAGATGAGGTCGATGCCATGGCTTCGGGATATTTCTTCCAGCTCTGCGCCTTCTTCGGGTGGCAGGTCTGGGACGATAAGGCCGCTGATACCTGCCAGGGCGCAGTCCCGGCAGAAAGCATCCAGTCCATATCTGTGCACCGGATTGAAATAGGTCATGAAAACGAGGGGAATGCCCACCTCTGCACTCAGTTTTTGAGCTACTTCGAGGCAGAGTTCCGGGGTGGTCCCCTGTTGCAGGGCGTGGTAGCTCGCCCTTTGAATCGTCGTGCCATCAGCGAGCGGGTCGGAGAAAGGTATACCCAGCTCTACGAGGTCGCACCCCGAGGATGCTATTAAGGGGACCATCTCCAGGGTTGCCTCCACGCTGGGATAGCCCACGGTAAGGTAGGCAATCAGCGCCTTGTGCCCTTTCTTATTGAATATGTCCTTGATACTGCTCACAGGCTCATTCCTAGCACTTCTGCTGCAATAGAGATGTCTTTGTCGCCCCGACCGGACAGGTTAACAACCATGAGTTTGTCCTTACCCATTTCGGGTGCTATTTGTGAGGCATGATAGACAGCGTGGGCAGGTTCGAGGGCGGGGATTATACCCTCGGTAGTAGCCAGGAGTTTAAAACCCTCCAGCGCCTGATCGTCTGTGACCGCGACGTAGCTTATCCGACCTGTATCCTTATAGTAGCTATGCTCAGGGCCGACCCCGGGGTAGTCCAGACCGGGTGCGATGCTGCGTGTGTCTCTCACCTGGCCATGTTCGTCCTGCAACAGGTAGGATTTGGCACCGTGGAGTACACCCGGGTCTCCAGCCACCAGCGGGGCGGCATGTTCGCCCTTCCCCAGACCAAGCCCACCAGCCTCGACACCGATAAGCTTTACCCCGGGCTCCCTGATAAATGAATGAAAGATGCCGATAGCGTTGCTGCCTCCCCCCACGCAGGCAACTATGCAGTCAGGAAGCCTTCCATGTGCCTCAATTAACTGCTCTCTGGTCTCTTTCCCTATTATCGACTGGAAATCGCGTACTATCATGGGATATGGGTGGGGGCCAACAACGGAGCCCAGCAGATAGTGAGTAGTGCGCACATTGGTCACCCAGTCGCGGATGGATTCGTTGATGGCGTCTTTAAGGGTACGGCTTCCCGAGGAAACCGAGCGCACCTCAGCGCCGAGCAGTTTCATTCTGAAAACGTTCAGCGACTGGCGCTGAATATCCTCTTCACCCATATAGACGACGCAGTCCAGCCCCAGCATGGCGCACACGGTAGCTACCGCCACCCCGTGCTGCCCGGCGCCGGTCTCGGCTATTATCCGTCGCTTACCCATCCTCAGAGCCAGTAGCCCCTGCCCCAGCGTATTGTTGATCTTGTGAGCGCCTGTATGTGCAAGGTCTTCCCTTTTGAGCAGGATCTGTGCCCCACAAAGCTTCTGGGACAGTTTCTGGGCATGGTAAAGGGGTGTGGGGCGGCCAATATAATCGCGGCACAGTGCATTGAACTGCTCCCAGAAATTCGGGTCGGCGCATGCCTGGGTATAGACCAACTCAAGCTCGCTCAAGGCAGGCATCAGGGTCTCAGGCACGAATTTGCCCCCGTAGGGCCCGTAGTGGCCTTGTTCGTCCGGTAGTTTCATCGTGTTCTCGTTCTCCGTCATTTCCTATATCGTGGCAACTCAGGAATTGCTCCTGCGGCCTCCATGAAGGCGCGTAGTTTATCGTGGTCTTTTTTCCCCGGCTCCGCCTCCACGCCGCTGGAGACATCGACAGCGTAGGGGCGGGCTATCTCGATTGCCTCCCCCACCGTTTCCGCAGTGAGCCCCCCGGCCAGTATCACCGGGCCACGGCTGCTCATCTCATGCGCGAGGCGCCATAGCTGCTTTTGCGCCGGTTGATTGGCGGGAAGGCTTTTATCCTTATCAAGCATATATGCTGCAACACGGTAACGTTCCAACACCTGACCGGGTGGCAGGCTATTGGCGGTGAACACCTTGATCGCTCTGGGGAAAAGCGCAGCGCAGTAGGCGGGGTCTTCATCGCCATGGAGTTGGGCCAGGTCGAGATTGCAGAGGGACATGGTCTCCCGCACCTGCGCCAGCTCGCCGTCGACGAAGACTCCTACTTTGCAGATAAACGGCGGAAGCTTGCTTACGATGCTACTAGCCACCGAGGTGGTCACCTGTCTTGGGCTTGGTGCGAATACGAACCCCAGGGCATCAGCACCGCACGCTACAGCCGCCAGGGCGTCATCGATGTTGGTTATGCCGCAAATCTTTACCTTTGTCATATCAGCTACCCCATGTGCTGCTTCACCCCGCCGAGCAGTTCATCTATTTTGGCTGCGGGGTTGGCACTCGTAACCAG
>DUEY01000029.1 GCA_011174795.1 Dehalococcoidia bacterium
AAGAAATAGTCAGGCACAGAAAGGAGAAGCCTGATGGCAACTGTTTTCGATCGTCTTCAGGAACTAAAAGAGAGGGAAGAGAAGGAAAAGGCACAGGGTGGTCCGAAATCGGTTGAGAAACAGCACCAGGCTGGTAAGCTAACAGCAAGGGAGAGGCTCGATCTATTATTTGATCCTGGAAGTTTCTGCGAACTCGACATGTTCATTCGCCATCGCTGTTCCGACTTCGATATGCAAGATGCTTTTATCGCTGGCGAAGGCGTGGTCACTGGCCACGGCACTGTAAACGGCAGGCCGGTATGCGCGTACTCTCAGGATTTCACCTCCAGAGGCGGGACTCTGGGAGAAATGCATGCTAAAAAGATATGCAAGGTCATGGACCTCGCTATGAAGATGGGCGTCCCGGTCGTGGGCTTCAACGATTCGGGCGGCGCTCGTATTCAGGAGGGCGTTGATGCCCTGTCGGGATATGGCAGTATATTCTTCCGCAACTCCTGTGCATCAGGGGTTATCCCTCAAATATCAGCGATAATGGGTCCTACCGCTGGAGGAGCGGTCTATTCCCCCGCCATGACCGACTGGCTTTTCATGGTTGAGAAAACCAGCTACATGTTTATTACAGGACCCGATGTTATCAAGACGGTGAGCGGTGAGGAGATCGACTTCGAGGGCTTGGGCGGTGCTGCGGTACATAACAGCAAAAGCGGGGTAGCCCATTTTGCTTGCCAGAGCGACACCCATGCTGTCGAGATGATTAAGGCATTGTTGAGCTACCTGCCCCCCAATAATATGGAGGACCCGCCGCTCCTCGATACCAGTGATGACCCCAACCGCACTGCCACCAATCTTGATACCATAGTCCCCGATTCTGCCCGCCAGAGCTATGATATGAAAGATGTCATCCGCTCTATAGTGGACAACGGCACGATTCTTGAGCCCCATTCCGCCTATGCAGAGAACATGATTATCTGCTTCGCTCGGATGAATGGGAGAACCGTGGGTATCATAGCTAATCAGCCTTTATTCATCTCCGGCAGCCTGGACGTAGACGCTTCTGACAAAGCGACTCGCTTCATCCGGTTCTGCGACGCCTTCAATATCCCTTTGCTCACCCTTGTCGATGTACCCGGATATCTTCCCGGGACCGACCAGGAGTGGTCCGGGATAATACGGCACGGTGCAAAACTCCTGTGGTGCTATTCCGAAGCAACCGTTCCCAAGATTACCATGATTGTGCGGAAAGCTTATGGTGGAGCCTATCTTGCAATGTGTGCCAAGGAACTCGGCGCCGATATGGTCTTCGCTTGGCCAACTGCTGAGATAGCGGTCATGGGTGCCGAAGGAGCCGCAAAGATTATCCATCGCCGTGAGATCTCGGAGGCAGCTGATCCCAAGGCTAAACAGCAGGAGAAGATTGAAGAGTACCGCGGTCTGTTCTATAACCCTTACATTGCGGCAGCTCGAGGGCTGGTTGACGAGGTCATCATGCCAAATGAATCCCGCCCCAAGATAATCGCTGCGCTCGAGTTCCTGTCAAGCAAGCGTGAAACAAGACCGCCCAAGAAACACGGAAATATACCGGTTTGAAGCTATGAGCGCCATTCAGGCTCCCGATAAGGAAAAAAACAAGACCTTAGCTGCCGTGATGGCCGCTGTTAACGCCTATATGGAAGAGGAAGGGAGGGCTGGAAGGACGGCGACACCGCGGCTGAGGCCAGCAACAGCGTTCAACCTCTGGTCTGTCTCCGGACGGGAAGAGATAATGAGAATGCGAACCTTATGGCAGCGGAGAATGGCTTAAAAAAGTGCTTAACAATTGAATTTTATGTCAGTCCGAAGGAGGCTAATATAATGTCCGCACAGAAACAACAGTCCAAGCCTAAGCCAAAGCAGGCAAAGACAGGCGCAAAGGCAAAAAATCCCCTTAAGATTTGTGACACCACATTTCGTGATGCACACCAGTCCTCCTTTGCTACCCGGCTACGCATTGAGGATATGGAGGCGATTGCGCCCGAGATGGATAAGGTCGGATTCCACGCAATGGAAGTCTGGGGCGGAGCCACGTTCGACGTCTGCACAAGATTTTTAAACGAAGACCCCTGGGACAGAGTGCGCCGCCTAAAGAGGCTCATGCCCAATACACCACTACAAATGCTGCTCCGGGGGCAGAACCTTGTGGGATACCGGAATTATGCCGACGATGTAGTCAAGGCGTTCGTCGACCAGTCTGCTGAAGTCGGAATAGATATATTCCGCGTCTTCGATGCCCTTAATGACGAGCGCAATGTTCAAGCCTCCTTTAAGGAAATTAAAGCGTGCCGCAAGCATATCCAGGCCTGCCTCAGTTTCTCCCTCACTGAGAATAAACTGGGCGGACCGGTCTACACCATAGATTACTACGTCAACAAGGCACTTATCTTCCAGGACATGGGCGCCGACAGCATCTGCATCAAAGACATGGCAGGACTGCTTTCACCATATGATGCCTATGACCTGATTACAGCCCTGAAAGCAAAGCTGCGAATTCCTGTGGAACTGCATAACCACTACACCAGCGGTATGGCATCAATGACCTGCCTCAAGGCCGTTGAAGCCGGGGTTGATATTATCGATACTGCGCTGGCCCCGTTTGCCTTGCGCTCCTCGCAACCAGCAATCGAGCCTATTGTCGCTGCTCTCCAGGGAACGCCGCGGGATTGCGGGCTGGACCTGAGCCTTCTCCTTAATTTAGGCGAGCATTTCGAGGCTATAGCCCCCAAATACCGGAGCCATGTCGACACCAGTAAAATGTCAATCATCGATACCGGTGTATTAATGCACCAAGTCCCCGGCGGTATGACCACAAATCTGGTATCGCAGCTTAAAGAAGCTGACGCCCTGGACAGGCTGCATGAAGTTCATGAAGAGCTTCCCAAGGTTCGCAAAGAGCTCGGCTATCCCCCTCTGGTCACTCCGACAAGCCAGATTGTAGGCATTCAAGCCGTGCAGAATGTCCTCTTCGGCAGATACAAGATGATCTCAGGTCAGGTTAAGGATTATATATACGGAATGTACGGAAGGTCCCCAGCCCCCATTGACCCCAAGGTGCAGAAGATAGCGCTCAAGGGCTACGAGCGAGGCGAGAAACCGATAACCTGCCGCGCCGCCGACATGCTGGAACCGGAGATGGAAAAGGCTAAAGAAGCCACTAAGGACATTGCCAAGGACATAGGGGATGTCCTTATCTACGCTCTCTATCCTCAAACAGGAATGAAATTCCTGCGCTGGAAGTACGGTCTCGAGCCGGTACCGGATTCAGTAAAGCCCAAGACGCTTGAGCAAGTAAAGAAAGAGGATGAGCTTATTGCCAAAGCCCTGTCAGGCAAGCTCGTGGAGAAGGGAGAAAAGGAAGCCCCGCCCAAGGGGCCGGGAATCAGAACTTTCAATGTATTCGTCGAGGATGAATATTACAAGGTGGAGGTGGAGCCAACCGGCGCTTCCACCGTTACCGGCCCTGTTGTTTCCGCAGCACCGGTTGCTGCGCAGCCCGCACCTAAGACAGAAGCGCCGCCCCAGCCTGCGAAGGCACCCGTAAAAGCCCCGACCACAATCGCCGAGGGCGAAGTTGCTGTACTGGTTCCGATGCCCGGTACCGTGATTCGCTATCAGGTAAAAGAGGGTGATCGAGTTAAATCAGGCGACGTCGTCGTCCTGCTGGAAGCGATGAAGATGGAGAACGCCATCCCTGCACCTACAGACGGTGTGATTAAGAAGGTAAACTACGGGCCGGGAGCATCAGTAAAAAAAGGAGAGGTGCTCGCCATAATAGATACGAAGGCATAGGTCTGTTAAATCTACGCTTATTGAAATATCACCTGCTTCGTTGTTGACATCTGATTACCAACGCTCCTGTTAATGATAATATCCACAGGAGCGTTGCAGTTTTAACGACTCTTTTCAGCTTAATTTCTTCTCAATTTCTTCTTCTGTTTTTTAGCCGTGTACGTGGAGTATTTTATTGCGTTCTTACCTTCGCGCTTCACTGAGTACATCAAATCATCCGCCAGTCTAACTATCTCGTATGTCGTCGATGGCGTATCAATACATGTCAATACACCAACGCTAAATGTTATCGGCCAATTGCTCCGTTGCATCTCTTCTACAAGTCCGTGTTGAAGTTTAGCGAGGGCACCTTGGGCAGATTCCAGGCCAGTCTCTGGCAACAGCAACGCAAACTCATCTCCGCCGAGCCGCGCAACCACGTCTGATTTACGTAAATTCTTTTTGATATGATTGGCCACTGTATAGAGAACTTGGTCACCTGTGGCATGTCCTAACTGATCATTTACAGCCTTGAAGTTGTCAAGGTCAATATAAGCTATGGTAAATGGATGTCCATATCTCTCGGAGCGGTCAATCTCCATCTCTACAAAGTCCGAGAAGAAGCGTGAATTCGCTGCACCTGTCAAATAGTCCGTACGAGCTAACTCCTTCTCTCTATCTAGTGCTCTTCTTGTTGTCGATAAAAGGAATGTGACTGTGATAAAAAAGCCAAGCCTGATTATGGTATTCCAAGCGTAGATAGCAGGATGCGAATACGATATTCCTGCTGACATCTCAGCAATCAGCCACACAGAAGCGCTGGCAAGGCATATCATTATTCCGAGGCGTAACCCTCTGAACCAGGTAACGAGAGAAATGGGTACCAAATAGAACAATGAAAATCCGAGTTCATATCCCGTCAGGAAATCAAGGCTGCCAACTACTCCAATGAGCGCGCACCCCGCTGCCACTACCCACAGTGGTTTACTTCGTTTTTTAATACTAGCTAAGAAGTTCACTGCTTTAAGTTCACTAGCTGATAAATATGATAAGTAGGCGATCGATTGAATTGTGGAGCCGATAGGGTGATACGCGATAAATCCTTGGCGGTGACATAACCTAGCTGGCATTATAGCAGCGACGGCTTGATTTAGGAAGTGCACAGAGGAAGCTCTCGATAACTTAAAAGACGCGGTGTAACTCTATACTGCTAATGCCAGATATTTAGGAAGACACCAGGTATTCCCCAAGATCGATGAGATAGGACACAGACTCCTTATCATCATGCCAAAGCAGTAGCTTCGCCTACAAAGCATTAACTTGGTGACAAACCCAGAGCAATATGATATTATATTGCTGCCCAGCTTTGCGGAGATAGAATCTCCTAGCGCGTTACAAAGGCAAAGAACAGGTCAATCCTATAGCGATGATGCTCCCAGCAGCGAAGATGCTAAAGCACCTCGGAGAAGAGAAAGCTGCCAGCAATTTAGAGAGCACCATCGTTTCAATTATCTTCAGGGGTAACCTATTTGTCCACGACATCAAGCTCTCCCCAATGACCCCGAATTCTACAGGACGTTATTTACAATAAGCTAGAGGAGGCAATACATCATGCGTAAAAAAATCACCGTGGTCGGAGCCGGAAACGTAGGGGCTACCTGCGCACAACGGCTGGCAGAGCGTGGCTATGCCGACATCGTACTGGTGGACATCATAGAGGGAATGCCGCAGGGCAAGGCTCTGGACATCCTCGAAAGCGGACCTGTTGTTGGTTTCGACTCCAACGTTATTGGAACAAATAGCTACGAGGAGACAGCAGATTCAGATATCGCTGTTATCACCTCCGGTGTGCCGCGGAAGCCGGGTATGAGCCGTGACGACCTCGTTCTCACCAATATGAAGATAGTCAAAGAAGTTACCCAGAAACTGGTAAAGAAATCGCCGAACTGTATAATCATCGTTGTCTCCAATCCACTGGATGCCATGGCCCAACTGGCGCTTAAGGTAAGCGGTTTCCCGCGGCAACGCGTTATAGGTATGTCAGGGATTCTTGACACAGCCAGATTCAGGACTTTCCTTGCCATGGAACTGAAAGTATCGGTGGAGGATGTTGCTGCTTATGTACTGGGCGGGCACGGAGATACAATGATACCCCTGACCAAGATGGCTACAGTTGGCGGCGTGCCTGTAACAGAGGTGCTTCCCAAAAATAAAATCGACAAGATAGTGGAGCGCACTGTCAAAGGAGGCGGTGAAATCGTCGCCCTGCTTAAGACCGGGAGCGCTTTCTACGCCCCCTCGGCAGGCGTTGTCCAGATGGTAGACGCCATAGTACAGGACAAGAAGCAAATCCTGCCCTGCGCCGCTTACCTCGACGGGGAGTACGGAGTTAAAGGCGTTTTTGTAGGGGTGCCGGTAAAGCTGGGCAAGGACGGTATCGAAGAAATCGTTAAGATAAAGCTGACACCTGAAGAGAAGAAAGCATTAAAGAAGTCAGCGGATGCCGTGAGAGAGCTTATCGACATTATGAAAATATAGCGGGTGCGTATATGAAAGAGATCAAAGCTAAAGACGTCACCGCTACCGTTGCCCGTCTGTGCAAAGAAGCCAATTTCTTCCTGGGAGAGGATGTGTTGGCTGCGCTCAAGAAAGCACGCGAGGAGGAGGAATCACCCGTAGGGCGCCAGATACTGGACCAAATACTCGAGAATGCTGACATCGCAGCTAAAGAGGAAATGCCGCTATGCCAGGACTGCGGCCTTGCCATAGTTTTTCTGGAAATAGGTCAGGACGTCCATATCACAGGAGGCGACCTTTATGAAGCCATCGATGAAGGAGTAAGACAGGGGTATAGTGAAGGCTACCTGCGGAAGTCTGCGGTAGACCAGCCGTTCTCAGCCAGGGTCAATACTAAGGACAACACCCCCTCAATCATTCACAGTGAGATTGTGCCTGGGGACAAGTTAAAGATTATTGTCGCCCCCAAGGGCGGCGGCAGCGAGAACATGAGCCGCTTCACCGTATTAAAACCAGCCCAGGGTCGCCAGGGGGTTATTGATTTCGTCGTAAGTGCTGTTGAGGAGGCAGGCAGTAATCCCTGTCCACCTACAATAGTTGGGATTGGCATAGGTGGCAGCGCCGAGAAGGCAATGATACTAGCCAAGAAGGCACTCCTGCGCACAGTTGGTGAGCCTTCACCAGATATGGAGGTTGCCGTTCTTGAGAATGAGCTGCTACGGCGTATCAATACCACTGGTGTCGGCCCTGGTGGCGTAGGAGGAAGGATTACCTCGCTGGCGGTTCATGTTGAAACATACCCCGCCCACATTGCCAGCCTTCCTGTAGCTGTTAATCTTCAGTGCCATAGTGCGCGCCATAAGGAAGCCGATTTATAGTAATCAGCCACCAGTTACATAATAACCTGGTTATCGGAGATTTTCATAGATGGAAATAGTTCACGATGTAGTTATTCTCGGTTCAGGAATAGCAGGCCTGAGAGCGGCTATTGAAGCCGCCAGGGTTGGCAATAATGATTTAGACATCGCTATCGTTTCCCGGGTTCAGCTAATGCGCTCACACTCTGTCTGCGCCGAAGGCGGCACAGCAGCGGTCCTTCACCCAGAGGAAGGCGACAGCCTCGAGCTTCACGCGTGGGATACGGTACGGGGGAGTGATTTCCTTGCCGACCAGGATGTTGTAAAACTTTTTGTGGGAAAATGTCCCGAGGAGATCGTCCAACTCGACCACTGGGGCATTCCCTGGTCAAGACGTCCCGACGGCCGGATAAGCCAGAGGGCATTCGGCGGACACAGCTTCGATAGAGCAACGTTCGCCGAGGACAAGACCGGCTTCTTCGAGATGCATACCCTGTATGACACTCTCCAGAAATATGACCGCGTCACCCGGTATGACGAATGCTATGTTACCTCTATTCTGATAGATAACGGGGCTTTCGCCGGCCTGACGGTCTGGGACCTTACCAGCGGGGAGTTCTTCTTTATAAAAGGTAAGGCGCTGGTCATAGCAACTGGCGGAGCCTGCCGCATGTTTGGATTTACTACTTATTCTCTCACAGCTACCGGTGACGGTCTAGCCATGGCCTACAGGTCCGGTATACCCCTCAAGGATATGGAGTTCGTGCAGTTCCATCCGACAGGGCTGATACCCAACGGTATCCTGATTACCGAGGGAGCAAGGGGCGAGGGGGGTTACCTTCGGAACAACAAAGATGAAAGGTTTATGGAGAAGTACGCTCCCTCCAAGATGGAGACGGCACCCAGAGATATCGTTTCTCGCTCCGAGATGACCGAGATTATGGAGGGCAGAGGTTTCACCAGAGAAGACGGGCTTGACTATGTACACATAGACCTGCGCCACCTGGGTGCGGATAAGATAAACGAGCGTCTGCCCTTAATCAGAGAGGTTGCCATCAAGTTCGCCTTCATCGACCCTATAGAGCAGCCCATACCTGTAAGGCCAGCAGCTCATTATTTCATGGGCGGCATCCATACGGATATCGATGGGGCAACGCCTGTTAGTGGCATCTGGGCAGCGGGTGAGGCCGCCTGTATATCACTGCACGGCGCGAACCGTCTTGGCTCCAATTCCACTGCGGAGTGCCTTGTCTGGGGCAAGATTTCAGGCGAGAAGGCGGCATTATATGCCAAAGCCCAGAAATCGCTTCCCCCAACCCCACAGCAGATAGTGGACGATGAAGAGAAACGCATTTTCGAACATATCGGGCACGGCAATGGAAGCGAAGACCTGTTCGCACTTCGCCTGGAATTGCAACGGACAATGGACCATAACGTCGCTGTCTTTCGGAACGGCACGGACATGGAAACGGCACTGTCAAAGATAAGAGAGTTAAGGGACAGGCTCAAACATGTGAAGGTTACTGATAACAGCCGTATATACAATACCAACCTCATGTCACTCGTTGAAACTATAAACCTTATAGACCTGGCAGAGGTCATCGTCGTTGGCGGCAAGGCACGTACCGAATCCAGAGGCGCCCACTCAAGGAAAGACTATACCGAGCGGGACGACGTTAACTGGCTTAAGCATACCCTGGTTTATTACAACCCAGACGGAGAGCCCCATCTGGACTATATACCTGCAAATATCACAATGTGGAAACCTGTAGAGAGGAAATACTGATGACAACCAACGCTACGAGCGGTGAAAATAGGCACCTGCCGAATCGCCTGGGTATCAAAGGCTGGATATGGGGCGGTAACTATACGATAGAGAGATATCTATATACCCTGCACAGAATTACGGGTCTCGGTCTTCTTCTCTATATAACCCTGCATTTGGTCATGAACGGTTTCCGACTGGGCGGCGCTGAAAGCTGGACCGACCTTATGTCATTCTTCAGCGGTCCCGGGTTCAAATTCGGCGAATATCTGGTAATGGCGGCTTTCATTATTCATGCTCTCAACGGAGGCAGACTCATATTGCAGCACCTGGGTTACACACTGGGTAAGCCCAAGCCCCCCGTTTATCCATACGTTGACTCGTTGCGCCGCAGACGCCCTATTTTATGGATAATGCTGTTTATCATAGCGGCACTGGCGATATATGTTCTTGTCGAGTTTGTGACGTAGGGGAACGAAATGAGAGAGACTAAATTAAAGATACTACAGTATATTACGGGCATAGCACTCTTCTTTTTTGTAGGCACTCACCTCATAATCTCACATCTGGGTAGTGAAGAGGTAACAGAATGGACATCCGTCGCCGACAGAGCAGCCAATTCCGGCTGGCTCGTGTTCTATATAATACTTCTGCTATTCGGCCTATATCACGGGATACATGGATTGAGGACGATTATTCTGGAGGCCCTACCCAGGCTCTCAGTCAAGTCTCTTGACTTCACGCTCGTGATTATTGGTTTAGCTATTTTCGGCTATGCTCTCTACATCCCGGTAAGTGCCTTTTAGTAAAGCCTATTCTTAGTCTCTAAGGAGCAACAATGCAAGATTTAACCTTCAGGGTTCAGAGATATCTCCCCGGCAAGGACAGTAAGCCCTATATGCAGGAGTTTACTGTCCCCATGAGGCAGGGTTTAACAGTACTCGATGGGCTCATCTATATAAAGGAAAACCTGGACAACACGCTTTCGTTTCGAAGTTCATGCCGCATGGGTATCTGTGGCTCCTGCGGGATGCTGATCAATAATTTCCCCATGCTTGCCTGTCATACGCCTGTTGAGGAACTGAACACAGATACAATTACGGTCAAGTCCTTGCCTAACTTCCCCATTATCAGGGACCTTGTTGCTGACCTTGACCCCCTGTTTGAGAAGCACCGTTCCATAGATCCCTACATAGTAATGGCAGAAACTGGTGATTTGAACAAATTAACAGCTCAATTTCTGCAATCAGGCGAAGAACTGCAATCCTATTTGCAGTTTGCCTATTGTGTGAAATGCGGGCTATGTATGGCAGCGTGCCCGACCGTATCCACTGACGAGTTCTTCCTTGGGCCTCAGCCGCTGTGTCAGGGCTACAGGTACTGTACCGACCGCAGGGATACAGGAGCCAAACAGAGGTTCGAGAAAGCGGACTCAGGCCATGGTGTATGGCTCTGCCACCTTGCCGGGGCTTGCTCAGAGGCTTGCCCCAAAGGCGTTGACCCCGCACTTGCTATACAACTCCTGAAACGGGCTATGGTTTTTGATAGCCTCCGCTTGAGAAAGAAACCGGAACCCGCAACTCCAGCCCAACCAATTGCAGAGAGCAAGCCGAAGATAGAGGTGCCCGAGTTTACCGTTAAGCAATGATGGCATTAATATTAATTGCCATCCCCTGGAGGATGCTATGGAAAGAATTACCTCACCGATAAGCACCGATATTATAGAGAAACTCAGGGCCGGAGACCAGGTTCTCATCAGCGGTGTTATATACGTAGGCCGTGATGCAGCCCACAAACGGCTGATTGAGACCCTGGACAAAGGCGAGCAACTGCCCTTCGATATCCAGGGGCAGACAATTTACTACATGGGGCCATCGCCAACAAAGCCGGGACATGTAATCGGCTCCGCAGGGCCGACAACCAGCGGCCGGATGGATGCTTACACGCCACGCTTGCTATCCGTTGGGCTTAGGGCTATGATAGGCAAAGGCCTGCGCTCGGAGGCAGTCAAAGAGGCACTGAAAAAGCACAGAGGGGTATACCTCGCTGCCGTCGGCGGGGCTGCAGCGCTTATAGCTAAAAGCATTACCAAGGCGCAAACTATCGCCTATGAAGATCTTGGCCCCGAAGCTATTCTTAGACTTGAGGTCAAGGACTTTCCAGCAGTAGTTATAAACGATATGTACGGTGGTGATTTATACCAGGAAGGCAAGGCACAGTATCAGATTCGGGCATAGGTGACACAATAGTGAATCTAGCCAAAGATGCAGAGGTAATAGTCGATCTTGACTGGAATGACGATGATGTCGTTCCTCCCCGAGTCACTCCTGACCTGCTATTTTTATTTGACAGGATGATCGAGGCAACTATAGACGAGATAGACCCTGCAAAAGGCAGTACTATACTGGATATAGGATGCGGTCGGGCTGTCGACGCTATACAAATAGCCCGCAAGGGCGGAAGTCCTGTTGGACTCGAGCCTTCCAAGACAATGCTTAGCCACAGTAAAAGGTGTATTGCTGAGAGCGGCAACAACATAGCCTTGATCCAGGGAATAGGGGAGAGCCTCCCGTTTCGAGATAATACATTCGACTGGGTTATGTGCAAGGGCGCCCTGGACCATTTCCCCGACCCCTATAAGGTCATGGGGGAAATATCCCGTGTCCTCAAGCCAGAAGGAAAGGCAGTTATCTCTATCGCCAATTTCGAGAGCCTGGGCCACCGACTCGGGAGAAAAGTACACCGTTTAACAAGATTCCTGCCTAGAAAAGAGCCGAATAAGAGACAGGCATGGGAGACACCACCAGACCACACCTATAGATTTGACTATTCCCTGATTAAACATGTTTTGAGTTCTCACATGGAGATCGAGGAGGCCTCGGGTATATCATTTCTCTGGGGTGCCCCTTTTTGGGACAAGATTCTTTCCATCCCCCCCAAGAGGGTTTCTTTCTTCATTCTCGCTCTTCTTGACAGGCTGGCTCGTCATCTCCCCAGCTTGAGCGATGTCGTATTAATCAGGTGCTGCCAAAAATCCCCCCACCTCTAGAGGTACAAATGAGAATACTGCTCATAAATCCCCCTTATCCTTTCACAGAATTTCCTATCATACCCATGGGTCTCCTTTACCTCGCCGCTGTCCTGGAAAACAGGGGTTATGAAGTAGACGTTCTCGACCTTCTGGTATCAAAATATTCCAAGGATAAGATAAGAGGTAAGCTTAATGAATATCAGCCGGATGTCGTTGGCGTAACCTCGGTGACAATGAATTACCCCGTTGCCTCAGACATCCTTAAATTCTGCAAGTCTGTGGACAAAGATATCCTTACCATTATTGGCGGCCCCCACGTTACCTTCGCCCCCATGGAAACGCTCAACGAGGCTCCCTGGATAGACATCGTGGTGAGGGGCGAAGGTGAGGAAACCCTGCTGGACATCGTAAGTGGTAAAAATCTCGAATATGTAGATGGCATCGCCTTCAGGTCGGATGACAGCGAAATAAAAGTAACCGGTGAGCGCAGCTTGATCACAAATCTGGACGAGCTCCCGCTGCCGGCGAGGCACTTGTTCCCCCTGTCGCGATACCATGCCCTCGCCGCTCACTGCAGCCTTGTCACAGGAAGAGGCTGTCCCTTCAACTGCATATTCTGTGTCGGCTCCAAGATGGGGGGCAGGAGAGCCCGATTTCGAGACCCTCAACTGGTCGTTGATGAGATCGAACATGCTTTAACGTATGGCTTCAAGGAAGTTAACGTTGAGGATGACCTGTTCACCCTTAATCACAAACACCTCCACGCGATATGTGATGAGATACTTGCGAGAGACCTGAAATTTGAATGGAGCGTCTTTGCCAGAGTCGATACAGTCAATCCTGATGTCCTCCAGAAGTTACGGAAGGCGGGATGTACCTGGCTCTGCTATGGCATTGAAAGCGGGAATCAGCATATTCTAGACCTAGTTAAGAAGAAGATTACACTGGAAAAGATACGTGACAGTGTAAAAATGGCGCATGATGCAGATCTTAATGTACTTGCATCCTTTATCATCGGGTTGCCTGGCGAGACGAAGGAAACGCTTGAGCAGACGCTGCGATTTGCCCAGGAACTGGATACGTTCTATGGACTACACGTGCTTGCCCCCTTCCCGGGGACTGAGGTGAGAGAGAAGGCAGATGAGTACGGTATCGAGATATTAACGAGTGATTGGTCGAAATACGATGCCAATAGACCGGTTACACGAACCAAAGACGCCAGCCCTGAGGATATAACAGCGACGCTCCATAAGTATTACAGGGGGCTGAGACTTACTCCAGACGCTCTTGCTGGAACTCAATCCGCAGAGCAGGCGGCTCTGGAAAGAGATAAGAGGCGCAGTCCCTTGGCATGGTCTTTGGTCAGCGGAGATATAATTGAAAGCCTGGGTAGTATTGAAGATAAGGGAGATCCTGTTAATGACTTAGCGGACAAGCTGAGCAGGCTTGTACCGTACTCACAACAGAAGATCAGCGAGAACGTGACTGGTTGGCTTGAAAAAGGATTCCTGAAATACGAACTGAAGGACGGGCATTTATTCTGGCGGTGGAGCTAGCCCAATCTTATGCTTCCCGCTCAGGTTCTTTTCGCAGATAAATAACGATACTCTTGGGAAAGAAGTGGTCCAGGAGCCTTTCCATGCGCTGGAAAAATCTAGATTTTTTATCTATCTCCCACGTCAGGAATTTATGATAAAGAGCAGGTACAAATGCCTTCTCTCTCCTCACCCCGAACAGGCAGCGTAAAAGCCAGTAGACGGAATGCAGGGCGTGCTTATATCTAACAGCATAGACTGTTAGATTATAACGGCACAGCAAATCAACAAGCTCTTTCTTTTTATAAATCCTGATATGCCCTCCAGGATTTGTATGATAAGCCTCTGATATTTTCCAGTATATGGTCTCCATCATTCGGTCAGGCACGCTAACAGCCAGCTCTCCTCCGTCCTTCAACACCCTGACCAATTCCCGAACCCCTTGCTCATCATCTATCACATGTTCCAGCACCTCTGAACAGATAATTTTGTCAAAGGTGCCATCATCAAAGGGCAAGGTCTGGACATCACCCTGAAGGACACTCCATTTCCCTTCACTCCCATTCTCCTGTTCAATCCTGCTGAGCATATAGATGTTCTTCTGCAAAGACTCGAGATCCAAGTCCATAGCATATAACAAACAATGGTTCTGTTTGCAAACATACC